>DASWST010000249.1:0-6117 GCA_036402515.1 Pseudonocardia sp.
CACCGGCGATATCGTCGGTCTTCTTGGCAACTTCCTTGACCAGCTCGGCCCCGATCTTCTCCCAGGGGTCCTCGAGCTCGATCTCCTTGGCGATCGACACACCATCGTTGGTGATGGTGGGCGCGCCCCACTTCTTCTCCAGCACGACGTTGCGGCCACGCGGGCCGAGCGTCACTCTGACGGCGTCGGCGAGGATGTTCATGCCGCGCTCGAGCCCGCGGCGTGCCTCCTCGTCGAACGCGATCATCTTGGCCATGCGGTGTGGTCCTCCGATAGGGATGACACGACGAGCTGAGGCAGTGCCCGCGACGGACGACCGGCAACCCTGCGCTCGGTCTCACCGACCCCAACCTGGCACTCGAGGATGTCGAGTGCCAGTGCCGTGTTTAGCACTCTCACCCGGCGAGTGCAAGGCGACAGGCCCTCCATGGACCAGCGGAGGGACCTCCGCGCCGGCACGGTGACGACAGTGCAAACAACCGGGATACCCCCGGTTCGCGAGCGAGGGACCGATCGGCAATCCGTTCGGTCCCTCGCTGGTCTCGGCCTCAGATCCGGCGCACTGCCTCCGCCTGACTACGGCCATCACGACCGGCGGTCGTCTCGAACTCGACCCGGTCCCCCTCTTCGAGGGTCCGGAAGCCGTCCATCTGGATCGCGCTGTAATGCACGAAGACGTCCGGGCCACCGTCAGTCGCGATGAAGCCGTAGCCCTTTTCCGAGTTGAACCACTTGACCGTGCCCTGGGCCACGGCATCCTCCTGTTGTTGCGGACGAACTGACCCGACGCTACCTCAAATTGACCCCCCAACCGGGAGCCCCATCTCACCTTGCGGGAGGGCAGGATGCGAGCGTGCGCACAGTCGACGAACACCGCGCGGCGGTCGCCGCGCTGCTCGAACTCACCCCTGTCGTTGAGCTGCCGGTAGCCGCCGCGCTCGGCCTGGTACTGGCCGAGGACCTGCGGGCGGCCATCCCGCTGCCGCCGTTCGACAACTCCGCGATGGACGGTTACGCGGTCCGCGCCGAGGATGTGGCGGACGCCTCACCCGAGCGGCCGGTCCGGCTGCCGGTCGCTGAGGACATCCCGGCCGGTCGTACCGACTCGCCGCCGCTTCGTCCTGGTACCGCGCACCGGATCATGACGGGGGCGCCGATCCCCCCGGGGGCCGACACGGTCGTCCAGGTTGAACACACCGACGGCGGCGCGGAGTCCGGCGGCGCGGCCGTGCGCATCAACGCGGCGGTGGCGGAGGGGGCCCACCTGCGTCGAGCCGGCGAGGACACCGACGCGGGCGCGGTCGTACTGCCGGCCGGCACTCCGTTGGGCGCCGCTCAGCTCGGCCTGGCCGCCGCTGTCGGGGCGGCCACGGTACGGGTGCACCGGCCGCCGAACGTGCTCGTGCTGTCCACCGGGTCGGAGCTGGTGGCGGCGGGCCAGCCGCTGCGGCACGGGCAGATCTACGAGTCCAACGGTGTGATGCTGGCCGCCGCGGTGACCGAGGCCGGCGGACATGCCGAGCAACTGCGGTTCGTGCCGGACGACGTGTCCGAGTTTCTGGCCACCCTGACCGACCGCATCGCCAAGGCCACCGCCGAGGGCAGCCCGCCGGACCTGCTGATCACCTCGGGCGGGGTCAGTGCGGGCGCCTACGAGGTGGTCAAGGACGCGCTGGCGGACCGAGGCGTGGAGTTCGTCCGGGTGGCGATGCAGCCGGGCGGGCCGCAGGGCGCCGGCCGGCTGACCGGACTCGAGACCAACGGAGCGGGCACCGGCGCCGGGGACAGCGGCATCACCGCGGTCACGCTGCCCGGAAACCCGGTCAGCTCTCAGGTTTCCTTCGAGGTGTTCGTGCGCCCTGCGTTACGGGCCGCGATGGGCCATCCGAGGCCGGATAGGCCAGTCGTGCGGGCCCTGCTCAGCGAGACCTTGCGCTCCCCGGCGGGCCGGCGCCAGTTCCGGCGAGGCGAGCTGGATGCGGCTTCCGGGACGGTGCGCGCCGTCGGCGGTCCGGGATCTCATCTGCTGTCGTCACTGGCCAGGGCCAACTGCTTGATCGTGCTCAGTGAGTCGGCGGAGGAGCATCCGGAGGGCGAGGAAGTGGACGTGTGGATCCTCGATCGCTGATCGAGTGGCGGTGGCGCGCTTAGGCCGAGTGGTACACAACACAGCGTAATGACGTGTCATTTCATCGAGTGTGATCAAGCTCACATGGCAAATGGGCAACGTTTGACCCCATTAAGGCGTCAACATCAGTACAGCGTTCGTCCGAACGGTCCATGTGCAGCGGGTTTCCCGTGATTGGGCTGGACCACCGAGCGGGCGCTCGGGAATAATTTGACGCACGGTGGGTAACCCCACCGTCAACGGACCTACCGCTTGTCGCTGGGGAGCGGACGAGCGGTTCCACGGCCGGGGTCGCTGTCTCGGGGGATGGCGGCTCCGGCCTTTTACTTCCCCAAGGTGCGGTGCGCCGCGTCGGCAATACTTTGCCGGCGGCGCACCGGCCAGCGCTAAGGTGATCGCCACTCGACCACCGTGGGCCGGCGGCCCAGTCCGGCGTACCGTGGGCCGCTGGGCGGCCGTCCCGGCGCCGCACCGCTGGAGGACTCGCTCACCCTGATGGCCGGCATCGAACCCCCCGCGACCGGACTGAGCCACATTCTCGCTCTGGTCCGTTCCACCATTCCCCCCATGCACCCAGGCGGTCGGCCCATCGTGGCCGGCGTCGCCGCGGCCGCGCTGCTGGGCAGGACACTGACCGGACGAGGCACCCTGCTCGGCCTGGCCACCACCGCCGCCGTCGCGGCGTTCTTCCGGGAACCGCTCCGGGTGACCCCGAACCGTCCCGGTGTGGTGGTCGCCCCGGCCGACGGCACCGTGGCCACCGTCGGCCCTGCCGCGCCACCCGCCGAACTCGGCCTGCCGGACACCCCGCTCACCAGGGTGAGCGTCTTCCTGTCCGTCCTGGACGTGCACGTCCAGCGCATTCCCCGCGACGGCCGGGTGGAGCGCGTGGTCTACCGGCCAGGCAAATTCCTGTCCGCCGACCTGGACAAGGCCAGCGAGGACAACGAACGCAATTCGATGCTGCTGCGCGACTCCGACGGGCAGCTGATTGCCGTGGTGCAGATCGCCGGGCTGCTGGCCCGGCGCATCGTCTGCCAGGTCGGCGAAGGTGCGGAAGTGGCCGCCGGGGAGACCTACGGGTTGATCCGGTTCGGCTCCAGGGTGGACACCTACCTGCCCCCCGACAGCCAGCTGCTGGTCTCGCCAGGCCAGCGGACCATCGGCGGCGAGACGGTGCTGGCCGAGCTGACGCCCAGCGGTACCGACACCGGCGCCTGTACCGGCGCCAGCGTGCACGCCGAGCCGGCGAGCTGAGCAGTGGCCGTCAACGGCTCTCGCGGGGTGCGGCTGCTGCCCAACGCCATCACCGTGCTGGCGCTGTGTTCCGGGCTGTCCGCCGTGCAGTTCGCGCTGGCCGGGCGGTACGACCTGAGCATTGCCGCGCTCACCGCGGCGGCCATCTTCGACAGCCTGGACGGGCGGATCGCCCGGCTGCTCGACGCCACCAGCAGGATGGGCGCCGAACTCGATTCGCTGGCCGACTGCGTGTCCTTCGGGGTGTCCCCCGCGCTGGTTCTGTTCATCTGGCGGCTGGAGGGCACCAACCGCCTCGGTTGGGTGGTGGCGCTGGTCTTCGCGGTGTGCGCGGCGCTGCGGCTGGCGCGGTTCAACACGCTGCTCGACGACACCGAGCAGCCGCCGTACGCCAAGGAGTTCTTCGTCGGGGTCCCCGCGCCGGCCGCCGCGCTGGTCGCGGTCGCCCCGCTCCTCGTCGAACTCCAGTTCGGCCCCGGGTTCTGGTCGGACCCACCGGTGGTCGGGGTGTGGATGCTGCTCGTCGCGGCGCTGATGATCAGCCGGCTCCGCACCCTGTCCATGAAGACGGTGCGGGTGCCCGCCGAGTTCATCGCCCCGCTGCTGGTTCTGGTCGGGCTGGCCGGCGCCGCCATCATCACGCTGCCCTTCCTGGCCCTCACCCTGGCCGTATTCGCCTACCTGCTGCACCTGCCGTACGCGGTGTACCGGTACCGCTGGTTGGGCCGGCACCCGGAAGCCTGGTATCTGGCCGCCCGGCAGCGCAGGGCCGCTGTCCGCGCGCTGCGCACCACCCGCGCGCCCGGCATCCGTCCGCCGCTGCGTCGGCGCGTCGCCGGAGCCGCCAGGGCACGCGCGGCCGCGCTCAACACCCGGCGTCGACGTGAGGACAACGGGCAGACGAACGGCCAGTTCGGCGGCACCCCCACGGCCGGCGGCGACGGAGCAGCCGGGGTGAGCCCGGCCAGCCCGCCAGGGCCCCTTGGTTCACCCGGGCCAGCGGCGTCGCCAGGGCCTCTGGGATCATCCGGGCCGGCGGGGTCGCCGGGACCGCTGGGGCCGCCAGGGCCGCTGGGATCACCTGGGCCGGTGCGTGGCCTGCCCCGACGCAGCGGCCGACGACTCGGGCTGCGCAAGATCCGCCGCGACCGCTGAACGGTCCGGCAATCTAGTGCCCGCCGTCAGGACCCGACCCGACCCTCCCGCCGCTTGACCACGGTGCTGATCACCACCAGGACTGCCAGCAGCGCCGCGGTCAGATGGATCGGCACGTGCGACCACGGCGACACCAACACCAGCACCGCGACCACCGGGAAGATCACGTCGAGCGAGCGGAGCCGGCCACCCGGCCGACCGCGAACCCGCAGCAGCCACACGCTGAGCACGTACACCGCCACCGGCACCGCCGTCGCCCAACCGGCGGCCAACGGGCCGAGCCGGCTGTGCCCGGTGTCGTAGTCCACCGCGACCTCTAGGCCCGCCCCGACCGCGGCCACCGAGGCAAAGACCGGGTAGTGCCCGTAGCCCCAGGACAGCACCACCGGCAGCGAGGCGAGCTGGCGCGGCGCCGGCTCGTCGAAGTACAGCCACCACATGGAGAACACGATCACCAGGCCGGCGCCGGCCAGGCCGAGCAGCGCGCCCACGTGTTCACCTTCGGACAGACCCTCCTGGATGGTCGAGGTCGCCGCGAGCACCACCTCGCCGAGCACGATGAGGGTGAAGAGCCCGTACCGCTCCGCCAGGTGCCCGGGATGCCAGGTGGTCGGGCCGGCCCGCTCCGCCCACACCGGGACCGCCAACTCCGCCACCGCCAGCACCGCGAACCCGATCAGTCCCCAGCCGCCGGGCAGCGCCAGCCGGACCACCCAACCCAGCTGCACCAGGGCGATGCCGCAGGCGAAGCGCAGCGCGCAGCTGCGCCGTTCCGGGTCCGAGCGGGCCGCCCGCAGCCACTGCGCCACCATGGCCAAGCGCATGATCACGTAACCACAGGTGATCACCTGGAAGTCCCGCCGGTCCAGCGCGGCCGGCACGCCCGCCGCGAGCACCAGGGCACCGGCGATCTGCACCAGGGTGGTGACCCGGTACAGCCCGTCATCGGTGTCGTAGGCCGAGGCGAACGCGGTGAAGTTCACCCACGCCCACCAGATCGCGAAGAACACCATCAGGTAGCCGAGCACGCCGTCGGCCACATGGTTCTCGACCAGCGCGTGGTGCAGGCCGGCGGCGGCAAGTGACACCGCGACCACGAAGCACAGGTCGAAGAACAGCTCCAGCGGGGTGGCCGCGCGATGCGCCTCGGCGGGCTGCCTGGCCCGCATCAGCCGAACCCAGCGCGGGCCGGCCGACCCGGCGGAGTCGTCCGTGGTCACCGCGTGATCATCCCGGATAGTGACACTAGTGTCTCGCGTCCGATTTCCTTTGCCGGGTCTGGGCGCCGGAGACGGTGAAGAGACTTCGGACACGGGACACTAGGTCAACGCCGCTGGTAGTCCCGCGTGATGATCACGATGAGGCCGGGGGTGGCACCCGCGATGCCGGAGAATCGGGGCGCCGCTCGGAGACCGAAGCTGCTGGCCAGCGACTCAGCGGCGGCCTGCTCACGGGTCCCTGGCCGGTAGTAGACGGTGCTGGTGCCGATGGCCCCGTACGGGTAGTTGCCGACCTCGGTGACGTTCCAGCCGGAGCCGCGGAAGTCCGTGGCGGCCTGCTGCGCCAGGTCCCGGATG
>DASWST010000250.1:0-2245 GCA_036402515.1 Pseudonocardia sp.
GGCATCCCGCTGGCGTTCGCGTTCCTCGCCACCATCGGCAACGCCGGCGTGATCACCGCGCTCCTGCAGGACACCTTCGGGCTGGGCCTCGGAGGGTTCACGCTGTACTCGATGACCGGGCTCGCGCTGGTCTACCTGTACTTCCTGATCCCGCTGATGGTCCTGACCATCACGCCGGCGCTCGAGGCGCTGCGGCCGCAATGGCGCGAGGCGGCCGACAACCTGGGCGCCAGCGGGTGGCAGTACTGGCGCTACGTCGGTGGCCCGGTGCTCGCGCCTCCGGTGATCGGGGCGGCGATGCTGTTGTTCGCCTCGGCCTTCGCCGCGTACGCCACCGCGAAAGCCCTCGTCGGGAGCAGCGTCCCGCTGGTCACGCTGCAGATCGCCGATGCGCTGTCGAGCAACGTCATCGTCGGCTCGGAGAACCTGGGCAAGGCGCTCGCGCTGGGCATGGTCGTGCTGATCGGCGTGGTCATGGCCTTCTACGCCTGGGTCCAGCGGCGTACGCAGCGGTGGCTGACATGACCGCGCTGGTGACCGGCGTGACCGGTGCGGGCAGTGTCGCGCCGGAGATCCCGGTCCGCCCCGGGCGCCGGCGGTCAGGGGCCTGGCGGTTCGCCGTCCTCATCGTGCTGGGCCTGTACTTCCTGGTCCCGATCGGCGCCTCGGTGCTGTTCACCGTGCGCGACCGCGGCCGCGGCGGGCTCACGCTCGAGCACTACGCCGAGATCCCCGGGGCCGACGGGTTCGCCGAGGCGTTCACCCGGTCGCTGGCCCTGGGCGGGCTCACCGTGGTCCTCGTGCTGCTGCTGATGGTCCCGACGGTGGTTCTCGTCGAGCTGCGGCTGCGCCGGCTGCGGACGACGGTGGAGCTGCTCACCCTGATGCCTCTGGTCCTGCCTCCGATCGCGCTGGTCGTCGGGGTGCGCAGTGTGCTGTCCTGGGCACCCGACTACTTCCTCAACACCCCACTGGCCGAGGCGTTCTTCGCCCTCCAGGAGCCGGCGCTGCCGTGGATCCTCGTGTTCGTCTACGTCGTCCTCGCGATGCCGTTCGTGTACCGGGCCCTGGACGCCGGGGTGCGCGGCGCGGACCTGCGCACACTCACCGAGGCGGCGCGCAACCTCGGTGCCTCGTGGCCGCGAGTCCTCGTCTCCGTCGTCCTGCCGGTGCTGCGCACCTCGGTGCTCAACGCCGCCTTCCTCACCCTCGCCCTCGTCCTGGGCGAGTTCACGGTGGCCGCCATCCTGGGCTTCGAGACCTTCCCGACGTGGATCGTGCGCATCTCGGGCTCCCAGCCGCAGCTGTCGGTGGCGGTCTCGGTGCTCTCGCTCATGATCACCTGGGTGCTGCTGCTGCTGATCTCCGCGCTGGATCGCCGGCGCGGCACGAAGGAGAACTCATGACCGCCGTGTCCGCCCGGTCCGCCGGGCCCGCCGACCTGCGGGAGCGGCCCGGCGTGCCGATCCGGCTGGAGGGGCTGACCCGCCGGTACGGGTCCGTCGTCGCGCTCGACGGACTGGACCTCGACATCTGCGGCGGCGAGTTGATCGCCCTCCTCGGGCCGTCGGGCTGCGGGAAGACGACGGCGCTGCGGGCGATCGCCGGGTTCGACCGTCCGGACGGCGGACGGGTGCTCCTCGACGGCCGGGACATCACCGACGTGCCCGCCAACAAGCGCGACATGGGGATGGTGTTCCAGGCCTACAGCCTGTTCCCGAACCTCACCGTCGCCGAGAACGTGGCCTTCGGCCTGCGGGTGCGCCGCCGGGCGAAGACCGAGCGGATCGGCCGGGCGGCGGAGCTGCTGGACCTCGTCGGCCTGGCCGACCGCGGGAACCGCTATCCCCACCAGCTCTCCGGCGGCCAGCAGCAACGGGTGGCCCTGGCCCGCGCCCTGGCGGTGGCGCCCCAGGTGCTCCTGCTCGACGAGCCGCTGTCGGCGCTGGACGCCCAGGTGCGGGTGCAGCTGCGTGAGGAGATCCGGCGGATCCAGCTCGAGCTCGGCATCACGACCGTCTTCGTCACCCACGATCAGGCCGAGGCGCTCTCGGTGGCCGACCGGGTGGGGGTGCTGCGGGCCGGCCGGCTGGAGCAGGTGGCGAGCCCGGACGAGCTGTACGAGCGCCCGGCGACCGCCTTCGTCGCGGAATTCGTCGGCACCATGAACCGGCTGCCCGCGACCCTGGCCGGCGGCGAGGTGCAGCTCCTCGGCACCCGGCGTCCGGTGGCCGGCGCGGCACCG
>DASWST010000251.1:0-6081 GCA_036402515.1 Pseudonocardia sp.
CAACACCCGCCCAACCTGACCGAACCAGCCCCAGCCGTGGGCCGTTTCGCCGAGACCCGGCCATGATCAAAACCCGCTGGAGTAGACCTCGGCGACGGCCGCGAACGACGGCCGCCAGCGAGCGGACGGCGGCGCCCGACCCACACCGCGGCGCCCGACCCACACCGCGGCCCCCGACCCACACCGCGGCCCCCGATCCGTACGGCGGCCACAAATACGTCGAGGCGGCCGGAGCGAATGCCCCGGCCGCGCGACGAAAAGAGAACGAGCTCAGCTCTTGCGCTTGGTGACCGCGTCGGTGAGCTGGGGGGCGACCTTGAACAGGTCGCCCACTACGCCATAATCGGCGATCTCGAAGATGGGCGCCTCGGCGTCCTTGTTCACCGCGATGATCGTCTTCGAGGTCTGCATGCCGGCCCGGTGCTGGATGGCGCCGGAGATACCCAGCGCGATGTACAGCTGCGGGGACACCGTCTTGCCGGTCTGCCCGACCTGGAACTGGTTCGGGTAGTAGCCGGAGTCGACCGCGGCCCGGGAGGCACCCACGGCGGCTCCGAGCGAGTCGGCCAGCGCCTCCACCACGGAGAAGTTGTCCGCCGAGCCGACGCCGCGGCCACCGGACACCACGATGGATGCCTCGGTCAGCTCGGGGCGGTCGCCGCCGACGATCGGCTCGCGGCTGGTCACCGTGGCGTGCCGACCCTCCAGCGTGGGCACGTCGACGGTCTCCTCGACGCCCGCGCCGTCGGACTGCTCGGCGTCCACCGCGCCCGGCCGCACCGTGATCACCGGGTGCTCGGTGTTGCCCTTGGCGGTCACCACGAACGCACCACCGAAGATGGAGTGCTGCGCGGTGCCGTCCCCGTTCACTCCCACCACGTCGGTGAGCAGCGCGGAGTTGGTGCCCACCGCGAGCCGGCCGGCGATCTCCTTGCCGTCCGCGCTGGCCGCGATCAGCACCGCCGCCGGGGACGCCGACTCGATCAGCTTCCGCAGCACCGCGACCTGAGCGCCACCCAGGTACTTGTCCACCTCGTCGGACTCCGCCACGTAGATCTTGGCGGCGCCGTGCGCCTTCAGCCCGTCGGCCAGTTTGCCGGCGGTACCCGGCGCGCCGGTCACCACGGCCGACGGCTCGCCGAGCTCGCGCGCCGCGGTGAGCAGCTCGTAGGTCACTTTTTTGATCTCGCCGTCCGCATGGTCGACGAGGACCAGAACCTCACTCATGTTCGTCCTTCTCCTTCGTCGCCGCTATCAGATGATCTTCTGGCCGACCAGGTACGCGGCGATCTTGTCGCCACCGTCGCCCTCGTCCTCGATCTTCTCGCCGCCCGACTTCGGTGGCTTCGGTGACGCCTCGGTGACCAAGGACAGCGCGTTGGCCAGGCCGACGTCGCTCGGGTCGATCCCGGCGTCGGCCAGGGTCAGCGAGGTGACCGGCTTCTTCTTCGCTGCCATGATCCCCTTGAACGAGGGGTAGCGCGGCTCGTTGAGCTTCTCACCGACGCTGACCAGGGCGGGGAGCTCGGCGGTCAGCTTGGTGATGCCGTCGTCGGTGCCCCGGGTCACGGTCACCGTGGTGCCCTCGACGGCCAGCTCCTGGGCGTGCGTGAGGGCGGGCAGGCCGAGCACGTCGGCGATCATCGCCGGCACCGCGCCGGTGCGCCCGTCACTCGCCTCATTGCCCGCGACGACCAGGTCAAATCCCTCGACCGTGTTGATCACGGACGCCAGCACCTTGGCCGTCTGCACCGCGTCGGAGCCGTGCAGCGCCTCGTCGGAGAGGTGCACCGCCTTGTCCGCGCCCATGGACAGCGCCTTGCGGATCGCCTCGGTGGCCCGGGCCGGGCCGACGCAGACCACGGTCACCTCACCGTCGTGCGCCTCCTTGAGCTGCAGCGCGGCCTCCACCGAACGCTCGTTGATCTCGTCGATCACCGCGTCCGAGGCATCCCGGTCGAGCGTGTGGTCTGCATCGGTCAGCTTGCGCTCGGAATAGGTGTCCGGCACCTGCTTGACCAGTACGACAATGTTCATCGGTCCCCTTCGACCTCCTGCCTGCTCAGTGGACCGGCCAGGCCGCCGCCCTCGGGCGAGAGCCGCACAGAAATCCCTAACGGTCCGCCGACACTACGCGCGACCACGCAGGTCGGCCGGTTATTGACTGACTCTTGCACCCCCGCGCGCCGTCGCTACGCCGGGGTAACTTGTTGCCCATAGTTACCCAGTACCGGGCAGGCTGACATACCTCGACCGGTGATCCTTGCCACCTCAGCCCGTGACGCTGCTCACCAGGTGTTGGACAGCTGTGCCGTTAGGGTCTCGGCACGGTTTGCCGATCCGAAAGGTCACCCAGGTACCGATGAGCGCTACCGAGCCGAGTGAGGCCGTGCGCCCCGCCGTATGCCCCGCGGAGCCCACTCCCGAGGTGACGCTGGCGCTGACCGGGGAGCGGACCGTGCCCGGCATCCCGGAGGAGAACTATTGGTTCCGCCGGCACCAGGCGGCGTATCTGCGGCTGGTCGACCGGTGCGCCGGCGCACGGGTGCTGGAGGCCGGCTGCGGCGAGGGTTACGGTGCCGCGCTGCTGGCCAGGGCCGCCCGGCTGGTGGTCGGCCTGGACTACGACGCGATCACCGCGGCGCACGTGGCGGCCCGCTATCCCCAGGTGCACGTCGTCCGGGGCAACCTGGTCCACCTGCCGCTGCCCCACGGCGCGCTCGACGTGGTGGCCAACCTGCAGGTCATCGAACACCTCTGGGACCAGCCCGGATTCCTCGCCGAGTGCTTCCGGGTACTCCGCCCCGGCGGGCTGCTGCTGATCAGCACGCCGAACCGGATCACCTTCTCCCCCGGCCGGGACACCCCGCTGAACCCCTTCCACACCCGCGAGCTGGCCGCCGCCGAGCTGGCCGAGCTGCTCACCGACGCCGGCTTCGCGGTGCGCGAGCTGCTCGGGCTGCATCACGGGCCGGCGCTGCGGGAGCTGGACGCCAGGTACGGCGGATCGGTGATCGAGGCGCAGGTGGGGGTCGTGTTACACGGCGGGGAGTGGCCGGAGCCGCTGCGGGCCGACGTGGCCGGCGTGCGCGCGGCGGACTTCGAGATCCACGGCGAGCGGGTGGACGAGAGCCTGGACCTGGTCGCCGTGGCCCAGCGCCCGACCGAGCGGCGCACCGAGAGCCCGACCGACCGAGCCACCGATGCCCCGTGAGTTCGCCCGCCCCGATCGGCACGTTCTGCCTGGTGCTGCACAGCCACCTGCCCTGGCTGGCTCGGCACGGGGTCTGGCCGGTCGGCGAGGAATGGCTCTACCAGGCGTGGGCGGACTCCTACCTGCCGGTGCTGGAGCTGCTGCGCCGGCTGGGCGAGGACGGCCACCGCGACCTGCTCACCCTGGGCGTGACCCCGGTGCTGGCCGCCCAGCTGGACGACCCGTACTGCCTGCGCGGGATGCACGACTGGCTGGGCGGATGGCTGCTGCGGGCACACGGAGCGGCCGGTCGGTCCGCCCGGGCCGGCGATCAGGCGCTGGGCGGGCTGGCCGCCGACGAGCACCGCCGGGCCAGTGCGGCACTCCTCGATTTCGAGAGCCGGTGGCGGCACGGCGGGTCGGCGGTGCTGCGTCCGCTGGTGGACGAGGGCGTCATCGAGCTGCTCGGCGGCCCGGCCACCCACCCGTTCCAGCCGCTGCTCGAACCAGCGGTGCGGGACTTCGCGCTGCGCGCCGGACTGGCCGACACCGCGTTGCGGCTGGGCTCCCGGCCGGCGGGGATCTGGGCGCCGGAATGCGGCTATGCGCCCGGCATGGAGCACGGCTACGCCGCCGCCGGGGTTCGCCGGTTCCTGGTCGACGGGCCCGCGCTGCGCGGGGACACCGCGTTCGCCCGCACCGTCGGGGACAGTGACGTGGTGTGCTTCGGCCGGGACCTACCGGTGACCTACCGGGTGTGGTCGCCCAAGGCGGGGTATCCGGGCCACCGGGACTACCGAGATTTTCACACCTACGACCACTCCTCCGGGCTCAAGCTGGCCCGGGTGACCGGACGCGGTGTGGCCCCGGAGCACAAGAAGCCATACGACCCCGCGCTGGCGGCCGCCGCGGTGCGCAAGCACGCCGCCGACTTCGTCCGCGTGGTCCGGGACCGGCTCACCGCGCTGGCCGCCCAGCACGGCCGCCCCGCGCTGGTGGTGGCCGCCTACGACACCGAGCTGTTCGGGCACTGGTGGTTCGAGGGCCCCGGGTGGCTGGAGGAGGTGCTGCGCGGGCTGCCCGAGGCCGGGGTACGGGTGAGCACGCTGCGCGGCGCGCTGGATGCCGGGCTGCTGGCCGGGCCGGTGGAGGTACCCGCCTCCTCCTGGGGATCCGGGAAGGACTGGCGGAATTGGGACGGCGCGCTGGTGGCCGACCTGGTGGAGCTGGGCGCCGAGGTCCAGCGGCGGCTGCTCGCCAAGGCCAGCCTGGAGCCCCGCGGGCTCGGCCGGGACCGGGTCCGTGACGGGCTGGCCCGCCAAGCCCTGCTCGCGCTGTCCAGCGACTGGGCGTTCATGGTCAGCAAGGACTCGGCCGCGGACTACGCGCGGGCCAGGGCACGGCGGCATGCCCAGCGGGTCACCGCAATCTCCGAAATGCTCGCCTCCGGGCGGCTGGCCGAGGCACAGGTCGCGGTCGGCACATACGACAGTCAGGACGCGGTATTCGGCCAGTTGGACGCACGCTGGCTGGCCGATTCGGCGGACCGAACCGACTATTCCGTCCAATACGGCCGGTAGGTTGCCCCTTATGCGTGTGCTCATCGTGTCCTGGGAATACCCACCGGTGGTCGTTGGCGGCCTCGGCCGGCACGTCCACGCGCTGGCCCGCCGGCTGGCCGCGGCCGGGCACGACGTGCGGGTGCTGTCCCGCCAGCCGGCCGGGTCCGACGCCGGCACCCATCCCACAGAGGACGAGCTGGTCGACGGGGTGCGCGTGTTGCGGGTCGCCGAGGATCCCCCGCACCTGGAGTTCGAGCGGGACCTGGTGGCCTGGACGCTGGGCATGAACCACGGCATGGTGCGGGCGACGCCCCGCTGGCTGGATGACTGGCGGCCGGACGTGGTGCACGCGCACGACTGGCTGGTGGCGCACGCCGCGATCGGGCTGGCCGACCAGCTGGAGGTGCCGCTGGTGGTCACCCTGCACGCCACCGAGGCCGGCCGGCACGCCGGGTGGCTGTCCAGCGTAGTGAGCCAGCAGGTGCACTCCGTGGAGTGGTGGCTGGCCCAGCGGGCGGACGCGCTGATCACCTGCTCGGAGGCGATGCGCACCGAGGCGGCCGAGCTGTTCGACCGCGATCGGGGCGACATCTCGGTCCTGCACAACGGCATCGAGCCGCGGCGCTGGCGGGTGCGCGGAGCCGAGGTGGACGCGGTGCGCGCCCGGTACTCCCCGGACGGCGCGCCGCTGCTGCTCTACTTCGGCCGGCTGGAGTACGAGAAGGGCGTGCACGACCTGATCGCCGCGCTGCCCCGGATCCGTCGGGCACACCCGGGCACCCGCCTGCTGGTCGCCGGGCATGGCACGCACGTGGACTTCCTGATCGAGCAGGCCAGGGCGCACCGGGTGCGGCGGGCGGTACAGCTACTCGGCCACCTGCCGGATCGGGAGCTGGCCGCGCTGGTGGCGGCGGTGCACGCGGTGGTGCTGCCCAGCCGGTACGAGCCGTTCGGCATGGTCGCGTTGGAGACGGCCGCCGCCGGAGCGCCGCTGGTGGCCTCCACCGCGGGGGGCTTGGGCGAGGTGGTTCGCAACGGGGTGACCGGGCTGTCCTTCGAGCCGGGCGACGTGGCCGGCATCGCGACCGCCGTGCGCGCCGTGCTGGACGACCCGAAGGCCGCGCAGACCAGGGCCAGGGCGGCGCGCGCCCGGCTGCGCAGCGAGTTCGACTGGGACCAGATCGCCGCGGCCACCGCTCGGGTGTACGCCGGCGCCACCCGCCGCCGGATCGAGCCGATCGGCCGTCCGAAGATCCCCACCGGCAACGCCTTCGGCCCCTGACCATATCGGGGTCGTGAGTGGCGATGGTCGCTATAGCGACCATC
>DASWST010000252.1:0-16165 GCA_036402515.1 Pseudonocardia sp.
GGCGGTTGGAGGACGAGGGCTGGCGGGTCCGTAAGGACGGTTCGCGTTTCTGGGCGAATGTGGTGATTACCGCGTTGTTCGACGAGACCGGTGAGCTGCGCGGTTTCGGCAAGGTGACCAGGGACATGACCGAGCGGCGCATCGCCGAACACACGCTCACCGAACGGCGCCGGCTGCTCGCGCACCTGGTGGACGCGCAGGAAGTCGAGCGGCGCCGGATCGCCTGGGACGTGCACGACGACTCGATCCAGTCCATGGTCGCGGTGAGCATGCGACTGCAGCTGCTGGCCGGGCAGCTACCCGCCGACCAGGCCGATCCGCTGCGGCAACTCGACCGGTCGGTGCGGAACTCGATCAGCCGGCTACGAAGCCTGGTCTTCCAGCTACGAGCGCCGGGAATCGACGAGCAGGGCCTGGGTGAGGCGCTGTCCGACTATCTGGACCAGGTGGTGAGCCGATGGGGCCTGCGGCATTCGCTCCGACACGAGCTCTCCGAGGAACCGTCCACCGAAACGGCGGTGACCATCTTCCGCATCTGCCAGGAAGCCCTCACCAATGTGCGCAAGCATGCGCGGGCGAGCGCGGTCGACGTGTCCCTGTCCTCGGTGGAGAACGGCGTGCTGGTCACCGTGGCCGATGACGGTGTCGGGCTCGACGGCGAACCGGATCGGCAGCCGACCCAGGAGCACTTCGGCCTGATGGAGATGCGCGAGCGGGCCGAGACCAGCGGCGGCTGGTGGACGATCCAGAACAACCACGGGTCGGGCACCTCGGTCAACTTCTGGCTGCCCTGCTCCGTGCCGGACTAGCTGGCGACGGGCCCTCGGATGATTCCGACTCGACGCAACGTGCTGATCTGCGATGACGACCCGATGATCCGGGCCGCGCTCGCCGACCTGCTGCGGATCGAGCTGGCGGTCGAGGACATCACCCTGGCCGCCGATGCCGACGAGGCCATCGAGCTCGCCCAGCGGCTGGCGCCCTCGGTGGCGGTGCTTGACTGCCGCATGCCTGGCGGCGGTGGCGGCCGGGCGGCGCGGGAAATCCGCCTTCGGTCACCCCATACGAAGATCCTGGCTTTCTCCGCGCAGAGCGATGTGCACTCGCGGACAGAAATGCGGATCGCCGGCGCGGCCGAGTACGTGACCAAGGGGACCACCAACGCGGAGATCGTGGACGCCGTTCGCCGACTGCTCCCCGCCCAGCCATAGCCGGCCCCTGACCCTCGCCAAGATTGTCCCGCCGCCTCTCGGGTACCCGGGCTCGGTGACCGAGTCCGCGCTCACCGTCGCCGTTACCGGACCAACCGGCACCTTCGGCGCCGGCCTGATGCCACTGCTGCAGCGCGAAGAGCGGGTGTCCCGGGTGGTCGGCATCGCCCGGCGCCCCTTCGACCCCGCCGGGCGTGGCTGGACCAAGTTGACCTACCGCCGAGGCGACGTGCGGGAGTTGGACGCGCTGCGCGAGGCGTTCCTCGACGCCGATGTGGTCGTGCACCTGGCGTTCCTGATCACCGGCTCCGGGTCTCCGGACACCACCAGGGCGATCAACGTGGGTGGCACCCTCAACGCGTTCCGGGCCGCCCGGGACGCGGGGGCTCGCCGGTTCGTCTATGCGTCCTCGGTCGCCGCCTACGGCTTCCATCCGGACAATCCGGTGGGCATGCGGGAGGACTGGCCGGTGCGGCCCTCGGCGCAGCTGTTTTACGCGCGGGAGAAGGCCGAGCTGGAGCAGCTGCTGCGGAACGAGGCCGAGCAATACCCGGAGCTGGCCGTCTACCTGCTGCGCCCGTCCATCGTGTTGGGTCCGCACGCCGTGGGTGGCAAGGATCTGATCCCGGGCTGGCTCGCGCCGGCGGCTCGCCGGGCGCTCGGCCAACTCGCCCGGCTCCCGATTCCGCTGCCGATGCCGGCGCCCAGGATGCCGCTGCAGTTCGTGCACGAGCGAGATGTCGGGCAGGCGCTGTGTCGCTGCGTGCTCGGGGACGGCCCGCCCGGCGCCTACAACATCGCCGGCGACGGCGTCCTCACCGTCGCGGACGTGGCGCGCGAGCTCGGCGGCTGGCCGATGCCCCTGCCGGGTGCCCCGATACGCGCCGGGGCCAGGGCACTGGCCGGGCTGCCGTTCCTGCCCCAGTGGGCCCGCTGGCTGGAGGCGGCCAGCCACCCGGCGATCATGGACACCACCCGGGCCAAACGGGACCTGGGTTGGCGACCCGACTACACGGGCCTCGAGGCACTCCGCGACACCCTGCGCGTTCAGCCGAACCCCGGCACCCAAACGGGCGGCTAGCGGGCCTCAGGTTTCACCATCCCCAGCCGGGGCATCCGATTGGTGCTGGACATGAGCCAGCTCACCACGGACAAGGAGGTCCCGGTGGCCGAGTCAATGAGTTCGCAGGATCAGCATCAGACGATGACCCAGGGTGAGCAGCCAGGCGGCAGGTCGAGCCGAGGCCCGGAGGTCACCCCAGGTGGTCAGGCAGAGCCGCAGGGGCTCGTTCCGCCGTACGAGCGGCCCGACTCCGAGGATGCGGCACAGGCCGCCCAGGAGGGCGTGCACAAGGCATTCCGGGCGGACGAGCACGCCCCTGAGCCCGGGCCTGAGCCGCCGGTGTCCGAGGAAGAGCGGGAGGGCGTGTCCTCCACCGACACCGCGCCGGAGGCGCCGCTCGGAGTGGGGGAGAGCTCAAGCACCGGCGGTGAGGAGTACGCCGCGCGCACCGGCGGAGAGGACGAACGCGAGACGGTCGGGACGCAAGGCCAGTCGCAGCGCCCGGTAGGCACCTCCGAGCCCGAGGACGCGACGGGTGTCGACCCAGAGGAGCCGGTGACCGGTGGACCCACGATGCCGCCGGGGGACCAGGGCGGTTGATCCGCCGCGGCGGCGATGCTCGCCGGCTCGAGGCCGCGGGACTCAGTGCACCCTCGGTCGGCGAGCATCGCCAGTACTCACAGCCCGGTCGGATAGCCTCGACGCCTGGGCAGGGTGAGGCTGGCGAGCATGCCGAGTGCCATGGCCGCGGCGGCGATCAGCACGGCGATCTGGCCACCGTGGGCGACCGCGTCGGGGAGCCGGTCCGCGGGTTCGTCGAACACTCCGGAGTTGGCGATCGCGATGAGCACGGCCAGGCCGATGGCGTTGCCGACGTTGAGCGTGGTGGAGGCCATCCCAGAGGCGACACCCTGCTCACCAGGAGCGACTCCGGCGGCGGCGGCGATCCACATCGCGGTCCAGGTGACGCCCTGGGCGAGCCCGGAGACGACCAGGCCAGGGACCGCGGTGAGGTAGCTGGCCTGATCGTCGAAGCCGACCGCGAGCAGCACCGTGCCGGCTATCCCGACGCCGAATCCGCACAGCAGGGTGGGCCGGGTGCCGAACCGGGTGGTGGCCCGCTCGCCGAGCTGGGTGCCGAGCGCGATGGCCACCGAGGGGACCAGGAAGGCGAGGCCGGTCCGCAGCGCGGAGAAGTGGTGCACGTTGTGCAGCAGCACGGTCAGGAAGTAGGGCAGCGCACCGAAACTGGCCATGTAGACGAAGGTGACGGTCATCCCGACGAGCAGGCTGCGGTTGGTCAGCAGCCGGGGCGGCATGAGGGGGTCAGCACCGCGCGTCTCGATCACCGCGAATCCGGCCAGCGCGACCACCGCGAGCACCGCGGCGATCAGTACGACCGGACTCAACCATCCCAGTTCCGGCCCCTCCACCAGGGCGAACACCAGCAGTGTGGCCCCGGCGGTCGCGCTCACCGCGCCCGGCAGGTCGAACTGGCGGCGTACCTCACCGCGCCGGTCCCTGGGGATCACCCAGAGCGCGGCTAGGGCCACCAGCCCGGCCAGTGGCACGTTCACGAAGAACACCGCCGGCCAGCCGAACGCCTCGGTCAGCACGCCGCCAAGCAGGGCGCCCACGGTCAGGCCGCTGGCACCGGCGCCGCCCCAGACGGCCAGCGCCCGGTTGCGCCGAGGGCCCTCCGGGAACAACGTGTTGATCAGCGACAACGTGGAGGGCAGCAGCAGCGCGCCGCCCACCCCCTGAACCGCCCTGGCCAGCACGATCATCTCAGCGTTCGGGGCAAGGCCGCCGGCGAGTGAGGAGACCGCGTACAGCGTTAACGCGGCCACGAACACCCGACGGCGCCCGAGTAGGTCCGCCGCCCGCCCACCCAGGAGCAGGAAGCCGCCGGCGAAGACCACGTAGACGCTGACCACCAGCTGCTGGGTCTGACCGGTGAATCCCAGGTCGGCGCCGATCTCGGGCAGGGCCACGAAGACGATGTTCAGGTCCAGCGCGAAGATCAGCTGAGCCAGTGCGAGCACGGCCAGGGTCCAGCCGAGTCGGTGACGCCCGGCGCTGGGGGCGGAGACGGCTGGCTTGCCTGTTGAAGCGCGGCATGGCATGAGGTCTTGGTGTCCCTTCGGCCCAGGCTCCCGGGCAGCGGGCGCCAGTACGTATTTGCTCGTACAGTACGGTAGTACGAGAAATTACGTACTATGTGTGACCTGGGTCATTCGACGCGAACGTGCCGGGACAGTTCGGAAGTGCTCGCACAGTAAGACGCCCCTACGGCGGGGAGACACTCAAGACTTAGTCGTCGTCGGGTTCGCCAGGCAGCCGGATGGTGCCCTGCCCGCTGCTGCCCACAGGTTGCGCCGCTCCCTCGGCCAGCAGCCCGAGGAAGCGCAGTGGGTTGGGGGAATCCGGCGTGGTGAGCATCTTGATGAACGGGACCGCCGCGATGAACGCCCCCAACGGCGGCTCCAGCACCCCGACGGCGACCGCGGCCGCGATTCCGCCGAAGTAGCCCAGCGAGCGGGGCACATCGATCTCCAGTGGTCCGGCGCGCAGCACCATGCCACGCTCAGCCTCGTTCGGCATGATCAGCCTCCTTGCTGACGACGATGGACTCCGGCCCCGGCCGCGCCCGGTCGGCGGGCTCATCGGATCTGAGCGTGCCGAGCAGGTCCTGCAGCCGTCCGAGCACCGGGGGAAGCGATGAGGGCAGCAGCGGCCCCAACAATGTGCTCGCCGTGGCCGCCCCGCCGGCGATGGTCCAGCCGACCGGGCCGAGGGGCGTGCAGCCGAAGAACTGGCTGACCCCCGGGGTCTGGATGATCGCGGCGAGCGCGGCGGCGGAGCCGAGGCTGCTGGCCAGTACCGCGGGGCTGGGCCCGCCGGTGGCCAGCGTCTGACCGAGTTGGCTGCCCACCAGCGCGGCCAGCGCCACGGTCCGGGCCCGGGTGGGCCGGCCGGTGAACCTGGCGGCGGTCCAGGCGGCGGTGGCCGCCCCGGCGGTGGTGATCGCCCGGTTGGTGATGTCCTGGGTGAGCGCCTCACCGAGCGAGGCCTCCGGTCCCTCCCGGAGCAGCTCGGTGTTGGAGCCGGTGCTGGAGCCTGGCGGCCGCAGTGCGATGGCCAGCGCCGGTGCGAGGTCGGTCAGCAGGTTCACCAGCAGCAGCTGGCGGGTGTTGAGTGGCGACTGGCCGCTGATCGCCGAGCCCAGGACGGTGAAGGCGATCTCGCCCAGGTTTCCGCCGACCAGAATGCCCAGAGCCTGGCGGACCGAGGCCCACATGCCGCGCCCCTCCACCAGTGCGGCCAGGATGGTCTCCAGCCGTTCGTCGGTGATGACCAGGTCGGCGGCGGCGCGCGCGGCCGGGGTGGCCCGCCGGCCCAGCGCGATACCCACCTCGGCGAGCCGGATGGCCGGTGCATCATTGGCCCCGTCGCCGGTCATGGCCACGGTCCGGCCGAGTCGCTGGAAGGCCCGGACCACCCGCACCTTGTGAGCCGGGGTGCCTCGGGCCACCACCCTGACCTCGGGCAACAGCCGGTCCAGGGCCGAGTCGTCCAGCTCGTCCAGCTCCGGCCCGGTGATCACCTTCCCGCCGTTCAGCACGTCCAGCCGGCGCGCCACCGCTTCCGCCGTGCCGGGATGGTCGCCGGTGATCATGATGATCTGTACCCCAGCGTCGCGCAGCGCGCGCACCGAGGCCGCCGCGGCGGGGCGGACCGGGTCGGACAGGGCCAGGAACCCAAGCAGGGTCAACCCCTTGACCTCGTCCTCGACCAACCGGTGGCGCGCCCGGTCGGTGCGCTCGGCCACAGCGAGGACGCGGTAGCCCTTGCCGGTCAGCCGTTCCAGCCGACGATCCAGCCGCCGACGGGCCGAGGCGTTGAGCGCCACCCGCTTGCCTCGGTGGGCGAGGTGGGTGCACAGCGGCAGCACCGTCTCCGGGGCGCCCTTCACCGACAGCAGCGCGTCCGCGTCGGGGCCGGGGTGATCGGCGCTGGCCAGGGTGGCGTGCAGGCCTCGGTTGGGCTCGAACGGCAGCACCGCCAGCCGACGCCAGCCCGGCAATCCCGCCTGCCGAACAATCGACGCGCTCTCCGCGCCCTTCACCACCGCGCGGTCGGTCAGGTGCTCCATCGGTTGGTCACGGCGGCGGGCCGGGGTGGCCCGCAGGCCGGCGGCCAGCACGGCTCGGTGCGCGGCGGCCAGGTCGGTCCCGGGTCCCGCGCCCGACTCGTCCAGCACGGAGTTGGAGCTGGTGTCGTCGATCGCGGCCAGCGCGATGCGTCCCTCGGTGAGCGTGCCGGTCTTGTCGAAGCAGAGGGTGTCCACCCGGCCGAGGGCTTCCACGGTTCGCGGATTGCGCACCAGCGCCCCGTGCTGGGACAGCCGGCGGGCCGACGCGAGCTGGGCGGCGTTGACCAGGAACGGCAGCCCTTCCGGCACCGACGCCACGGCGAGGCTGACCCCCGCGCCGAGACTGTCGCGCAGCGGTCGCCCGTGCAGCATGCCGGCGGCGACCACGGCTCCCGCCGCGCCCATGGCCATCGGCAGGGTGGTGTTGGTGATCGCCTCCAGCCGGGTCTCCACTCCGGTGGGCGGCGCGGCGCCCCGGGTGGCGGCCATGCTGCGCCCGACCTCGGTCGAGCCGCCGGTGGCGACCACCACCGCGGTGCCGCGACCGGCGGCCACACTGGTGCCCTCGTAGAGCATGCTGGTGCGGTCCGCAATGCTGGCCGCCGCGACCGGTTCGGGGTGTTTGGTCACCGGGAACGGCTCTCCGGTGAGGTTGGCCTCGTCGGTCTGCAGCCCACTGACCTCCAGCACCCGACAGTCGGCGGGCACCACCTCGCCGGACCGGACCTCCACCACATCACCCACGGCGAGCTCCTCGGCCGGCAGCCGCGTCCACTCGCCGTCCCGGCGCACCCGCGCCACCACCGCCGACCCGGCCATCAGCCGGGCCACCGCTCGGTCGGTGCGCAGCCGCTGCACCCCGCCGACCACCGCGGACAATGCGCTGACCCCGGCGACCAGGCCGGCGTCGGTGATCGAACCGACCGCCGCGGACAGCGCCGCGCCGCTGGCCAGGATCGGGGTCAGCGGGTTGTCCAGCTCCTTCGCCACCGCGTCCAGCAAGCCGCCCAGCAGGGTCCGGTGCGATGGCTCGGAGCTTTCACCTCGCCGCCGTTTGCGGGCCTGGGGTGCGCTGAGGCCGTCGCCGGTGACACCGAGCTTGTCCAGTACCGCTTCGGTGGGCATGGCATGCCACGGGACCCGGGAAACCGGCGGAGCCAGCGGGCGCCTGCCCACCTGCCGCCCGGCCCAGGTGCCCTGCGCCACGGCAACAGCCGCTGTCGCGTTCACCGCCAACGACGCCGCCTGCCCAGGCCGCGAGCCCAAGCCCCATCCCCGGTCGAGCAGCACCGCGACGCCGCCCATCGCGGAGCCCGCCTGCGCCAGCCGGGCACCGCGTCGACTCATCAACGCCGACGGGCCACACGCCTCGATCACCAGCGCGGCCAACTCCAGATCCCGGCCGATCAGCAGCTGCGCGCCCCAGGGCGGCCGGCCATCCAGTCCGTGCACGCCCACTCCGACGTCGGCGTTGCCCAGCGGCGCGCGCCGCGCCGAGACCAGCAGCACAACGGCGCCGTCGGCTTGTGCATCGCGCACCGTGCCGAGCAACTCGTCACCGCCGGGCAGCACCGCGTGGGTCAGGGTCTCCGACGTGGTGGGTGGCAGCGAGTTGGCCGACCCGGCGATCACCAGCCGAAGGTTCGACCGGTGGGCCGCGGCGGCCAGCGCCTCCACCGACTCCGACGGCTCCTCGACAACCGCCGCCACGGCCTTCGGCTGGTCGTTCTGGCACAGCGCCAACACGTTGACCGCGCCCGCCTCGCTCAGCCGCCTTCGGGCGTCGCGGACCGGACCCGGACCTTCGGTGTCGGGCAACGGGCGCAGCTCCCACTCGCCGGAGCGTCGCGCGGCGGTCGGCTCGGAGGCGCGGAACAGGGTGTGCAGCCGGGTGGCCACTTCCCGGGCGTCCACGTCGGCCACCGGGACCACCTCGCCCAGCATGAGCGCCCCGGTGACCAGGACATCGCTGTCCAGCACCACGGTGTTCACCCGGTCCAGCCGGCGCAGCACCTCCGGGTCCAGCACCAGGGCGCCCCGGCGGGCCAGCACCCGGCCCAGCGCGGAGGCGAACGCCTCACGGCCCTGCCGCGCCGCCTTGGGTACCGCCGCCAATGCCAGGCTCGCCGACCGTCTCGGGTTACCGGTCAGCGGCAAGCCGAGGCCGAACGCCCCGAGGCCGGCCAGCCCGGCCTGGTCGGCCCATGTCTCCACCGGGCCGGCGGGCAGCGGGACGGGCCGGCGGGCCACCACCGGTTCGGCCTCGGCCAGCTCGGGTTTGGCCAGCAGGTCAGCTTCTCTGACCAGCCAGGCGTCGTGCGCGGCCCGCGCCTCGGTCAGCCTGTTGACCCGTTGCACGGCGTCGACGAGCAGCCCGGCCCAGTTACCCGCCAGCCCCTGTCCGATACCGGACAGCACGGCGAGCCCCACGTCGGTGGCCGGCCGGCCCACCAGGGTCTCCAGGGCCTGCCGCAACCTGGGCTGGTTGTCCACCGCGGTCACCAGCGAGGCCAACTCCGCCGGAAGCGGCGTACGTCGCAACACCGCACCCACGCCGGACAGAGCCAGGCCGGCCCCGGTGGCCGCCGCCATCGTCCAGCCTCGGTGCACGTCCGCGCCATCCACCGCGCCATCCACCGCGCCGTCCAGCACGGCTCGGTAGCCGCCGGGAGCTGTCGAATCCGTGCTCGCCGACCCCGCGCCCCTCAGCTGCTCGCGTTCCACCCGTGCCACCGCGGCGACCAGTTCGCTCAGCGGCGCCGCCGGCTCCCGCAGGCTCACCACGATCCTGCCCAGCGTCGCGTTCACCCCGCCCCACTCGACCCCCGGTAGCGACTCCACCGCCGCCACCAGAGAAGCCCGGTACGCCTCGCCCAGCCCGGCGCCGCGTACCTCGATCATGGCTCGCCCGCCGTGCACGCTGGCCCGCCTGCCCATCACCCGCCCGCGGTCGACCGCATCCAGCATCCGTTGGGGGAGCGCACGAAGCTCCCGAGAGACCTGTGGGATCGACAGCGACAGCGCGGCGTCAAGCACCCTCACCGAGCATTACTCCCTTCATTTGTGAATCACCTGGTTCCACCTGAGCGGGTCGGCTCGAATCAGGGGTACGGCCGCGCCGGTCGCCGCGAGTTTGAGTGCGCGGAGGGCGGCCGCGTGCCAATATCGATCACCTCGAACAGCGCCCGGAATTCGCCGTGAGACGTCTGGTTGGCGCTACTCCTGATCGGCCGGTGCAGACCTATTTGTGGTGGCCGCGTCGGCCCCGTGGCGGGTGATCGAATTCGCTCGGGCGAATCGTTCGGCCACGAAGGTCCCGGCGCCGACCGCGACCGCGACCGGCCATTCGAGCAGGCCAATCGTCGCCATTGCGCCCAGCCCGCCCAACCAGATCAGCCGCTTTCCAGCGGACCCGTTGGCCAAGGCCTCCGGAAGCGGGAGGCGCAATCCCGCCATCCGTACCGCTGGCCCGGACTCAGCCGATGATGTTCCGGCGCGCGCGGCCGGCCGTGGTGCGGATGCCGCTCTCGACCGGGAGCCGGAGCGACCGGCTGGCGCGGTATCCGGGGCCGGCGCCGACTCAGCGGCTGATCGGGAGCGAGCTGCCGCCCCTCGGGCACTCGACTGGTTGTCGGCGCTGGTTCGCCGGGTGGCCTGGCTGACCGGCTTGGGCTGGGCCTTCGAACGCGTTCGCGGGGGCACGGCTCCTCCTCAACAGACTTCCGCGCGCGGCGCGGGAATGGGTAGATCGATGGCATACCCGGGCTCGCATCACCCATACCCAGAGATCCAGATTCTCAGCTTTTCGGGTGCCATCAAGCTGTGTTGTGGAGTGCCTGGTTCGCGTGCACGGCGATGATCGCCGCCTATCGGAAATGAAGACGGGGCCGGTGATGTCGCGCCACCCACGACATCACCGGCCCCGTTACGCCCGCCGGTCTGTCCGCTCCCCAGCAGCAGCCAGCTCGAAGTCCGATGTTGGGGTATTCCCACTGTCGCGACGGACAAAACCGTTTTTCGCGAAAAAAATTGTGCTTGGCGGGCCGAATCCGCACTCCGGTCAACTCGGATGACCCGGATTAAGCGTTTTCACCTGCTGAAACCCGAGCTGGTGCAGCTCGCCGCTGAACTCTGCCTGGATGGGCTCGAGAAGGTGCCCGGTGTGGTCGCCGCAGTCCAGCCGGTGCAGTACCCGGCCGATGAACCAGGCCTTGACCGCCGACAGCACCGGAAGCCCGTGATGCTCGCGCCACGCACAAGCGGCGAACTTGTCCACGTCGTCGCCGGTGCGCTCACCGAACAACTCCGCCAGTCGGTGATCGGCCACATCGAGGACGTGCACCGCGAGCAGCTCGCTGGCCAGGGCGAGCGGGAAGGTGTGATTGCGGTGGGAGACGCAGACCAGGAATCGGGGTGGATCGATCGAGCACTGGGTGTGGAAGCCAACCAGGCAGCCGGAGTGCTCGCCCGCCACCGAGGTGGTGACGATCAGCATGGGGTAGTCGAGCTGGCCGACCAGCTGGTGGAATGCCGCGAGGTCGCTCCTCTCCCCGTCCGGGCCGCCGGCGTCCCGGCCGCCGGCGTCCCGGCTGCCCGCGCCCTGGTTTCCCGCGGGCTCGCCGGCGGTGTCCGCGACGTGCTCAGCGGGATGCACGTGTCGCCCCAATGGTCGCGCTGGCCAGCGCACAGACCGCCAGCCAGCCGAGATGCCAACTCTGGTCCAGCACCGCGCTGCCCTTGGCCAGGCCCTCACCCGCGTCGTGGAACTCGAGCTTCCCGGTGCGGGCGGCGAGCGCGCGCAGCGGGAAGCGGCGGTCGGCGAAGTAGTGCGTGGCGAACGAGATGAGCTGGCCGGCGACAACCCCGCGCCAGTTGGCGCCCAGCCCGAGCAGGCAGTTCGCCCCGGTCACCGTGGCGCCGCTGACGGCGGTGTAGGTCGCCACGTGGGCCATGCAGGCGACCCGACCCTCGGCGTTGTCGTGCGGGCTGCCGTGGCGGCCCTTGTTCGCGGCCTGGTAGTTCGTCTGCGCCCAGTAGTCGGCCAGTTGGTGGGCGGCCAACAGCGCGACGAAGCAGGCGGCGAAGCGGGCTCCTGGACTGGTCGCCTCGACGCGGCCCCGGTTGCTTCGGGATCGGATCAGGTAGGTCACGGCTGCATCCATCCTCTCGGCTAACCCGGCGTACCCGGTTATCCCCGAACGGAAGCGAAATAACTCCCCAAGCCCGAGTCGTGACGGATGGAGTTGAGGTCCGGGCGCCGCGGCCATACTGTGCGCGACGTGTCGGACGTGGAGATGACGGTAGCCGTCGCGCATCCCGCGCCGGGCACGGCGCTGATCGCGGTGTCCGGCGAGGTGGACATGCTGAGCACCCCGACGCTGCTCAAGATGATCGAAGATCAGGTAGCCGCCGGCCCACAGCGACTGATCATCGACATGGCCGCCGTGACGTTCATGGGTACCAGCGGCCTCGCGGTGCTCGTGGAAGCGCTCTCCATGAGCCGAGTACGGGGCACCGACCTCAGGCTCGTGTGTGCCACGGCCGCCGTGCGCCGCCCGCTGGAACTGGCCGGCCTGATCACCCTGTTCCAGGTGACCGCCACCGCCTCCGAGGCGCTCGAGCGAACCGCCCACACCGACCCCGCCTAGAGGAGCGCCCTAGCGCCCTAGGAGGGTCCGCTCAGTCTTGCATCGCGGCGATCACGTGTTCGGGGGTGAGCGGCAGGGTGCGGACTCGGATGGACGTGGCGGCGTATACGGCGTTGGCGATTGCCGCCGCGGTCGGGCCCATCGAGGCTTCGCCGGCTCCGAGGGAGGGCAGGGCGGGCCGGTCGAGTAGGACCACGTCCACCGGGGGGACCTCGGAGAACCGCAGGATGGGATAACTCTCCCAGTCGGCGCTGGTCACCCGGGTGCGGTCGAAGCGGACCTGCTCCTTGAGGGTCCAACTGGTGCTCTGGATCGCGCCGCCCTCGATCTGGTTGCGCAGGCCGTCCGGGTTGACGATCAAGCCGGCGTCCACCGCGATGGTCAGTTTTTCCACCCGCACCTCGTTCTCCGCGTGGACCTCGGCGACCACCGCGCAGTACGCGGCCTTGTTGCCGTAGCGGGCAAACCCGAAGCCGGTGCCACGGGACTCGTCGGCCCGGTCGCGACCGGGCCAACCCGCGCGCGCGGCGGCCGCCTCGACAACCGTCCTGGCTCGCTCGTCGCGCAGGTGCCGCAGCCGGTACTCGACGGGGTCTGTTCCCGCCGCGGCCGCCAGTTCGTCCATGAAGGACTCGATCGCGAAGACGTTCATGAAGCCGCCCAGCGCGCGCATCGCCGAGGTGCGCAGCGGCATGTCCAGCAGCCGGTGGTACACGATCTCCTGCTCGGGGAACTCGTAGAGCGGCACCGCGTTGCGCTGGCCACCACCACCCCGGGCCAGCGGGGGATCGACGGCCACCGAGACGGGCACCGGGTCGCTGGTGTGCGCGGCCCCGAGCAGGCCGGGGCCGCTCGCCGAGGCGGGTCGGCTGACGTGGCCGCCGCTGGTGCCCCGATGTCGCCAGGCCAGCACCGACCCGTCCTCGGCGAGGTCGGCGCTCAGCTGGACGGACATCGGCGGCCCGAACGGTGCCCAGGTCAGCTCGTCGGCGCGGGACCACACCACCTGGACCGGTTGGCCCGGCACGGCGCGCGCCAACCGGGCCGCGTCGTAGGCAACGTCGTCCGCCGCGTTGTGCCCGTAGCAGCCCGCGCCCTCGACGTGCCCCACCACGATCCGCTCGGACGGCAACGCCAGGGCCTGCGCAAGCGCGGCGCGCAGCGGGTAGACGCCCTGGCTGTGGCTCCAGACCCGCAGCGCGCCGTCATCCCACCGGGCGATCGCGCAGGAGGGGGCGATGGAGGCGTGCGCGAGGTATGGCCGGGCGTAGGTCGAGCTCAGGGTTCGCGCGGGGATGGCCGCCGCCCGGCCCGGTGGAAGCGGACGCTGATCCACGACTTCGCGGTCGGCCGGCGTCTCGGCGAGGAAATCGGCCAGCGCGGCCTGATCGGGCAGGCTTTCCCGCTCGTTCCACTCCGCGCCACGGCGTAGCTGCTCGGCCGCCGCGATCGCCGTCTCCTCCTCGGCGGCGACCACGCCCAGGAACCCGCCGTCCACCACCACCTCGACCACGCCCGGCACCGTCTTGGCTGCTCCCGGGTCCACCGCGTGCAGGATGGCGGCCGGGGACGGCGGTCGGACGACCCGCCCGTAGAGCATTCCGGGCAGCCGCAGGTCGTGGATGTACCGGGGCCGGCCCAACACCTTGTCCGGGATGTCCTCGCGTGGCGCGCTGGTGCCCAGCACCCGGTGGGCCGAGGCTGGCTTGGCCGGCACCGAGCCGGTGGCCGGCACATCCAGGTCGACCTCCTCGGCGAGCTCCCAGTAGCTGGTTGTGCCCGCACCGTCGGGCGCGGTGATCCGCCCGTCCCGTACCTCGAGTTGATCGGCGGGCACCCCGAGCCGGGTCTGCGCGCGGGCCAGGAAGCAGGCCCGCACCTCGGCGCCCACCTGGCGCAGCGCCGAGCCCGAGTCCTGCAGCGAGCGGCTGCCGGCGGTGAACGCCTCGTCCGGACTGGTCCCGGTGCTCACCGAGAGCATCCGGATGCGGGCCAGGTCGACGTCCAGCTCCTCGGCGATGACCTGGGCGAGCGCGGTCACGATGCCTTGGCCGAGCTCCACCTTGCCGCAGCGCACCGCGATGGTTCCGCCCGGATCGACGCTCACCCACCGCGACAACACCGGGTTGCGCTGCAGGCTGTCCGGAAGCCGCGCGGTCATCGGGCGGTCTCCGCCGCGGTCGTGGCGGTACGGGCCCGCAGCACTGCCGCGACCATTCGATTGTGCGCGCCACAGCGGCACAGGTTTGCATCCAGCGCGGCGCGCACGTCGGCTTCGTCCGGGTTCGGGTCGCGCTCGAGCAGGGCGGTGGCGTTCATGATGATCCCGGCCACGCAGTAACCGCACTGCGCCGCCTGCCCCTCGATGAAGGCGCGTTGGACGGGGGAGGGTTCGCCGGCCGAGGACAGCCCCTCGAGGGTCCGGACGTTCTTCCCGGCGGCCGCCCACAGCGGGGTGTCACAGGAGTGCACGATCCGGTCGTCCAGGATCACGTCGCACGATCCGCACAGCCCCAGCCCGCAGCCGAATCGGGCGCCCACCAGGCCGAGGTGGTTGCGCAGCACATACAGCAGCGGGGTGTCGGGCCCGGCGTTGACCTCGGCCTCTTGCCCGTTCACCATCAGCCGGACCTTTTTGGTCATGCGCACGCCTTCCCGCTGGTCACTCTGCAGCGCGCCTCGGGGGCTACTCTATGCGAACGATTGCAGACCGCGGTGATCGGCGGCCACGAACCGGTCCGCCGACCGTGCATAGGTCGCGGTGCACGGGGTACCAGGCGCCATGAGTTTTCAGGTCACTGAGGTACAGAGGTCTCTGAAGGGCGCCGACTACCCCATGGACGGCGACGAGCTGGCCGAGCTCGCCAAGCGCAACGGCGGCCCGGACGAGCTCGTCGAGGAGTTGGCGAAGATCGATCACAAGGTGGACGGACCCACCGCCGTGATGGAAGAGCTCAAGGGCGATCTGGGCGGTCGCACCCCCGGGCCGCACAAGTCGGAGCAGCGCGGGTACAAGAACGTCGAGGCGCCGAGCTTCCAGGTCAACGAGGTGCAGAAGTACCTCAAGGGGGCCGACTACCCGATGGACGGCAAGGAGCTCGCCGAACTGGCCAAGCGCAACGGCGGCCCGGACGACCTGGTGCGGACGCTGCGCAACATCGGCACAGTGGACGGGCCGAACGCGGTGATGAAGCAGCTCAAGGAGCACCTGGGCGGCAAGCCGGGCTGACCGACCGCGTTACCCGGTGGAGGCAAGGCGCTCGATCGCGGTGTCTAGTACGGGTGGCCGAGGATGTGGAGCTCGAGTGGTTGGAGCTGCAGCACCGGCTCACGCTCCGACCCGAACCAAGCCTCGACACGGTTCCCCGTGCGGCGGGTGGAGGGCAGCGGTGGGTCGCCCTGGGTGGCCGGCCACGGGGTGGCGGAGGTGCACACGATGGCCAGCTGGACGCGCTTGATCGCCGCACGGGTTGCGGTCTCGACGTGGCGGTCGGGCATGTTGAGCGCGGCCAGGGACTCCACGATGGCGGCCGCGTCGGAGGTCCCGACAACCTGGTCGCCGTGCAGAATGACGAGCGCACTGCGCTCCGGGCGGACGGAGAAGCCTTCCGGAACAACCTCGTTGAGCCGTGCGGCGAGCTCGCTGGCCAGGACATCCGAGGACAGTTCGGGCAGGGGCACGACGGTCATGGTGCTGGCCTACCCGGTGCCCGCCGCCCTTATGCAAGCCGAGTCGGACAGTCTGGCCGCGGGTGTTAGCCGACCGGCGGATGGGTAGTTAGGAGCATGGCGCAACAGCTTCACGGCATCCCCCCGAGCCAGCTCGAGGACGACGACCTGCGGCGTGAGCTGCGGCATCTGCATGAGACGCGGCACGAGACGCTGCTGGACGGCAGTGAGTCGGCGCTGCGCACGCACACCGAGCGGATGCTTGCCCTGGAGCAGGAGTTCCTTCGGAGGCTGCCCAGCGAGGCGGTGCCCGACCCGATGCGCACCAGGGCCGGTCGACGGGAGAGCGCCGGTCAACCCGTGCCCGGCCGCGACCTGACCGGCACCCCCGACTGACCCTCGTGAGTGGCGATGGTGG
>DASWST010000253.1:0-12971 GCA_036402515.1 Pseudonocardia sp.
CTCGTCGATGAACCACCAGACCAAGACCCTGGTGGACGCCGCCGAGGACGCCGGGGTCAGCTTCCTGGTCCATCTAGGTGTGTTCGGCAACGGGCGCTCCACCGACCCGCATTTCGCGTGGCACGAACTGGTGGAGCGCTACATCGCAGGCAGCAAGCTGGCCTGGGCGAATGTGCATCCGCATGTGTTCATGGAGAACCTGCTGACGATCAACCGCCTGCGCGAGGGCCAGATGGTGTGGCCGATGGGGGATAAGCAGGTCGGCTGGATTGCCAGTGACGACATCGCGGCGGTCGCGGCCAAGGTCCTGGTCGAAGGCCCAGAGACGCACGCGGGCAGGGATTACTGGCTGTCCACCGATGTCCTCAATGGCGCCGAGGTGGCCGAGATCCTCAGCGCCGTCCTCGGGCGGGAAATCCCCGCGCTGATCCTGACCCCGGACGACATGCAGCGCATGCTCGAGGCCGGGGAGGCCATCGCGCCTTCGTACATGGACGCCGCATACGCGGCCAGCACGCTGATCTGGGCGCGACAGACCTACGAGGGCCGCATGGACTACTCCGCGGTGACCACCAGCACGGTCCAGGACCTTCTCGGCCGCCAGCCCACCCATCTCGGCTCGTGGGCCACCGCACACCGTCAGGAACTGCTCGACCAGCTCCCCTGACAGCAGCGACCCAGCGGGTTCGACGCCTCCTCTCCCCGGCCACCATGTCGAGGTCTACCGGGAGGCCGGCCCGGGAGCAGAATCCTGACGAGGAGGTGGTCCGGTGGGGTTCCCTGAGCTGCGGCAAGTGGTCCTGGACTGCACCGATGCGCGGGCACTGGCGGAGTTCTACCGCCAGCTGTTGGGCCTGCGATACCGGCCAGGTGACGAGCCGCCGGCGACCGGCGAGCCCGACCCGGCCGGCCACGACTGGCTGGTGCTGCGGGACCGCGGGGGCACCCCCCGGGTGGCGTTCCAGCAGGTGGCCGCGCTGCCGGAGGCGACATGGCCGGCCGGTCCGGTCCCGCAGCAACTGCATCTGGACCTGACGGTCGGCACGGCAGCGGACCTCGACGCCCAACACGAGCGGGCCCTGGCGCTGGGTGCCCGGCTGCTCTACGACCGTTCCGAGGACCCCGAGGAACCGCTGCGGGTCTACGCCGACCCCGCCGGCCACCCGTTCTGCATCTTCGTGGTGGCCGGACCCCTGTGAGTGGTATTGGCCGCTATAGCGACCAATACCACTCACGGGGCTACTGGCTGCTGAACGCGGCGTCGAAGGCGGCCGAGGGCGGGTCGAACGCCAGCCGGCGGACGAACTCCAGCGCCTCCGGAGCACCCATGAGCCGGTCCATGCCGGCGTCCTCCCACTCCACCGAGATCGGCCCGTCGTAGCCGATGGTGTTGAGCATCCGGAAGCAGGCCTCCCACGGCACGTCGCCGTGCCCGGTGGATACGAAGTCCCAGCCCCGCCGGGGGTCCGCCCAGGGCAGGTGCGAGCCCATTCGGCCGTTGCGCCCATTGCCGGTCTGCCGCTTCGCGTCCTTGCAGTCCACGTGGTAGATCCGGTCCCGGAAGTCCCACAGGAAGCCCACCGGGTCGAGGTCCTGCCAGACGAAGTGGCTGGGATCCCAGTTCAGCCCGAACGCCGGGCGCTGGCCGACCGCGTCCAGCGCGGCCACCGTCGTCCAGTAGTCGTAGGCGATCTCCGAGGGGTGCACCTCGTGCGCGAACCGCACCCCGACCTCGTCAAACAAATCCAGAATCGGGTTCCACCGGTCGGCGAAGTCTCGGTAACCATCGGCGATCATCGACTCGGGCACCGGCGGGAACATGGCCACCGTCTTCCATATCTTCGACCCGGTGAAGCCGACCACGGTGCGCACGCCCAGCGCCGCGGCCGCCCGGGCGGTCACCTTCATCGCCTCGGCGGCCCGCTGCCGCACACCTTCCGGCTCGCCGTCGCCCCACACCCGGGCCGGCAGGATCCCCTTGTGCCGCTCGTCGATCGGGTCGTCGCAGACCGCCTGGCCGGTCAGGTGGTTGGAGATGGCGTGTACAGCCAGCCCGTACTTGTCCAGCAGCTCGCGCCGGCCGGCCAGGTAGTCGTCGTCCTCGAGCGCCGCCCACGGGTCGAAGTGATCTCCCCAGCAGGCGATCTCCAGACCGTCGTAGCCCCACTCGGCGGCCAGCCGGGCCACCTCTTCGAACGGCAGGTCGGCCCACTGGCCGGTGAACAGGGTGATCGGTCGGGCCACTTGTTGATCCTCCTACTCGGAAATGGGCTGCCAGCCGCCGCCGGCGGCCGCCGAGCGCTGCACTGCGTCCAGCACCAGCTGCACCCGCAGCCCGTCGGCGAAGGACGGCACCGGGTCCCGGTCGGCGGCGATGTCGGTGACCAGGTCGACGGCCTGGTGGGTGAAGGTGTGTTCGTAGCCGAGCAGGTGCCCGGGCGGCCACCACGCGGCCACGTACGGGTGGGTGGGTTCGGTGACCAGGATGCGGCGGAAGCCGGCGACGTCAGGATCCTCGGTGCCGTCGTAGAACTCCAGCTCGTTGAGCGACTCCAGGTCGAAGGCCAGCGAGCCCAGGCTGCCGTTGAGCTCGATGCGCAGCGCGTTCTTCCGGCCGATGGCGAACCGAGTGGCCTCGAAGGTGGCCAGCGCGCCACCAGCGAAGCGGCCCAGGAACAGCGCCGCGTCGTCCACCGTGACCTCGCCCCGGCCGGCGCCCGCCGACAAGCCGGACAGACCACCACCGGCGTCGGACAGGGCTGTGGGAAGAGGCCGCTCCTTGATGAACGTCTCGGTGAGCGCGCTGACCCCGGTGAGCACATCGCCGGTGAGGTACTGCGCCATGTCTACGATGTGCGCGCCGATGTCGCCCAGCGCACCGGATCCGGCCGTCTCCCGGCGCAGCCGCCAAACCAGCGGAAACTCCGGGTCGACGATCCAGTCCTGCAGATACGCCGCGCGCACGTGGCGCACCTGCCCGAGCCGCCCTTCGGCCACCAGCCGGCGGGCCAGCACCAGCGCGGGCACCCGCCGGTAGCTGAACCCGACCATGCTGCGCACCCCGCGCGCGGCGGCCCGCTCGGCGGCGGCCGCCATCGCCCGCGCCTCCTCGACCGTGTTGGCCAGGGGCTTCTCACACAGCACGTGTTTGCCGGCGTCCAGCGCGGCGATCGCGATGTCGGCATGCGTGTCCCCCGGCGAGCAGATGTCCACCAGCCCCACGTCGTCGCGGGACAGCAGCTGCTTCCAGTCGGTCTCCGTCGAGCGCCAGCCCAGCCGCTCGGCGGCCCGCTGGGCCGCCTCGGCGTTGCGGCCGCAGAGCACGGCCAGATCCGGGGCCAGCGGCAGGTCGAAGAACCGGCCGGCGGTGCGCCAGGCATGGGTGTGCGCGGCACCCATGAAGGCGTAGCCGACCATGCCGATACCGAGTGTTCCCCCCGCTCCGACCATCAGGAGTCGAACCCGAGCGGCAGGTAGTCGGCGACGTTGTCCTTGGTCACCGTGGCCGAGGCCAGCGTGATCGAGGCCGGCACCTCCTTCTCCACCAGATCCCCCATGCCCCGCTTCTGGGCCACCAGGCGGGCCAGTGCGATCGCCGAGGAAGCCATCGTCGGACTGTAGGTGACGGTGGCCTTGAGCACCGTGTTGTCCGCCTGGATGGCGCGCATCGCGTTGCTCGACCCGGCACCGCCGACCATGAAGAACTCGCTGCGGCCGGCCTGCTGGATCGCCGCGAGCACGCCGATGCCCTGGTCGTCGTCCTGGTTCCACAGCGCGTCCAGCCGGGGCGCGGCCTGCAGCAGGTTCGCCGCCACCCGCTGCCCGCCCGCCGCGGTGAAGTCGGCGGCCTGCCGGGGGCCGACCTTGAAACCGAAGCTGGCCAGCGCGTCGCGGAAACCCTGGCTGCGGGCCTGGGTCAGCGGCAGGCTGTCGATGCCGGCCACCTCACCGATCACCGGGTTGGCCACCCCGGCCGCCTTGAGCCGGTTGCCGATGTAGTTGCCGGCGCTGACCCCCATGCCGTAGTTGTCCCCGCCGATCCAGGTGCGGTAGGCCAGCGGCGAGTCGAAGATCCGGTCCAGGTTGATCACCGGGATGCCGGCGGCCATCGCCCGGCGGCCCACCGAGGTCAGCTGGCTGCCGTCGTTGGGCAGGATCACCAGGGCGTCCACCTTCTTGTTGATCAAGGTTTCCACCGCGCCGATCTGCTGGGTGATGTCGTTGGTCGGGTTCACCGCCTCGAAGGTGACCTCGTGGTACTGGCCGGCCTGGGCCTGCGCGTTCTTCGCGATGGCCGCGATCCAGCCGTGGTCGGCCGCCGGCGCGGAGAACCCGATGGTCACCGGGCGCCCCGGGGCGGCGTTGTCCCCGCCAGGAGCGGCCGCGCCCGGCGCGGGACCGGAGGCGGCCGGCGGCGCGTTGCTGGTGCACGCGGTCAGCGCCATGCCGGCGCCGACCCCGAGCGCCCCGGTCAGCAACCCTCGTCGGCGCAGACCAGTACTGATACTCACGGGTCCTCCTTCATCGGACCCGTGAGTGGTTAGCGTTGCTATGGCAACGCTAACCACTCACGGGGTGGTGCGTTGAGCGCGGGATTGGAACAGCACGGCGGCGACGATGATCGCGCCCTTGGCGATGTTCTGGACCTCGGTCGCCAGGTTGTTGAGCACGAACAGGTTGGTGATCGTGGTGAACACCAGCACCCCGAGGATCGAGCCGACCAGCGTGCCTCGGCCACCGGACAGCAGGGTGCCGCCGATGATCACCGCCGCGATCGCGTCCAGCTCGTAGAGGGTGCCGTGGGTGCTGGACCCGGTGGTGGTCAACGAGGTGATCATGACGGCGGCGATGCCACAGCACAGTCCGGATACCACGTAGAGCAGCACGGTGTGCCGACGCACGTCGAGCCCGGCCAGCCGGGCGGCCTCGGGGTTGCCGCCGATGGCGAAGGTGCGCCGGCCGAACGTGGTCCGGTTGAGCACCACCCAGCCCACCGCGACCACCAGCGCGAAGATGTAGACCAGCAGCGGGATGCCGAGCAGCCGGGTGCTGGCGATGGCCGCGATGGCCGGGTCGGTGACGATCTGGCTGCGCTTGCCGGAGATCTGCTCGGCCAGGCCCTGCGCGGAGATCAGCATGGCCAGGGTGACGATGAACGGCACGATCCGCCCGTAGGCCACCAGCACGCCGTTGACCAGCCCGGCGCCGGCGCCCACGGCCAGCGCGCAGGCCACCATCACCACCGGCCCGTAGGACTGGGTGGCCACCGTGGTGGACCACACCGAGGCCAGCGCCATCACCTTGCCCACCGACAGGTCGATGCCGCCGCCGATGATCACCATGGTGACTCCGACGGTGAGCACCCCGATGATCGACGCCGAGGTCAGGATGGTGAGCAGGTTGGCCGTGGTGGCGAAGGTGTCGGCGGTGGCGATGCCGATCACGCACAGCACGGCCAGCACCGCGACCAGGCCCAGGTTGCGGCCCACGCCGGTGTCCAGCAGCCCGGCCAGCTCCGGCATCCGACGCCGTACCGGGGTATCGGCGGCTTCCCGTGCGGCGGCCTGCGCGGCGGCTTCGGTGGCGGCCTCGTGTGCGAGCGCTTGCCGTTTCGCGGCTTCCACCTGGCGTTCGGCGTCACTCACGCTCATCCCCGGCTCCCTTCCATGACCAGGTCGAGCACGCGGGCTTCGTCCAGCTCACCGCCGGGCGCCTGGTGCACCACCCGCCCTTCCCGTACCACCAGCACCCGGTCGGCCAGCCCGAGCACCTCGGGCACATCGCTGGACACCAAGACGACCGCCACTCCCTGCCGCGCCAACCCCCGGACCAGCGCATAGATCTCGCCGCGGGCGCCCACGTCCACGCCCCGGGTGGGTTCGTCGAGCAGCAGCACCGAGCAGCCGGTGAGCAGCCAGCGGGCCAGCACCACCTTCTGCTGGTTGCCGCCGGAGAGGGTGCGGACCGCGCGCATCGGGTCGGCCGGGCGCACGTCGAGCTGGCCGGTGGCGACGCCGGCATCGCGGCGTTCGGCGTCGGTCCGGACGAAGCCGGCGCGGGCGAATCGGCTCAACACCGGCAGTGAGACGTTGCGGTACACCGGCTCGGCCAGCAGCAGCGCCTGGCTCTTGCGTTCTTCGGGGCACAGGCCGAGCCCGGCGCGTACGGCGGCGGGAACCGAGCCGCCGCGCAATGCCCGGCCGCGCACCCGCACCGATCCGGTACTCGCCTTGCGCGCCCCGTAGATCGTCTCCAGGATCTCCGAGCGACCCGATCCGACCAGGCCGGCCAGTCCCACGATCTCTCCGGCGCGGACGGTGAACGAGACGTCGCTGAACTCGCCACGCCGGCCCAACCGGTCCACCTCGAGCACCACTTCCCCGGTCGGGGTCGGGCCGCGCTCGGGCAGGGCGTACTCCACATTCCGGCCGGTCATCAGCCGGATGATCTCGGCGGTGGGAGTGGTGCGGGCCGGCAGGTTGCGGGCCACCGTGCGGCCGTCCTTGAGCACGGTGACCCGGTCTCCGATCCGGCGGATCTCCTCCAGCCGGTGGGATATGTAGACCACCGCGACGCCGGACTCGGTGAGCTCGCGGACCACCCGGAACAGGTTGTCCACCTCCTCGCTGTCCAGCACCGCGGACGGCTCATCCATCACGATCAGCCGAGCGTTGCGGGACAGCGCCCTGGCCACGCTGACCACCTGCTGACCGGCCGCCGGCAACCGGCCCACCTCGCGGCCGGCCGGGATCTCCGGATGCCCCAGCCGGCGCAGCAGCGCGCGGGCGGTCCGCTCGGCGCCGGACGGCCGGGTGAAACCGAGGCGGGCCGGCTCGTGGCCCAGCACCACGTTCTCCGCCACGCTCAATCCGGGCACCAGGTCCAACTCCTGGTGGATGGTGGCGATCCCGGCCACGTCGGCGGCATGCGGGGAGGTGAACGACACCCGCTGCCCGTCCCACTCCAGCTCGCCCGCATCGGGACGGTGTGCCCCGGCCAGCACCTTGATCAAGGTGGATTTACCGGCACCGTTCTGGCCGAGCAGGCAGTGCACCTCGCCCTCGGCCACGTCCAGGTCCACGCCGTCCAGCGCGCGCACACCGGGGAACTGCTTGACAATGCCGCGCATCCGCAACAGCGACCCGCCGGTGCTCGCAGTCGTCATTGCTCCACTCCGTCGTGCGCCTGTGACGTGGGGTTGAGTGTCGGAGCTGGGACCAGTGCCGTACAACGACTGAATAAAGTCGTTTGGCGGCATTTTTGCGACGAAATAGGTTGTGGGGTGGACCTGTCAGTTACGTCAGGAGGCTCCGGTGCTTGAGCCGTCCCCACTGCCGCTGCTGCGGTTGAGCGCGCCCGTGCCGCCAGCCGCTTCCGCCCGTATCGACTCGGCGATGAACCGGGCGATCACGCTCAGCACGCTGGCCAGGCTGGTCGCCTCCGGCGCCGCGGTGAGCAAGGCCGATCTGGTCTCCGCCGCCGGGCTGGCCCGCACCACGGTGAGCACCGGGGTGGACGAGCTGGTGGCGCGCGGGGTGCTGGGGTTGGACGGGGTGCGGCCCACCCCGGGGCGCGGCCGCCCGGCGGACCGGCTCGCGCTCTGCCCCGGCGGCTTCGTCCTGGTCGCCGACCTCGGCGCGCACGGGGCTCACCTGGCGGTGCTGGACCTGAGCCAGCGGCTGCACGCGCACACCCACGTGGACATCGATGTGGCCGACGGCCCGGACGCCGTGCTGGGCGCGATCGAGTCCCAACTCACCGCGCTGCGCGCCTCGGTGCCGGGCCCGGATCCGGTGCGGGCGGCGGTGATCGGGGTGCCCGGCCCGGTGGATGGGCGGCGCGGCGTCCCGGTCCGGCCGCCGATCATGCCCGGCTGGCACGGCTACCCGGTCACCACCCGGCTGCGCCGCTCGTTCGGCTGCCCGGTGCTGCTGGAGAACGACGTCAACCTGCGGGCACTCGGGGAGGCGCGCGCGCTGCCGGCCGACCAGGCTCCGCTGCTGTTCGTCAAGGTGGGCACCGGGATCGGCGGCGGGCTGATCACCTCGGCCGGCGTGCTGCACCACGGCGCGGACGGCGCCGCCGGCGACATCGGGCACATCCGGGTGCGCGGCGCCCCGGACGTGCGCTGCGTGTGCGGCAACATCGGCTGCATCGAGGCGGTCGCCTCGGCCTCGGCGGTAGCCCGGCGGTTGAGCGAATCGATACCCGGCGCCGAGGTGGCCACCATCAACGACGTGCGCGCCCTGGTGTCCCGGGGTGACCCGACGGCGGTGGGCCTGATCAGGGAGGCGGCCGGGTTGATCGGCGAGGTGGTGGCCACCCTGGTGCACTTCTACAACCCGGCCAGGGTGACCATCGGCGGGTCGGTCGCGGCGGCCAGCGACGAGCTGTTGGCCGGCATCCGCGCGGTGGTCTACCAGCGCGCGCTCCCGCTGGCCACCCGCAACCTGGTGCTGGCCAACAGCGTGCTGGGTGAGTACGCCGGGGTGGCCGGCGGCACCGTGCTGGGCATCGAGCAGGTGCTGTCGGTGGACGGTATCGGCGTGCTCATGGCCCGCGCATAATGCCTGCTCAGACCCCGTGAGTGGTTAGCGTTGCTATAGCCACGCTAACCACTCACGGGTCTCTACCTCAGCGGGACCAGGTCGTCGGCGTGTACCAGCTCGCGGCGGAACTCCGGCGGGAGGTCGCGGGTGCGCCGGCCGATCAGGTTGGGCAACTCGGTGGCGTCAAAGGCGACCACGCCGCGGGCCACCACGACGCCGTACGGGCCGACCAGGTCCACCACGTCGCCGGCGACGAAGTCACCGCGCACCCCGTGCACCCCGGCGGCCAGCAGCGAGCGCCGCCGCTTCAGCACCGCCGCCACCGCGCCGGCGTCCAGGTCCAGCTGGCCGCGCACGTCGGCGGCGTGCCGCAGCCAGAACCGCCGGGCGGACAGCCGCTGGCCGCCGGCGCGGAACGCGGTGCCCAGCTTCGGGCCGTCGGCGGCGGTGTCCAGCGCGAGCGCGGCGTCGTCGGCGGCGGCCAGCAGCACCGGGATGCCGGCGCTGGCCGCCATGGTGGCCGCCTCGATCTTGGTGGCCATGCCGCCCCGGCCCAGCCCGGACGCCCCCGGCTTGTTGACGTCCACCGCGGCCAGCTCAGCTAGATCGTCTACCTCACGCAGCAGCGTGGCGCCGGGTTTCCTCGGGTCGGCGTCGTAGAGGCCGTCCACGTCGGAGAGCAGCACCAACGCCTCGGCGCCGACCAGGTGCGCGACCAGCGCGGCCAGCCGGTCGTTGTCGCCGACCCGGATCTCGTCGGTGGCCACGGTGTCGTTCTCGTTCACCACCGGCAGGGTGCGCAGCGAGAGCAGCCGCACCAGGGTGCGCTGGGCGTTGCGGTAGTGCGCGCGGCGGATCACGTCGTCGGCGGTGAGCAGCACCTGGCCGATGATGACGTCGTGCCGGGCGAACGACGCGGAGTAGGCGTGCGCGAGCTGCAGCTGGCCCACGCTGGCGGCCGCCTGCTGGCTGGCCAGGTCGCGCGGCCGCCGCGACAGCCCGAGCGGGGCGAGCCCGGCGGCGATCGCCCCGGAGGACACCAGGATCACTTGGCTGCCGGTGGCGTAGCGAGTGGCCAGCGCATCCACCAGTACGTCCAGCCGGGCGTGGTCCAGCCCGCCGTCCAGGCTGGTCAACGCGGACGAGCCGACCTTGACCACCAGCCGGGCGGCGGCCGCGACCTGCGCCCGGGTGCTCACCATTGTGGATCCGCGAACGGATCCCGATGGCCGGTGCTCACCCCGTTGTCGGCCTCGTCCTGCTCCTCAGTGCCGTCCCGGCGGGCCAGCTTGGCCGTCTTGCGCTGCGCGGCGGAGATCCGGGCGGATCGTGCCAGCCGAGGGTCCGAACCTCGGTTGCTCAGCGCCACCATGGCCCCGGACGGGGTGGACGGCTCCCAGTCGAAGGTCATCTCGCCGATGGTCACCGCGGCCCCGGCGACGGCGCCGGCCTTGGCCAGCGCGTCCTCCACACCCAGCTTGGCCAGCCGGTCGGCCAGGTAACCGACCGCCTCGTCGTTGTTGAACTGGGTCTGCCGGACCCACCGCTCGGGCTTCTCGCCGTGCACCAGGAACCCGCCGTCCAACTCCGGGTCCGACTCCACGGTGAACCCGGTGCCCCCGACCGCGGCCGGCCGCAGCACCAGCCGGGTGGGCTCCGGCGGTGGCAGCGCGGCGCGGTACCGGGCCACCTCGCCGGCCATCAGGAAGGTCAGCTCGCGCAGCCCGGCGTGGCTCGCGGTGGAGATGGACACCACCGGCCAGCCGCGCTTGGTCAGCTCCTCGGTGACGAACTCGGCCAGCTCGGCGGCCTCCGGCACGTCGATCTTGTTCAGCGCGATGATCCGCGGTCGGTCAGCCAGCTCGCCGCCAAGGCCAGGGGTGTAGCGGGCCAGCTCGGCCTCCAGCGCGTCCAGGTCGGACACCGGGTCACGGCCCGTTTCGGCGGTGGCGCAGTCCACCACGTGCACCAGGACCGCGCACCGCTCGATGTGCCGGAGGAACTCCAGCCCGAGCCCGCGGCCCTCGGCCGCGCCGGGGATCAGCCCGGGCACGTCGGCCACGGTGAAGGTGGACTCTCCGGCGCTGACCACGCCGAGCTGGGGCACCAGGGTGGTGAACGGATAGTCGGCGATCTTCGGGCGGGCCGAGGACAGCGCGGCGACCAGCGACGACTTGCCCGCCGACGGGAAGCCGATCAGCCCGACGTCGGCCAGGGAGCGCAGTTCGAGCACCACCTCGCGCTCCTCGCCCGGCTCGCCGTTCAGCGCGAACCCGGGCGCCTTGCGGGCGGTGGAGGCCAGCGCGGCGTTGCCGAGGCCACCCCGACCGCCGGCGGCCACCACGAACCGGGTGCCGGCGCCGACCAGGTCGGCCAGCTGCTCGCCGTGCTCGTCGAGCACCACCGTGCCGTCCGGTACGGCCAGCACCAGGTCGCCGCCCAGGGCCCCGTTGCGCATGCTGCCCTGGCCTTGCTTGCCGTTGCCGGCCTTGGCTTGGCGGCGGTAGTGGAAGTCGAGCAGGGTGTGCACCCCAGGGTCGACAACCAGCACAACGTCGCCGCCGCGCCCGCCGTTGCCCCCGTCCGGCCCGCCCAGCGGCTTGAACTTCTCCCGGTGCACCGAGGCGCACCCATTGCCGCCGTAGCCGGCGATCACCCGCAGCGAGGTGCGGTCGATAAAACGGGACATCCGACTGGCACCTCCTCACGAGCCGTAGGTCGATTGCTTACTGAACAGGGTTATCCCTGAACACAGCACAAGGGGCGGGCCGGTGGTGGTACCCGGACCCGCCCCTAGTGCAGACGCTGTGTGGTGCGGGCCTATTCCGCGGCCGGCACGATGTTCACGGTCTTGCGCCCGCGCTTGCTGCCGAACGCCACGGCGCCGGCCACCAACGCGAACAGCGTGTCGTCGCCGCCGCGGCCGACACCCTCGCCCGGGTGGAACTTGGTGCCGCGCTGACGGATCAGAATCTCGCCCGCGCTCACGTTCTGACCGCCGAAGCGCTTCACACCCAGCCGCTGCGCGTTGGAATCGCGCCCGTTGCGGGAGCTGGAGGCGCCCTTCTTGTGTGCCATCTCTTGCCTTTCTGTGGCGCTCCGAGCTACTTCGAGATTCCGGTGACCTCGACCTGGGTCAACTTCTGACGGTGACCCTGTCGCTTGTGGTACCCGGTCTTGTTCTTGAACTTGTGGATCCGGATCTTCGGGCCCTTGGTCTGCCCGACCACCTTGCCGGTGATCGAGTAGGCGGCCAGGGCGGCAGCATCCGTGGTCAGCTCGGAGCCGTCCACCACCAGAACGGCCGGGAGGTTGACCTCCGCGCCGTCTTCGGCGTTCAGCTTCTCGACGGTGAGCACGTCACCGACCGCGACCTTGTACTGCTTCCCGCCGGTTTTGACGATCGCGTACATCGTTGACGCACGACTCCTAGACATTCGTGGGGCTCACGGTGACACGTACTCCGGGTTGACCCCGGGCGGTCTACCGCCAGCGTCAGCACCCGCTGACGCGGCTGTCGAATCCAGAGTACGGGCCGCCGACTTGGAGGGTCAAACCGGGTCGTTGCCACCCCCGCCCGAGGCGGGCGGACCGGCCGGCCGGGAGGCCGCCCGACGACGCCGACGCGGCGGCCTGGATGACTGCTGGGCTGGCGCGCCGATGCTCACCGGCTCCCAGTCCTCGGAGGAAATCTCCTGGTCAGCGCGTACGCCAGGGGTGGAAGGCCGGATCGGGTCGAGCGCCGAGGACGCGTCGTCCGGGATCAGGGACGGCTCGGTCGGCACGGCCGGCGGAACCTCGACCGGGTCGTGCTCCGTGACATCAACCACTATCTCAGCCGGCTCCGCCGGGGTCGGCTCCGTGCTGACCGCCTCGACACCGGACGCCGCGGCGGCCTCGTCCAAGGCGGGTTCGGCCGACTCGGGACCGGTCTCCGCCTGGCGGGCCGGCGCGCTGGGCACCGGCCGGCCGTTCGGCGCGCCCGGCTCCGGGACACGGCGTCCGTGCCCGTTCGGCACCTCGCTCGCCGTGGCCCCGCCGCCGCCGCCGGTCTGGGCTCCGCTTTGGGACCCGCCTTGGGAGCCGCCCTGGGAGCCGCTCCGGTTTCGCCGGCCGCCACCGCCGTTGCCGCCGCCGTTGCCGCCGCCGTTGCCGCCGCCGTTGCCACCGCCACTGCCACCGCCACTGCCACCGCCACTGCCACTGCCGGCGTTGCCGTTGTTGCCGCCTTGATCCGCGTGCTCACCGCCCCGGCTGTCACCGGCGCGGTTCTCGGTGCCGCGACCCCGGCCGCGCCGACCGCCGCCCGCGTTGTGCTGGACGACGTAGTCGGTCTTCGGTTCGACCGGGTCGTTGGACACCACCACGCCGCGGCCACGGCAGTGCTCACAGGGGGTGGAGAAGGCCTCCAGCAGCCCGACG
>DASWST010000254.1:0-10372 GCA_036402515.1 Pseudonocardia sp.
CGTCATGGCGTCAGCCGGCGGCTGGGCAACCTCAGCGGCGGAGTTGTCCTCCGCCGCGGGCAACGTCACGGCCTCAGCGACTGGCCTATCACCCACCGCCAGGTCCTTGACCTCGCCAACCCCACCAGACCCCTGGCGCCGGCCGCGGACCAGCACGAACGCGAGCAGCGCGGCGCCCGCCAGGCTCAGCCCGAGAGCACCCCAGATCAGTGCAAGCTGCCCGGCGAGCAGCCCGCCGAGCAGGCAGCCGGCCGCAAGCACGATCACCACGAAGACCAGCATCGAACCTCCTCGACCGAGGCGACCGGGGCAAGCCGCAGCGCAGCGAAGGTACTCGAGGCGTCCCCAGTCAGCTCCCCGGACCCTCGCCGAACCGGGCCACCCAGCCGCCGCCACTGGCGGATCGCCCCACACACCGGTGGGCCGCCACTCGCACCATAACCCAACATCGTTTGCTTCTGAGCAATGCCCTTGTGATCGCCGTCTGGGTGGCGAAAAGGACGGAATCAGTCCCTCCGTCCCAATCACTCAGCCGCGCCTACGTGGGCTAGGTAGCGCTGGGCGGAGCGGGTGACGGCGTTCTTGGCGTCGGTGGGAATCACCCGATCCCACCAGGCGCCGTAGAGGGACTCGAACTCGTGGGGTGCCACCAGTTTCACCGCGTGCCGGATGGTGTCCGGGTGCTCGGGGATCAGGTTCGGGTAGCTGTACATGAAGCTGACCCACCGGCGGTCGGCGGCCACGGTGAAGATGTCGCTGGCGCACAGCGCGCCCCGACCGTCTACCCCGTCCGCCCAGTGCAGCACCGTGCCGCCGGCGAAGTGCACCCCGGCGTTGATCAGCGTCCGGCCGGGCAGCACCTCCAACCGCTCGCCGCGCCACAGCTCGACGTGGTCGCGCCGGGCCAGCCACTGCTCGTCGCGCTCGTGCACGTAGATGGGCACCCCGCCGAACGCGGCGCTCCAGTCCGACATGCAGCCGTAGTAGTGCGGGTGGGACAGCGCGATCGCGGCCAGCCCACCCAGCTCGCGGATTCGGGACACCGCCGCCTCGTCGAGGTAGCCGGTGGTGTCCCAGAGCAGGTTCCCGCCGGGACCGGGCACGAGCAAGGCACGCTGCCCGATGGCGAAGCTGGGCTCGACGCCCACGCCCCACAGACCGGGGACCTCCTCGCGCACCACCACCCGGGCGCCCTCCCCGGCTAGCTCGGCCAGGCTGGTCCACCGCTGTCCCCGGTATCCCACGTATTGGCGCTCGTCCTGACAAATCTTGCAGTGCCCCAGGTCGGCGTCGGGCGGGTACTGTACGCCGCAGGTCTCGCAGGTCGGGTGCTGGTTCACGCTGCCGAGTCTCCCGCCGACGCTCTGTCTGTCCAACACATGGCCGCAACCGTCCGTCCGGGCGATCAGCGCGTCACGACGGACGTGATTGCTGATTGATGCACGTTTTGACCGCCGCGAAACCTGCCGGCCACAGGGCTGACTCATGCTTTGCCAGGGGGTGATTTCGCCAGATGACTACTCGTGCCGAGGCGCATTGGAACGGCTACCAGAGCCCCGGCTTCTTCGACGAGATGCTGGTGGGCGGGGGTGCTCGCACCGCGTGCGAGGGCGTGATCCGCTACCTGGCCGGGCTGGGCGACGACCTGCTCGAGCGGCAGCGAGCGGCCGAACTGGCGATCAAGGCCATGGGCATCACCTTCGCGGTGTATTCCGACGCCGACAACACGGACCGGTCCTGGCCGTTCGACGTGATCCCCCGGGTGATCTCCACCCAGGAATGGAACGCCATCTCCGCCGGCCTGGTGCAGCGGCTGACCGCGCTGAATATGTTCATCGACGACCTGTACGGGCCGGCCAGGGTGGTCGCCGACGGGGTGCTGCCGCGCGAGGTGCTGTCCAGCTCGAAGAACTTCCGGCCGCAGTGTGTTGGGGTGAAGCCGCGCGGCGGGGTGTGGGCGCACGTCTGTGGCAGCGACCTGGTCCGTGACCGGGACGGCACGGTCTACGTGTTGGAGGACAACCTGCGGGTGCCCTCCGGTGTCTCCTACATGATGGAGAACCGGCTGATCACCAAGCGGGTGTTCGCCGACCTGTTCCGGGACCTGGACATCCACCCGGTGGACAGCTACCCGCACCGCCTGCGCGAACTGCTCGCGGCGCTGTCCCCGCGCGACGAGGACTGGCCGACCATCGCGGTGCTGACCCCCGGGGCGTTCAACTCCGCGTACTTCGAGCACGTGTTCCTGGCTCGCCAGATGGGGGCGCACCTGGTCGAGGGCGGCGATCTCGTGGTCGAATCCGACGACTGCGTGTACCTGCGCACGGTGAGCGGCCCGGTCCGGGTGGACGTGATCTACCGCCGGATCGACGACCTGTGGCTGGATCCGGAGGCGTTCCGCCCGGACTCGCTGGTCGGGGTGCCCGGACTGATGCGCGCCTGGCGCTCCGGCAACGTCGCCATCGCCAACGCGCCGGGCGCCGGGGTGGCCGACGACAAGGTCATCTATGCGTTCGTGCCGGAGCTGATCCGCTACTACCTCGGCGAGGAACCCAAGATCGCCAACGTGCCCACCTACCTGTGCCACGACGACCTGGCCCGCGGCCATGTACTGGCCAACCTGGACGAGCTGGTGGTCAAGCCGGCCAACGAGTCCGGCGGCATGGGTGTCTTCGTGGGGTCGTTCGCCAGCCAGGCCGAGAAGGAGGCCATGCGGCTACGGATCGAGGCCGACCCGCGCAACCACATCGCCCAGCCGATCCTCGCGCTGTCCACCGCACCGACGCTGTGCGACGGCCGGGTGGTGCCCCGCCACGTCGACCTGCGCCCGTTCATCCTGTCCGGCGAGCGGTCCTACGTCACCCAGGGCGGCCTCACCCGGGTGGCGCTGACCGAAGGCTCGCTGGTGGTGAACAGTTCGCAGGGCGGCGGCAGCAAGGACACCTGGGTGCTCGATCCCACGATGTCGGGAGTTCGACTGGACGGCACACATGCCAGGTAGGGGGCGCGCGATGTTGTTATCCCGGTTCGCGGAGTCGCTGTACTGGGCGGGCCGCTACCTCGAACGGGCGGAGGCGACCGCACGGCTGGTCCGGGTGCACACCGAGCTGTTCCTCGACCTGCCGAGGGCCGCCGGGGTGGGCTGGTCGCCGCTGCTCGCGGTGACCGGCGCCGGCGATGAGTTCCTCGGCCGGCACACCGGGCCGGACGAGGACGACGTGGTCGCCTTCCTGGCCATCGACCCGAAGAACCGGGGCTCGATCCTGGCCAGCATCGGCCAGGCCACGGTGAGCCTGCAGCTGAGCCGGGTGCTGCTGCCCACCGCATCCTTCGAGGTGGTCACCAAGCTGCAGGACTGGGCGGCGGCCAGCTCGGCGGAGGCGATCGACCGGCGCACCCGGCTGGACTGGATGGACGAGGTGATCGCGCGCTGCCAGCTGTTGGCCGGGTCGCTGGCCGGCACCATGTGCGACGACGAGGCCTATGGATTCCTGCAGATCGGCCGCTATCTGGAACGTGCCGACATGACCATCCGGGTGCTCGATGTGCAGGCCGGCATCCTGGTCGGTCAGCCGGGCGAGGACGCCGGCGGCGAGCCGTACCACGACCTCACCTGGATGGGCGTGCTGCGGTCGCTGGCCGCGCACCAGATGTTCCGCCGCAGCCAGGGCAGCGGGGTACCCGGCCCGGCAGCGGTGCGTTTCCTGCTGCGCGAGGAGCGGTTCCCGAGGTCGGTGGAGTTCTGCCTGGCCAGCACCGCCCGGGCGCTGACCCAGCTACCGAGGGCCGCCGTGCCGCTGGCCGGCTGCGCACGGGTGCGGTCCCGGCTGCGGGACCTGCAACCCGCCGAGGTCGACACGCCCGGCGAGCTACACGAACTGGCCGACGACCTGGAGTCTGGCATCGGCGCACTGCACGATGAGCTGACGCGGACTTACTTCCGGCTCGAGGCGGCACCACCGGCCGTCGTCGCGCCGGCCTGAATACGCATTTGATCGAGGGGACAGCTTGGCGATTCACGTTGCTCTTGAGCACCAGACGTCGTACCAGTTCGACCGGCCGGTCCGATTGGGGCCACACGTGGTGCGGCTGCGCCCGGCGGCGCACTGCCGGACCCCGGTGTTGTCGTATTCGCTGCGGGTCGAGCCGGACACCCACTTCCTGAACTGGCAGCAGGACCCGTTCGGCAACTACCTGGCCAGGCTGGTCTTCCCGGAGCCGGCCCGGCAGCTGACCATCACCGTCGACCTGGTCGCCGATATGACTGTGATCAACCCGTTCGACTTCTTCGTCGACGAGTCGGCGGAGCGCTTCCCCTTCAAGTACGAGGCGGAGCTGGCCCGCGACCTGGCCCCCTACCTGGCCAGCGAGACCCCGGGGCCGCTGCTCACCGAATGGCTGGCCGAGCTCGGCGCGAACCCCGCCGAGGGCATGCCGGTCAATGATTTCCTGGTCGGCATCAACCAGCGGCTGCAGCGCGACATCGGCTACCTCACCCGGATGGAAGCCGGCGTGCAGACCCCGGAACACACCCTGGAGCGGCGGCTCGGATCGTGCCGGGACAGCGCCTGGCTGCTCGTCGCGATCATGCGCAAGCTGGGTCTGGCCGCCCGCTTCGTCTCCGGCTACCTGGTCCAGCTGGTCGCCGACCAGAAGCCGCTGGTCGGCCCGGCCGGCCCCACCGCCGACTTCACCGACCTGCACGCGTGGACCGAGGTGTACCTACCCGGCGCCGGCTGGATCGGCCTGGATCCGACCTCCGGGCTGTTCGCCGGCGAGGGCCACCTGCCGCTGGCGTGCACCCCCGAGCCGTCCACCGCGGCCCCGGTGACCGGCGCGTTGGAGCCGGCCGAGGTGCAGTTCTTCCACGTCAACCGGGTTCGTCGACTGCACGAGAGCCCCCGGGTCACGCTGCCCTACACCGACGGCCAGTGGGCCGGCATCGACGCGCTGGGCAAGGCGGTGGACGACGAGCTGGTCAAGGGCGACGTCCGGCTGACCCACGGCGGCGAGCCCACCTTCGTCTCGGTGGCCGACATGGAAGCCGACGAGTGGACCGTCGCGCCGGACGGCCCGAGCAAGCGCGAGCTGTCCTGGCGGTTGTCCGGACAGCTCGCCGAGCGGTTCGCGCCCGGTGGCCTCATCCAGTTCGGCCAGGGCAAGTGGTACCCCGGCGAACCGCTGCCGCGCTGGCAGATCAGCATCCTGTGGCGCGCCGACCAGGAGCCGCTGTGGCTGGCGCCGGAGCTGCTCGCGGACCCCTGGGCGCCGGGTGACTCCGGCGCCGAGGACGCCAGGGCCCTGCTGCTGGAGATCGCGAATCGCCTCGGCATCGATGTCGAGTACTGCCTGCCCGCCTACGAGGACCCGCTGGACAGGCTGGCCGCCGAGGCGCTGTTGCCGGACGGCCCGCCGCCCCCTCACGACGTCGACCCGACCGACCCGGCCTTGGCCGAGCCGGACGCCAGGGCCCAGATCGTCGCCGCGCTGGACGCCGAGCGCGGCGAGCCGACGGGGTGGACCGTGTTCGTGCACCGCATCCACTCCGGGGGCGGCGGCTGGGCCACCACCCGGTGGACGCTGCGCCGCAAGCACCTGATGCTGCGCCCGGGCGATTCGCCGATGGGACTGCGGCTGCCGCTGGACTCGATGAGCTGGAAACCGGTGCCGGCGGAGCCGGAGCGGTCCACCTTCGAAGCGCGCGACCCGCTGCCCAGTGCGTCTGACCTGGTACCCGACGCCGCCGCGATCGTGCCAGCCGCCACCGTCGTGCCGTCGGCACAGGCGCAGCCGACCGCGCTGTGCGTGGAGGTGCGGGAGGGCCGGCTGCACGTGTTCCTCCCGCCGATGGAGTACCTGGAGCACGCCGTCGAGCTGCTCGGCGCGGTACAGGCGGCGGTCACCGAGGTCGGCCAGCCGGTGGTGATCGAGGGCTACTCGCCGCCCAACGACCCCCGGCTGCTGCGCCTTGTGGTCGGCGCCGACCCCGGGGTGATCGAGGTGAACGTGCACCCCTCGGCGAGCTGGCCGGAGCTGGTGGAGACGGTCACCGGGCTGTACGAGGACGCCCGGCAGATCGGCCTGGGCACCGAGAAGTTCGACCTGGACGGCAGCCACACGGGCACCGGCGGCGGCAACCACGTCACGCTCGGTGGCGCGAGCGCGCCGGACAGCCCGCTGCTGCGCCGCCCCGACCTGCTGCGCAGCATGATCACCTTCTGGCAGCACCATCCGGCGCTGTCCTACCTGTTCTCCGGGAAGTTCATCGGCCCGACCAGCCAGTCGCCCCGGGTGGACGAGGGCCGCGACGAGACGCTCTATGAGCTGGAGATCGCGTTCGCTGAGTTGGAGCGAAACGGCGGCGGTGGCGACCCCGGTGGCGGTAGCAGTGGCGCTTCGGGCGCCGCCAAGCCGTGGCTGGCCGACCGGCTGCTGCGGCACCTGCTGGTGGACATCACCGGCAACACCCACCGCGCCGAGTTCTGCATCGACAAGCTGTTCAGCCCGGGCACCGAGCGCGGCCGGCTCGGTCTGCTGGAGCTGCGCGCCTTCGAGATGCCGCCGCACGCCAGGATGGCGCTGGTGCAGTCGCTGCTGGTGCGGGCGCTGGTGGCCCGGTTCTGGCGGGAGCCCTACGCCGGGCCGCTGGTGCGCTGGGGTACCGAGCTGCACGACAAGTTCCTGCTGCCCGCGTACGTGGCGGCGGACATCGCCGAGGTCACCGCGGACCTGCGCGCGCACGGCTACCCGTTCCGGCAGGAGTGGCTGGCCCCGTTCCTGGAGTTCCGGTTCCCGCTGATCGGCACCACCGAGATCGCCGGCGTCACCCTGGAGCTGCGCAACGCCATCGAGCCGTGGCCGGTGCTCGGCGAGGAGGTCGCGCTCACCACCTCGGCCCGCTACGTGGACTCCTCGGTGGAGCGGCTGCAGGTGCTGGTCAGCGGCATGACCGCCGGCCGCCACCTGGTCACCTGCAACGGCGTGGCGGTGCCGCTGCGGCCCACCGGCACACCCGGCGAGTTCGTCGCCGGGGTGCGCTACCGGGCCTGGTCGCCGCACTCCGCGCTGCACCCGACGATCGGCGTGCACGCGCCGCTGGTCTTCGACCTGGTGGACCGCTGGAACGGGCGCTCGCTCGGCGGCTGCACCTACCACGTGTCGCACCCGGGCGGCACCAGCTACGAGCACTTCCCGGTGAACGCCAACGAGGCCGAGGCGCGCCGGGCCACCCGGTTCCGCACCGACCGGCACACCGAGGGCCAGGTCGACCTGGCCGCCGCGACAGCGATCACGCCGCTGGGTACCGATGAGTACCCTTACACCGTGGACCTGCGACGAGCACCGGGGATGGCGAGTACCGGCTGGGTGGGATGACGTGCCCGCTGAGCCGGCGACCGCCACGCCGATTGGGCTGATCGCCGGCTACCAGCCGCTGCCGGCCGTGCACGACGACATGGTCGACGTCGAGGGGCGGCTGTCCGAGCAGTGGGCGCACATCGGTCCGGTGCTCGACGGGCTCGGTCGCCACCAACTGACCCAGCGCCGCGCCGAGGCCGCTCGACTGCTCGCCAACGACGGCGTCGACTACCAGCGCGCCGCCGGCGAGCCCAGCACCGGGCGGCGTTGGGAGCTGGACCCGGTTCCGCTGCCGCTGGGCAGCGCGCAGTGGGCCGAGGTCGAGCGCGGCGTCATCCAGCGCGCCGAGCTGCTGAACCTGATCCTCGCCGACATCTACGGAGCCCGGCGGCTACTGCGCGACGGTCTGCTGCCGCCCGAGCTGGTGTTCGGCCACCCCGGGTTCCTGCGCCAGGCCGACCAGATCAGGATCCCGGGTTCCCAGCAGCTGGTCACCTGCGCCACCGATCTGGCCAGGGACGCGAGCGGCGCCTGGTGGGTGCTGTCCGACCGCGGCCAGACCCCGTCCGGCTTCGGCTACGCGCTGGAAAACCGGCTGGTGGTGTCCCGGGTGTTCCCCAGCCTGCACCGGGACGCCCAGGTGCATCGACTGGCACCGTTCTTCCGCACCCTGCGCTCGGCGCTGCGGGCGGCGGCCCCGCCGACCCCCGGCGAACCCCGGATCGTGGTGCTCACCCCCGGCCCGTGGAGCGAGAGCGCCTTCGAGCACGCGTTCCTGGCCACCTACCTCGGCTACTCGCTGGTCGAGGGCGCCGACCTGACGGTGCGCGACGGCCGGGTATGGCTGCGCTCGCTGGGCCAGCTGGAGCCGGTGGACGTGATCTTGCGCCGGGTGGACAGCTCCTACTGCGACCCGTTGGAGCTGCGCTCGGAGTCGCTGCTCGGGGTGCCCGGGCTGGTGGAGGCCTGTCGGATCGGCAGCGTGTCGGTGGTGAACACGCTGGGCAGCGGTGTGCTGGAGAATCCGGGGCTGCTGCCGCTGCTGCCCCGGCTGTGTGAACATCTGCTCGGCCAGCCGCTGCGGCTTCCGTCAGTGCCCACCTGGTGGTGCGGCGCGGACGACGGTCGAGCGCATGTGCTGGCGAACCTGGACCAGCTGGTGGTCAAGTCGATCGGCCGCGAGCCGGGGGCGCCGACCAAGCTCGGCTGGGAGCTCAGCGCCACCGAGCTCGACGAACTGCGGCACCGCATCGAGGCCCGCCCGTACGCCTGGGTCGGCCAGGAACGGCTCGAGCTGGCCACCGTGCCTTCGCTCACCGAGGCCGGCCTGGAACCCCGGCACGCGGTGACCCGGGCGTTCCTGGTCGCCCGACACGAGAGCTACGTGGCGATGCCCGGCGGGCTGACCACGGTGGCCACCTCGGTCGGCGGTGAGTTCATCGCCAAGCGGGACGCCTCGGTGTACAAGGACCTGTGGGTGCTCGCCTCGGAGCCGGAGGACCTCGGCGGCTTCTGGCTGCACGGCGGCCACCCGGTCGCCTCGACGGACGCCATGTCCTCCCGGGCCGCCGAAAACATGTTCTGGCTGGGCCGCTACGCGGAGCGCGCCGAAGCGTTGGTCCGGCTGCTGCGGGTGGTCAGCGATCGGCGCAACGACTTCCCGGACGGGGTCAACCCGGCCGGCACCGCCTGCCTGCGTTCCCTGCTCGCGGCGTTGGCCCAGCTCACCGGCACCCGCCCGGGCTTCCAGCAGGACGATGCGGACATCAGCCGCAAGCTGCTCGACCTGCTCACCGATTCCTCCCGGACCGGCAGCCTGGCCTTCTCGGTCCGCCGCATGCGGGATGCCGCGTACCCGGTGCGCGACCAGCTCCCCGGCGATACCTGGTTGGTGCTGGGTGCGCTCGAGCGTGAGCTGCTGGACCCGGCCGACCCGGCGAGGGGCGCCGCACTGGCCACCGGCACCCTGTCTCGGGTACTGACCAGCCTGCTCGCCCTCAGCGGCCTGGCCGGCGAGAGCATGGTGCACGACCAGGGCTGGCGGTTCATGAATGCCGGGCGGCGGCTCGAACGGGCGCTGCAGATCTGCGCGCTGCTGCGGTCCACCGTCGCGGTCGCGCACGACACGGCCACCGACAGCCTGCTGCTGGAATCGCTGCTCACCTCGGCCGAGTCGATCATCACCTATCGGCGCCGCTACCGGTCGCACGCCCAGTTGGGCACCGTGCTGGACCTGCTGCTGCTGGACCCGGACAACCCCCGCTCGGTCGGCTACCAGGTCGACCGGCTCAGCGAGCACGTAGCCACGATCGCCCGCCGGGAGAGCGCCGGCCGGCTGACCGAGCCGGAGCGGCTGATGCTGGAGATTTCCACCGCACTGCGGCTCACCGACCTCAACCCGCTGGCCGAGGCCGACCCGGACGGCGGGCGCCCCGGCATCGCGACGTTCCTGGAGCGGCTGAGCGGACTCCTGGAGCGGACCGGCGACGCGCTGGACGCCGCCCACTTCACCCACCTGCTGCCGCAACAGCCGATGCCCACGCTGGCCGACGCCGGCACTTCACACCACCTGCGACTGGTCTGATCATCATGGCGTACCAGGTCACCCACCGCACCGAGTACCGCTACCCGTCGACGGTGTCGTCCAGCTTCGGCGAGATCATCATGCTGCCGCGCGAGCTACCCGGCCAGCACTGCGTACACAGCACGCTGATTATCGATCCGGAGCCGCACGACCTGCGGGAACGCCTGGACTTCTTCGGCAACCGGGCCGCCTACTTCGCCGTGCTCGCGCCGCACACCCGCCTGTCGGTGACCGCGGTCAGCCTGGTGCGGGTACGCGATCGGCAGGTCCAGCCATCGCTGGAGTCCGCCGCCGGCTGGGAGCAGTCGCGTGACCGGCTCCGGGCGGGCACCGAGGACGACCTGCTCGACGCCCGGCAGTTCGTGCTCGACTCGCCCCTGGTGACGATCTCCGAGCAGCTCGCCGAGTACGCGGCGCCGTCCTTCCCGCCCG
>DASWST010000255.1:0-12127 GCA_036402515.1 Pseudonocardia sp.
CGCCACTCACGACCCCTGACTCGCTAACGCGCGCCCCGGCCGAGCCAGTCCAGGCCGGGGTGGCTGGCCAGCACGCCGTACCGCTCGAAATGCGCTACATCGACGACCAGGAAGACGGCCCGGGCGGTGAAGCTGACCTGCCCATCGGGTCGCACCCCGGACGCGGCCATGTACAGCTTGCGGCCCTCGCGGCGGTCCAGCCCGGCGGTGACGCGGTGCGGTACGCCCAACTCCACCGGCGCCCGGTAGTCGATCTCCAAGCTGCGGGTGACCCCCGGTTCGCCCACCACGTAGAGCACGAAACCGAAGAGATCGTCACACGCGGCGGACACCGCCCCGCCGTGCGCGAGGCCCGGGGCACCCACGTGGTGGGGCTGAAACACGACGTCGCTGTACACCTCGTCGCCGCTGCGCCACACCTGCATCCGCAGTCCGGCGGCATTGCGGGGTCCGCAACCGTGGCAGTCCGGGCTGTGCGCGGGCAGCGCCACCGGCTTCGGTGCCGTCATGCCCGACCGTGGATCGGCTGCGTCACGAAGTCTCCTCGACGGTCAGTAGCCCTGTGGCTGGCGGGACACATAGGGCTCCTCGAGCCGGGTCAACTCGTCCTCGGACAGCTCCAGCTCCACCGCGGCGACCGCGTCGGTGAGGTGCTCGAGCTTGGTGACGCCGACGATCGGCGCGGTGACCGCTGCTTGGTGCAGCAGCCAGGCCAGCGCGACCTGGGCGCGCGGCACATCCCGCTCGCTGGCGATCGCCTGCACCGCTTCGACGATCTTGCGGTCGGATTCCACCGCCTGGTTGTAGAGCGTGCGGAGGAACCGGTCGGTCTCGCTGCGCGCGGTGGTGGCGTTCCAGTCCCGGGTCAGCCGGCCACGGGCCAGCGGGCTCCACGGCAACACCCCGACGCCCTGATCCAGGCAGAACGGCAGCATCTCCCGCTCCTCCTCGCGCATGATCAGGTTGTACTGGTCCTGCATCGAGACGAACCGGGTCCAGCCGTTCAGATCGGCCACGTACTGGGCCTGGACGAACTGCCAGGTCGACATCGAAGACGCTCCGAGGTAGCGCACCTTCCCGGCCTTGACCAGGTCGTGCAGCGCTTCCATGGTCTCCTCGATCGGCACCGCAGGGTCGTAGCGGTGGATCTGGTACAGGTCGATGTAATCGGTGCCGAGCCGGCGCAGGCTCTCCTCGACCTGAGCGAAGATCGCGCCCCGGGACAGCCCGGCGCCCTTCGGGCCCGGCCCCATTCGGTTGAAGACCTTCGTGGCGATGACCACCTCGTCCCGCTTGGCGAACTCGCCCAGTAGCTTCCCGGTGATCTCCTCGCTGACTCCGAGCGAGTACACGTTGGCGGTGTCGAAGGTAGTAATGCCGGACTCGAGCGCCTGCCTGAAGAACGGCCGCGACTCGTCCAGGCCGAACGACCAAGCGTGCGTGCCCTCGCTCGGCTCGCCGAAGCTCATGCAGCCCAACACGACCCTGGACACTTCCAGACCGGACTGACCCAACCGCACGTACTCCATGACCGCCTCCCCCGGATCGCGCTCGACCCCTGCGACCGCTCCCGACCCTACCGTCGGGTAGCGGGCCCGGCGACCGGGCCGGCGAAGCGCCCAGCGGCGGATTCTTAGTGGATGCACAGTTCGCTTATAAATGGCTCGCGGGGCACGCCGGGGATGATTGCCGGGTGCGGCAACTCAGGCAATACGGTGCGCCTGACGGCGGCCCCGACTTTTCCAGCCACGGCATATCTCTACTCACCGGCTGGTTGCCGCTCGCCGTGCAGGTCGTTGCCGGGCTGGTATTGCTCGCGGCGATCGGTCGACGAGACCGCCGCTGGTTCGCGTGGTGTCTGCCGGTACTCGCGCTGTGCGCCGCCGTGGCGGTATTGCTGTTCCAGCGGTACATCTCCGGGCACGGGCTGGCCAGCGATCCGGCCCCGCTGGCCCTGTCGATCTGGATCGGCATCACCGCGACGGCAATCTTGCTGGTGGCGCTCGGCTGGCGCGGATCCCGCTGGTCGCGCCGAGGGATGTCCGTGCTGGCAGTTCCGCTGTCGCTGCTCTGCGTGGGAGTCAGCCTGAACGACTGGGTGGGCTACTTCCCCACGGTGAACGAGGCATGGAGCCAGCTCACCGCCGGGCCGCTGCCCGATGAAGTGGACGCCGCGCAACTGGCCGGGCTCGCCGGCACCGGGGCGAGCATGACGAGCGGTCGCCTGGTGGGCGTGACCATCCCCGCAACTACCAGCAACTTCACCCATCGCGAGGAGTACGTCTACCTGCCGCCGGCTTGGTTCACTCCGGCCCGCCCCCAGCTGCCGGTGCTGATGATGATCAGTGGTGAGTTCAACACGCCGGCCGACTGGATCCGGGTGGGCAACGCGGTACAAATTGAGGACAATTTTGCCGCGCACCATCAAGGAGAGGCTCCGGTAGTTGTTTTTGTCGATTCCGGAGGCTCGTTCAACAACGACACCGAATGCGTCAACGGGCCGCGCGGAAATGTCGCGGATTACCTCACCAAGGACGTACCAACCTATCTCGAGTCACAATTCCACGTGGCCACCGACCCGGCGCGGTGGGGAATTGTGGGCTGGTCAGCCGGGGGCACCTGCGCGCTCGACCTCACCGTGATGCACCCCGAGCTCTTCGGCTCGTTCGAGGACATCGCCGGCGACCTCGGTCCCAACGTCGGCGACCAGGCCACCACCACCGCCAACCTCTACGGCGGCGACGCGCGGGCATGGGCCAGCTTCGACCCGCTGACCGTGCTGGCCGGGCACGCGCCGTACGTCAACACCGCGGGGTGGTTCGAGAACTCCAGCTCCACCGGCTTCGGAGGGCATGGCTGGCGCGGCGGCGGCCCCGGTGGCGGTCCGGGGGGCGGCGCGCGCCCCGGGGTGCATCCAGGCGGGCCCGGGGACCTGGGCAACCGGCCCGGCGGCACCGCGGGCTACGGCGGACGCCCGGACGGACATGACGCACCCGGTGCGGAGGTGGCCGCCGCCACCCAGCTGTGCACCGCCGCGCGCGCGAAGGGCATCGACTGCACGCTGCACAGCCAGGACGGGCGGCACAGCTGGCAGTTCGCCTCGGCCGCGTTCAGCGACGCCCTCCCCTGGCTCGCCTCCCGGCTCGGGCTGCCAGCGGCGAGCGGTTCAGCTACCCAGCAGCCGGGCCAGAGCGTCGCGAGCGGCGCTGTTGCGGGCGGCCAGCCGCGTTAGATCCTCGGCCAGCGCGGTCAGCCACTCGTCCACCCCGATCTCCCGGCGGCTGATCACCACCCCCCGCACGACCTGGCGCAGCTCGCCGCGAACCCCGCCGTGTCCGGTCCGCCGCAGCTCGAGGTCGCGGCCGTCCCCGTGCACCAGCACCGCCTCGGCGCGCCCGTCCCGGCCGGCCATCCGGTCGGCCAGGCCGCGCTTGCGGGCCACCTCAACCATGCCGGCCGGCAGCGCGCCGGCCAGGCTGGCGGTGAGCACCCTGGTCAGCGACTCGACGTCGTCCCGGTCCGCGCGCAGCATGGCCGCCACCAGGTGCACATCGCCCATCGGGCCGAGCCCGCTCGGTTCCAGCCCGCCCGGTTCCAGCTGGCCGCCGCTCGGTTCCAGCCCGCTCGGTTCCAGCTGGCCGCCGCTCGGTTCCGGCCCGCCGCCACTGGCCTCCAGCTCGCCGCCGGTCATCAATCGACCAGCGGAAGCACGAGTTGCGGCTTGTCGATGATGTGGTCCGGGCGCAGCGGCCGCACCGCGGTGCCGATGGCGAAGAACTCGGTGGTGTGCCCACCCCAGCGGTGCGGCAGCGAGAGCAGCTGGACGCCCACGATTCCCTCGGCGTGCAGCGCCTCCGCCTCGGCCTGCATCCGGCTCATGGCCAGCTCGCGCGCGTCGTAGAGCGCCTCGGTGAACTGCGGTATCTCCACGTTCTGCCCGACGTTGCCGATCGACTGCCAGAACCGCTGGTGCGCGATGTGGTAGACGCAGCTGCCCATCACCATGCCCAGCGGGCCGTAGCCGGCCTGCACCAGCGTCCAGAAGTCCTGCCCGGACAGGTCCGAGGTGAACGGCTGGTCCTTGTTGTTTCGCCAACCGCCGTCCGGGATCGCCGCCTCGTCGGCCTTGACCGCGGTGCCGATCGCGATGAACTCGGCCAGGTCGCTGCCGAACTCCTTGAACTCGATGTCCAGCCGCACCCCGACGATGCCGTCCGCGCCGAGCAGGGCGGCCTCCGCCTCCATCCGCGTCATGGCCAGCTCGCGGGCGTGGTACATCGCCTGGGACAGCGTCTCCAGCTCCTGGTTGCGGTTCCACCGCCCCATCTGGAATCCCACGTGGTAGATGCTCGAGCCGAGCACCAGCCCAAGCGGGCGGAACCCTGCCTCCCGCACCAGCAGGAACTCATTGACCGACAGGTCGGAGGTGAACAGGGTGGTCGCCTGGCCGGGCTTCATCTCCGCGAGCCGGCGCATCGCGTCCTCGGGGATGCCCAGCGCGACACCGTCGGTGCTGTGCGGCAGGCTCATCGGGTTCTCCTGTGGGGGGATGCGGATCGCAGCGGGAGGATGGACAGCGAGCGGGTCGGCGGCCCGGACGCGGTGTGGAAGCGGGCCACGGCGGTACCCAGCATCATGGACTCGGCCACATGGTCGCGGTGGTTTTCCGCCGGCTCGATCTCCCAGACACTGAGGCTGATGTCGGATGCGACCGCGCCGTCCGCGCCGAGTTCGCGGATGTCCCGCTGGAACCGGGCCCTGGCGTCGGCCCGAACATGGGTGATCAGGTCGGTGTAGCCGGACACCTCGACGTTGCCGGTGCCCCAGGATGCCTGCCGGCGGGTGGTCCAGTCGTCGTGCCGGATGGCCACCGAGATGCCCAACGCGATGCCCGCCGGCACCCACCCGGCGCGCAGCAGCTTGGCCACGTCCTGCCCAGCCAGCTCGGTGGTGAACACCTGCGCGGGCCGGCTCGCGGACTCGGCGCGCACGGCGGTGCCCAGGGCGACGAACTCGCGGTTGCTGCCCTCCATCCGGTCGACCCGCAACCGCACGCCCACCACGCCGTCCGCGCCCATCCCCCGCGCCTCCAGCACCATCCGGGCGATCGCGGTGCGGTAGCCGTGGTACAGCGCGTCGACGTACGGGCGGTAGCCGCTGTAGCCGCCGGCCGAGGAAGTCACCGTGGCGCTGGGCATGCCACCCGCGATGCCGCCGCCGAACGTCCCGGGGATCCCCCCGCGCACACCGCCGCCACCCAGCACGCCACCGAACCCAGCGCCCCCGAACCCACCAGCACCGAAGCCACCAGCACCGAAGCCGCCGTAGTAGCCGCAGCCCTGCCATCCGGCAAACCCGATGTGCTCGACGATGCAGCCCATCACTTCACCGACCGGGCGCAGCCCGACCGACTCGACTCCGGCCGCCCCCGGCACGGTCAGCAGCGAGGTGCGCAGCCCGCTGCTCGCGAAGCGCGCCATCCTGGCGGCCGCCACCGGGGGCAGCCCTCGGCCGTCCCAGTCCGCCACCTGGCCTCCCGACGCCGGTCACTCCCGTTTTATCACCGTCGAGACTAGAGCGGCGGAGCCGATCATCTCGGCAATGCTGAGAGCGGGCTGGGACTACCGGGTCTGGCGACACACCCGCCCTGGTGATGGTCGCCGAAACTTGACCTCGCGGCGGGTAGAAAGCGGGCTCATACGTATACGGCGCGGTGTCAACTCGGGTGTCGCCACGAAGGACTGTGAATTCCCCATGAGAGCAGCTCGCCCATGACCGCCGCCACGGCCGCGCGGCCCGGGGAGAAGACCGGGACCGCATCCTGGATGGTTCCGCTGGTAGTGCTGATTTTCGGCATGTTCATGTCGGTGCTGGACACCAGCATCGTGAACGTGGCGATCCCGACTATCCAGAAGGATTTCGGCACCACCACCAAGGACATCCAGTGGATCGCCACCGCCTACACCCTGGCGCTCGGGGTGATCGTGCCGCTGAGCGGCTGGCTGGGTGAGCGGCTCGGGATGACCAGGGTCTACCTGGCGAGTTTGGTGCTGTTCTCCGGCGCGTCCGCGCTGTGCGGCCTGTCCTGGAACCTGACCAGCATGATCTTCTTCCGGATCCTGCAGGCGGTTCCGGGTGGGATCTTGCCGGTGGTCTGCATGTCCATGCTGTACGCCATCGTGCCCCGGGAGAAGATCGGCAGCGCGATGGGGATCTACGGGCTGGGCATCATCGTGGGCCCGGCGATCGGCCCGACCCTCGGCGGGTACCTGGTCGAGTACGTGGACTGGCGGCTGATCTTCTACATCAACGTGCCCATCGGCATCGTGGGCGCCGTCGCCGGTATGGCGCTGCTGCCCAAGATGCCGCCCTCGTCGAAGCGACCGCTGGATTGGTGGGGCTTCCTCACCATCGGCTCCGGGCTGTTCGCGCTGCTGCTGGCCACCTCGGAGGGCACCGACTGGGGCTGGACCTCCTACCGGGTGCTGGGTCTGTTGGTGTACGCCGCGTTCGCCCTCGCCCTGTTCGTGGTGATCGAGCTCGAACTGGACGAACCGCTGCTGGACCTGCGGGTGTTCACCGTCTGGCCGTTCGTCAACTCCCTGCTGCTGATCTGCATCCTCTCCGTCGGGCTCAACGCGATCCTGTTCTACCTCCCGCTGTTCATGCAGGAGGGCCAGGGCATCCAAGCCCTGCAAACCGGGCTCACCCTGCTGCCCGAAGCGCTGATGATGGCCATGCTGATGCCGATCGCCGGCACCCTGTACGACAAGATCGGCCCCCGCTGGCCGGCGGCGATCGGGCTGCTCATCGCCGCCTACGGCGGCTACCTGCTGTGCGGGATCAACCCGAACATGACCCAGCAGGACGTAGTCGTGTGGACCTGCATCCGAGCCATCGGCAACGGCCTGGCCATGATGCCGATCATGACCGCCGGGCTGTCCGCGATCCCCGCCGAGTACTCCAGCTCCGGCAGCCCGGTCAACAACATCGCGCAACGCGTCTCCGGATCACTCGGGATCGCCGGGCTGACCGTGCTGGCCACCAACCAGCAAAGCCAGTTCATGGCCGACCGGGCCGCGCTGATCCCGGCGAACTCCGGCGTGCCCGCGATCCAGGACATCGTCAACCAGGGCCCCGGCATGCTGTACGCGTACTACCAGCAGCTCAGCCTGTACGTCATGGCCGACGCCTACAGCGACGTTTTCCTGGTGTGCTGCCTGTTCACCGCCGCGGGGGTGGTGCTGGCTCTGATGCTGCGCAGCGGCCCGGCGGTGCCCGAGACCCCGACGCCCGGGCCCACTCCGGCAGTCGAGACCGGCGCGACCGCGACCGCCGCCGCCGACGTCGCCGCCCCGGCCCCGGCCCCGGCCCCGGCCACCGAAACCGACATCCCGGAAACCGCCACGGCGCTGGCCGCCACCGGCGCATCCCTCGAACCTTCCGTCCCGCACCACCGCGGCGCGGAGAGCGGCGACCCGCACGCCGACCCGAGGGTCACCGTCGGAGCCGTGTACCGACGAGACTGACCGTGCCGGCCGGGGAACCCGATCCGGGCCGGCCCGGCCAGTCTCCGCCAGATGGTCTGGGCGTTCCTACGGCCGCAGCTCGTAGACGAGGTTGAAGTCGGTGGACGTGGCGACCCTGGCGTCCGCGAAGCCGGCCTGCAGGGCGAGCTGGCGGGTCCGGGCCGGACCGGCCTGATTGCCCATACCCGTGGCCGGCGGTGCGGACAGCCCGCTGGGCAAGCAGATCAGCAGGGACGCGCCAGCCAAGAGCTTGCCCAGCGGGTTGAGCACGTCCGCCACGGAGTCCCAGCTCATCGGCTCGACGAGCATGACCCGACCATGCTCAGCGAGGGCGGCACGCGCGGCACGCAGCGCGCTGAGCGGGTCGGGCATGTCGTGCAGGCAGTCGAAGAACGCGATGAAGTCGTAGGTTCCGTCCAGGTCGGCGGCGCCGGCGATGCGGAACTGGACCCGGTCGCTCACTCCCGCGGCGCCCGCCCGCTCGGTGGCCAGCGCGAGCGAGGGCTCGTGGTAGTCCACTCCGACGAAGCTGCTGGCCGGGTAGGCCTGGGCCATAATGATCGTGGACGCGCCCAATCCGCACCCCACGTCGGCCACCCGCGCGCCGCCTTTGAGCTGATCCTCCACGCCGGTCAGGGCGGGGATCCACATGCTGGTCAGGTTGGCCAGGTACCCGGGGCGGAAGAACCGCTCGGTCCCCTCGAACATGTCCGGGTGCTGCTCGTGCCAGCCGATTCCGTCACCGGTGCGAAAGGCCTCGGTCAGCCGGTCCAGCATTCGGGTGGCGGCGGTCAGGTTCTGAAACGCACCGACCACATAGCCGGGGCTCTCCGGGTTGGTGAACGCCTCGGTCTGCTCCGGAGAGAGCCCGTAGCGGGCCGAGCGCGCCGAGTCCGGGTCCTCGGCGCCCGGCTCCCCGCCCTGGTAGGTCACGTAGCCGGCGGCGGCCATGGCCAGCAGCCACTCCCGCAGGTACCGCTCGGTCAGGCCGGTGCGCTCGGCGAGCTCGGCAGCCGTGGCCGGACCGGCACTCGCCAGCGAGACGAACAGGCCGAGCCGATCTCCGAGCAGCGCCAGCGGCAGGGTTAGCGCGCCTCCAGCGTCGGAGATCACCTGTCCGACCAATTCCTCCAACGCCCGCGGGTCCAGCTCCCGCTCGCCGGTGCCCGGCTCTGTTGCTGTCACGTCACCCTCCTCGATTACGCCGCCGGCGGATACCAGGGACGCTCGTGCCGACAGCCAACGGTGCGCCGCCCGCCGGGGTCCATACGCAGAAGTACGTAGCCAGGGGCTCGCGCGGGCGGCGCGGGGTTGCACCGTCGAAGTGCTAGCCCGCCGGGGTGCGGAACACTCCGCTGTGTCAGGACACCGCGGAGCACCACGCCGACCTCGGCGGGCAGCCGGCCCGGCTCGGTCACCGTCGGCTGGCCCCGATCGGCGGCCACCGCGGCGTGGCCCCCGCGCTCAGCCTGATGCTGGGCGGCGGGTGATCCGGCCGGTCGGGTGTGCTGGAATCCGCGACTCAGTGTGCTGAGCGTGCCGACTCGCCGGCCTGGGGTGGTCGGGGGTGTCGGCGGCGGGGGTTGTGGTTTCCGGTTGGTGGGGTTCGGCGCGGGCGGCGTAGGTCTGTAGGAGGTGGGCCAGGTCGGCGTCGTTGACCCGGATGCGGCCGGTGCGGCCGATCGCGACCAGGCAGCCGATTACCCCGCCGAAGCCGTTGCGCACCGGTACCGCGAGCGCCGAGCGGCCCAGGCGGATCTCGTCCACCTCCCTGGCCAGCCCGGTTTCCCGGATCTCGGTCAGCTCGGCGGCGAGCGTGCCCGGCTCGATGATGGTGCGCGCGGTCAGCGGACGCAGCGGCCCGGCCGAGGCCAGCTCGGGGCGCTGGGAGAGCAGCAGCTTGCCGATCGCCGAGGCGTGCAGGTGGGTGAGGATCGCGCTCTCGCGGGTCAGCTCGTGATCCGGATCCCGATCCACCAGCCGCACCCGGTCTCCGGTGTACGCGGCCGCGTAGATGCCGAACCGCACCCGGGCGCGCAACTCGTCCAGGATGGCGCGCACCGGCCGGAACTCCGAGGGCACCTCGCCGCCCAGTTGTTCGACGGTCGCCACCCCGGCCAGCTCGCGGGTGCGCCGGCCCAGCGCGAACCCGGACAGATCGGCGGTGCGCACCAGGAACCCGTCCGCGACCAACAGGTTCAGCAGCCGGTACGCGGTGGCCGGCGGCACTCCGCAGAGCAGCGAAATGTCCCGCGCATTGGCCCCGGAGCCGAGCTGCGCGACCGCCTCGAGCAGCAGGAACGCCTTTTGCACCGCCCTCGGTTCGTGACCGCCGGGCTCCCGGAGTCGGCCGGCCATCAGCCGGCCCGCCGGAATCGGCCGGCCATCAGCCGGCCCGCCGTCCGGGGGGACGGCCGGCGGCCGCCCTGCCGATCAGCACCACGTCACCGTTGGCGTCCGGAGCGAACACCCCAGCGCCGGGCAGGACGTCGGCGGACTCGGCGGCGTCGAACACACCCACCCGACGCAGCGCCCACGGGCGGCGGCGGCGCAGCAGCGACCACCACAGCACCCCGGCGCCGATCAACCCGACGATGATCGCCGACACCGGGTAGTCCGCCTCAAGCCGCTCCACCACCACGAGCGCGCCGAGCAACCCGACCCCGGCCAGCGCGACGATCGCGGCGGCCAGCAGCGCGGCCGGCGTCTGCTCCCGGATCCGCCTCAGGAACCACACCGAGGCCAGCGCCACCAGCACATACGCGGTCACCACCATAGCTCGCACCACCGCAACCAGATGCTCCCGAAACGGGGCGAGGCCCAGCGCCAGCGCGGTCCCGCCGAGCGCCACCACCGCGACGATGAACAGCAGCGCCAGGTACGGGGTGCGGAACCGGCGGTGCACGGCGGCGAAGAACCGGGGCAGCAGCCGCTCGACGCCCATCGAGTAGACCAATCGGGAGGCGGCGTGTGAGGACGCGGTCGCCGAGGCGAGCCAGGAGCAGGCCAGCCCGAGGTTCAACGCGAGCACCAGCGGGGTGGGCAGCCCCGAGTCGGCGCCGGAGGTGGCGGCGGCCAGCATGGTGGCACCCCGCCCGGTCCACGCCGCCCACCCGGCGAACAGGAACAGCCCGCCGCAGAGCAACGGGGTGACCAGCACGACGCGGGTGACCGTGGTGAGCGGACGCGTCGCCTCCGGGCCGAAGAACGTGGCGCTCTCGAAGCCGGCCAGCGAGAACAACGCGGCCAGCGCGATGTGCAGCACCCCGTGCGCCGCCCCGCTGGTCGGTGGCGCCGCCCCGGCCGGGGAGGGCAGCAGGATCAGCACCACGATGAACAGCAGCGAGCAGGCCTCCACCGCGAGCATCGCCAGTGCGGCGCACCGCACCCCCCGGACCAGCACCGCCGCCACCGCGGCGGCCACCGCGAGATAAACCGCCAGCGTGCCCAGCGACCCGGTCACCGGGAGGCCGACCGCGCCAAGCGCCAGGATGAGCGCCTGCCCGCCGCTGTAGAGCGTGGCGGTGGCGCTACCCAGGTACCGACCCGGAGCAGTTCCCCGGCGGCACGCTGACCCCCGGGGTGACCCTCACCGAGGCTCAGGCGATGAACGCCCTGGCCCGAATCCGGGAGAACCTGGAGGCGCGCGGGCTGGGCCTGGAGAACGTCGTCACCATGATGGTCTACCTGGACAACCCGCCCGGGTCCGACCGCGCGGACTACGCCGGGTGGAACCGCGCCTACCGGCAGTTCTTCGCCAACACCGACCTGACCAGCGGCGACACCCTGCTGAAGCCGGTGGGTACGGCGGCCCCGGCGGCCCCGCAGCTGCGTAACTCGGCCCGCCCCACCCGGAGCACGGTGGAGGTGCAGAGCCTGGCGGCGCCGGGGTGGCTGGTGGAGATCGAGGTGGACGCGGTCTACCCGGCTGGGCAAAACCCTCGCTGAGCCCAGCACGGTCGCGTGCTGGGAGCGCCGACTCGGTGTGCTGAGAGCGCCGACTCGCGGACTTTCAGGGGCTGGCGGGGGTGGCGTTGATCAGGGTTTGGGCGGCGGCCTTTGCTTTGGCGGCGGGTTCGGTGGCGTGGAAGATGCCGGCGGTGACCATGGCGCCTTCGGCCAGTAGGTAGAGCTGGTCGGCGAGTTCGGGGGGCAGCGCCGCGGCGGCGACCAGGCCACGCAGGTAATCCTGGAAGGCTGCCTTGTGCGCCCTGGCGTGCCCGGCCACGGCCGAGGAGATCGCGCCCAGCTCGCCGTAGCCGTTGATCCACGCGCAGCCGCGGAAGTCCGGCTCACCGAACCACCGCTCCAGCCAGTCGAACACCGCCAGCAGCCGCGCTCTGGGCTCGGTGGCATGCCCGGCCACATGGTCGGCCAGCCGCCCGCGCCACCGGCCGTCGCGCCGCTCCAGGTACGCCTCCACCAGCTGTTCCTTGGCCGGATAGAGCTGGTAGAGCCGCTTGAGCGAGATCCCGGAGGCGGAGCGGATGTCGTCCATCCCGACCGACTGGATGCCGCGCCGGTAGAACAGATCCTCGGCGGCATCCAGCAGCTGGGTGTGCGCTGTCTCGCGATCCACGGCCATGCCACCTCTCCGC
>DASWST010000256.1:0-27702 GCA_036402515.1 Pseudonocardia sp.
GGGGACAAACACGGACACCATGAGACCGATCATGTCCGCGCGGCCGGTTGAGGGGCGCGGTCAACCGGGCGGACCGGGCGAGGGAGCCCTAGTGTCTCCTGTCCGATTTCCTTTGCCGGATCCGGTGATCCAGGCGGCGGCCGGCAAGGCCGAGGACCGCCTGGATATCGGGCAAATCCAGGCGGTCCGAGAACGCCGCCAGACGTCGTCTGGGCGCCGGAGACGGTGAAGAGACTTCGGACACGGGACACTAGGGTCGGGCGGATGACCGACAAGCCGATTGTGGCGCTGCTGGGAACCGGGATCATGGGCGCGGGGATGGGCCGCAACCTGCTCGCGGCGGGGTTGCCGCTGCGGGTGTGGAACCGGAGCAGGGACAAGGCGGTACCGCTAGCCGACGCGGGCGCCGAGTTGGTGGACAGCCCAGCCGCCGCTGTCGATGGCGCCGACGTGATCGTCACCATGCTGCGGGACGGCGACGCGGTCAGCCAAGTGATCACCGAGGCTGCCCCGGGCCTGCGCGCCGGCCAGCTCTGGGCGCAGACCACCACGGTCGGGGTGCGCGCCACAGAGGAACTCGCCGAGCTCGCCGGCCGGTACGGGCTGGTCCTGGTCGACGCCCCGGTGCTGGGCACCCGCCCGGCCGCCGAGGGCGGCCAGCTGCTCGTCCTGGCCGCCGGCCCCGAGTCGACCCACGCACCGTTGGCGCCGGTGTTCGACGCGGTCGGCCGGCAGACGGTGTGGCTGGCCGAGGACGCGGCCGGCGCCGCCGCCAGCCGGCTCAAACTGGTGTTGAACAGCTGGGTGCTCGCCGTCACCGGAGGCACCGCCGAGGCGATCGCGCTGGCCCGCGCCCTGGGGGTCGACCCGAAGGCGTTCCTGGACGGCATCGCCGGCGGCCCCCTGGACTCGCCCTATCTGCGGGCCAAGGCGGAGGCGATCCTCGCCGAGGACTGGACGCCCAGCTTCACCGTGTCCAATGCCGGCAAGGACGCCGACCTGATCGCCGAAGCGGGCCGGGCGCACGGCGCGCGGATGTACCTCACCGAGGCGGTCGCCGCCCGAATGCACCGGGCCGAGGAGCTGGGCCACGCCGACCAGGACCTGGCGGCCAACTACTTCGCCAGCTTCGAAACCGAGTAGCACTGAGCCGGCCGACGACTCTCAGGAACCTCTTCGACCGGGGACGAGCCCTCTCAGGCGACTCACAGACGCTCAGGTCACACTGGTCCGTATGCGCATTCTCGTCGTCGACGATGACCGGGCCGTCCGGGAGTCGTTACGCCGCTCACTGGCGTTCAACGGGTACCAAGTGGATCTGGCCACGGACGGCCAGGCGGCTCTCACCGCCGTGAGCATGGCCCGGCCGGACGCGATGGTGCTGGACGTGATGATGCCCCGGCTGGACGGGCTGGAAGTGTGCCGGCGGCTGCGCGGCACCGGCGACGACCTACCGATCCTGGTGCTCACCGCGCGGGACGCGGTGAGCGACCGGGTGGCCGGGCTGGACGCCGGCGCGGACGACTACCTGCCCAAGCCGTTCGCCCTGGAGGAACTGTTGGCGCGGCTCCGCGCGCTGCTGCGGCGGCAAACCGGCCCCGAAGCCGGCCCGGAGTTCGTCCCGTTGACCTTCGCCGATCTCTCCCTGGACCCGGAAACCAGGGAGGTCCGTCGGGCGGACCGGGAGATCAGCCTCACCCGCACCGAGTTCGCGCTGCTGGAGCTGCTGCTGGCCAACCCGCGCCGGGTACTGACCCGCAGCCGCATCCTGGAGGAGGTTTGGGGCTACGACTTCCCCACCACCGGCAACGCCCTCGAGGTCTACATCGGCTACCTGCGCCGCAAGACCGAGAGCGAGGATGAGCGCCGGTTGATCCACACGGTCCGCGGCGTCGGCTACGTGCTGCGGGAGTCCCCGCCGTGATCAGGTGCTGAGGGCCCGCGTCGCCGCTCCGGAGCAGTCCCCGAAACTCCCGCCGTCCCCTGCCGGCGGCATACGGGCGCGCCTTGCCCGGTTCAGCCGGGGCATCGGCCGGTGGGGCTTCGGCGGGCGTAGCTCACCGCGAACCTCCGGCCCGGGATCGTCCCCGCCGGAGCGGAAGACCCAGAATGCTGGCGTGAGATCCCGAGGTGCCGCGTTGCGAGCCCGCGCGTCGGAGCAGCTCTCGCTGCGGATGCGGGTGGCGCTGCTGGCCGCGATCATGGTCGGGCTTGCCACGGCGGGCATCTCGGCCGCGGCGTTCTGGGTGGTCCGCGCCTCGCTGTTCGCCGACCTGGACGACCAGCTGCACCAGCGGGCCGACATCGTGGTGAACAGCGGCCTGCTGGCCAACCCGGCGAACCTGCCGGCCGCCGCGCTGTACGGCTCCGACGTGCGGGTCGCGCTGGTCAACCCGCAGGGCACGTTGATCACGATCGCGCATTCCCCGCCGCCGCCGGTCGGCGAACCCGAGCTGGACGTGGCGTCCGGGCAGCAGCCCGAATCGCTGCGCACCATGTGGAACGAACGGGTGCTCGCCGTGCCCACCGGCTCGAACGGGTTCGCCCTGGTGCTGGCCCAGCCGCTGGATCAGATCAGGCACACCCTCGGCGGGCTGGGCGTGGTGCTTGCCCTGGTCGGCGGCGCGGGCGTGGTGCTGGCCGGGCTGGCCGGCGCGACCGTGGCCGGAGCCGGCCTACGCCCGGTGCAGCGGCTCACCGCGGCCACCGAGCGGGTGGCCTCCACGGGTGACATGCGTCCCATCCCGGTCAGTGGCAACGACGAGCTGGCCCGACTCAGCCACAGCTTCAACCTGATGCTCGGCGCGGTGGCGGCCGCGCAGGAGCAGCAGCGCCGGCTGGTTGCCGACGCCGGACACGAGCTGCGTACCCCGCTCACCTCGCTGCGTACCAATATCGAGCTGCTGGTGGCGGCCAGCGAGCCGGGTGCCCATCCGCTGCCGGAGGGGGACCGCAAGGAGATCTTTGACGACGTGCGGGGCCAGATCGACGAGCTGACCACGCTGGTCGGTGACCTGGTCGAGCTGGCAAGGGAGGACGCGCCGCAGGCCGTGCACGAACCGGTAGAGCTGGTGGACGTGGTCGAGCGCGCCTTGCAGCGGGCCCGCCGCCGCGCCGGTGATGTGCGCTTCGAGACCCGGCTGGTGCCATGGACGTTGCTCGGTGACTCCACCGCGCTAGAGCGTGCCGTGCTGAACCTGCTGGACAACGCGGTGAAGTGGAGCCCGCCGGACGGAGTGGTGCGGGTCGGGCTGCACCCGTTGGGCGACGGCACCGCGATGCTCGAGGTGGCCGACTCCGGCCCCGGTATCGCCGAAGGGGACCTCAACAAGGTGTTCGACCGCTTCTACCGGGCCACCGAGGACCGTGGGCGGCCCGGCTCGGGCCTCGGCCTGGCGATCGTCAAGCAGGTCGCCGAGCGGCACGGTGGCGCGGCCAGAGCCGGTCGCAGCGTCTCTGGCGGGGCGTTGCTCGCGGTGCGGCTGCCGGGCGTGCCGGCGGAGTTCACCGACGAGCTGGACGACGACGATGAGCGGGGCTTCGAGGCGCGCGGCCGGCGGATGGACCAGCGCGGAGGAACGTCCGGGTGAGCAGAGCGGCAGGTAGCGCGCTGGCTGGGTGACATTTGCCGGGTCCGCGCACACGCGTGCTCGCTGGGGCCCTACCCTCGGTAATGAGGGCTTGTCCGGCTCCCGCGCATCTGTTGCGTGAACAGCCGGCTGGGTCGTCCGATTCAGCCGCTCCGCAAATCACGGTGAGGGTATGGCCTACGACGAGACCCCAGGGCAGCGCGACAATGCGGTCGAGCACGACAAGCCCGCCGCCGCAACCCCCGGCTCCGGCCGAGCCCCCGGCGAGGACAGCACCGCCTCCGGCCCTGTGAGCGAGTCCGACGCCGTTGCCGGCGCCGGTCGGGATGCCGACTCCGGCGTCCCGGCCGACTCGGGCGCCGCGGCGGACGGGGGGACAGGACAGACGTCGGAGTCCGGGGAGTCGGCACCGTCCGATGAACCCACGGTCCGGGCGTCCGCGCCGTTCCCGTCGCCTCGGTCGGATTCGGGTTCGCACCGGGCCGACGAGCCGTCGGCGTCGTCTCAGCCGGACGCGCCCGCACCCTCGCCTCGGCCAGAGGCGCCGCCGCTACCTGGGGCCGACGGACCGGCGCCATCGCCATGGGCCCCGCCGCAGGCTCAGACCGCTACCCCGCCAGGCGGGCAGCCGGCCTACCCGCCGCTCCCCGGATACCCGCCTTACCCGACTCCGCAAGCTGGGTACGAAGCGCCGACTCAGCGTTTCCCGGGCACCCCGGGCTCGACCACACCGGCCGGGTACCAACCGACTCAGCAGCTACCGGGCGCGCACGCCGCCGACCCGGGGTCGGTGCCCAGCGCGTCCGGTCCGGGAGCCGGTGCGCCCGGCCAGCCGGGCGGTGGGGTGCCCGATGGGGCGTCGCAGGGCACGGTGCCGCCTGGTCCCGGCGGGCCCGCGCTGTTCAACGAACCGGCCGAGCCGCCGGCCAGGACCGGGTCCCGGCGCAAGTGGGCCCTCGCCGGGATGGCGCTGGCGCTGGTCGCCGCGTTGGTCGGGGGCACGCTGGGTGGCGTTATCGGCTACCAGATCGCGTCCAACGGCGGTCGGCTCAGTGTGCTCGACGCCCCGCTGCCGGATGCCGACTCCACCGCGACACCGCCGACAGCCGTGGAACAGGTCGCCCAGCGCACCTTGCCCACCGTGGTGCAGCTGCGGGTGAGCTCGGCCCAGCAAGCCGGGGCGGGCTCCGGAATGGTGCTCAGCCCGGACGGCCTGATCTTGACTAACAATCACGTGATCGAGCTGGCGGTCGGCGGGGCCGGGCAGATTGTGGTGCTCTTCCAGGGCGGCAAGACCGCCCCCGCGGACATCATCGGCCGGGATCCCACGTCGGACATCGCCCTGGTCAAGGCGCGGAATGTGTCCGGGCTCAGCCCGATCACCCTGGGCAACTCCGAGGCTGTCCGGGTCGGGCAGCAGGTGGTGGCCATCGGTTCCCCGCTGGGTCTGGGCGGCACCGTGACCACCGGCATCGTGAGCGCACTGAACCGGGCCGTGTCGGTCGGACCGGACGGCCCGCCGAACGGCCCCGGTCCACTGGCGAACAGCCCGAGCGAGGTGCTCGACGCGATCCAGACCGACGCTCCGATCAACCCGGGCAACTCCGGCGGCCCATTGGTGGACATCGCTGGCCGGGTGATCGGGATCAACACCGCGATCGCCAGCATCGGCGGTGTAGCCGGGGAGCAGTCCGGCTCGGTCGGGCTGGGCTTCGCCATCCCGATCAACCAGGCCAAGCGGATCGCCGAGGAGATCGAGCGCAACGGCCAGGCGAACATGCCGGTGCTCAAGGTCCAGGTGCAGTCGGCGTCCCGACCCGCGGCGGTCACCGGCGTGGTCGGCGCAAAGGTGATCCAGGTCGATCCGGCCGGCCCCGGCGGTCAGGCGGGCCTGAAGGTGAACGACGTGATCGTCAAGGTCGACGAGCGGCCCATCACCACCGGCGATGAGCTGGTCGCGGCGGTCCGCAGCCACGCGCCGGGAGACGCCGTGTCGCTCGCCCTGAGCGACGGGCGGGTGGTCCGGGCCGTGCTGGGTGCGGCACCGGTTGTGGCCGGCAGATGAAAGCCCTGTGATTGCGGTGACCACACGACAATCCTGAGCTGCATGAGGTCACCATTCGAAAACAGCCTCAATTTCATGGAGCCGAATCGGCCATTTGCGGGTACCGTAGGGGGTATCCAGCCCGTCCTGGTCCGTCTCTGGCGGGCAGGACACAAAGACGCCGCGCCGGCGTAGGTCCCCCCTCCCCACGCCGGCGCGGCTCCTTAATTTCTGGGTCAAAGTCCAACGGCGGTGCGTTTTCGCTGGTCAGCGGCCCCGCTGCAGCTCCGCGAACGCCCGCCGGCCCTCGCGCACGCGGCACATTCGCAGCCCGGCGGCGCTGGCTACCTCGGCGATGGCGTCCAGTCCGACGGTGGCCCACGGGAACCAGTCGGTGGCCGTTCCGCCCGGCCTGAGAACTCGCGCCGGGCCGCGCCAGAGCCCCGGCTCCCCGGCCAGCTCCACGAGCAACGATCCGCGCGGACTGAGAAGTCGGTGCACCCGACTCAGCAAGGCGACCGGGTCTCCGCCGATGCCGAGATTGCCGTCCGCCAGCAGGGCGTGGTGCCAGCGGCCCTCCCCGGGCAGCACGTCGAACAGATTGCGCCGCAGCGCCACCGCGCCACGGCGGGCGCACAGCCGCACGGCCAGCGCGGAGCTGTCCACCCCGAGCGCCGGAACGCCGCGCTCGATCAACGCGGTGACCAGCCGGCCCGGCCCGCAGCCCAGATCCACGGTGGGACCCCGACAGCTGTCCAGCAGCCAGCCGTCCGATCGCCCGGCGGCGGCCCGCCAGCGCCGCACACGCAGCGCCTTGGCGGGCGCGCCGGCCCGGTCCAGCCGGCACCGTCGGCCGGCCAGCCCCACGTCGAACCGCCCGATGCCGAGGTCGTCGACCCCCGGTTCGTCGACCCCCGGAGAGTCCAATCCCGAGTTCACACCGAAGTAGGCGTCGCGGGTCCGACGGGCGTCCCCGACGGGGCCGAGGCTCACCGATGCGCCCCGACCGGCCCGCCCAGCCGGGCGGCGACCTCGGCGGTGAACCGACGGCCGGCGCCGGCAGCGGCCACCAGCAACGCATCCTCCGCGGTGTCCACATCGCGCAGCTGGGGCAACACCGCCACGGTCAACCCGGCGGCCCGCAACGCCCGCAGCGTCGCCGCGCCGGTGTCCGCGCGGGACGTCGGCACCGACCCGATCGCGGCGGCCGCCCGGGGATCACGCAACCCGAGTGCCCACCAGCCGCCGTCCACGGCTGGACCCAGCACCGCGTCCGGGCCGCCGGGTGCGATCAGCAACGCCAGCGCCCCAGCCAGGTCGGCCGGGCCAACCTGCGGGGTATCCATGCCGATCTGCAGCAGCGGCGCGCCGGGCACCAGCTCGCCGACCCGTGCGTGCGCCGCCACGATGCGCTCGCCCAGGCTGCCCCCGTGCTGGTCGAACCGGATCACCCGACGCAGCGCGTGCTCCAGCTCGGTGCGGCGCTCCGCGTCGGCGAGCTGACCGGCCCAAGCCACCAGCGGGATCACCGATGGCACCGCGCACACCGCGTCCAAGGTGTCCAGCAGGGCGGCGGCGGCGATCCGGGCGGCGTCCCGAGGGGTGGCCGGCGGGCACAGCCGCGTCTTCGCCCGGCCGGCCACCGGGGCCTTGGCCAGCACCAGCAGCGCGGCCGGTGGCTGCTGGGGCGGGGGGCACCGCCGCTGGGCGGCCCGCCAGCCCGCCTCGTCCCTGGTCGTGGACCGGATCATGAACGCAGACTATGTAGCCGATCCGGTGTCCCGCCGTGCTCAGCTGCTTACGGACTGATGACGTCGACGCCCGGGCCGCGGCCGAGGCAGACGATCACGCCGTAGCGTGCTGAGGTGACCCAGTCGCCGCCGGTCCGGGAGGTGCGCCCGCCCATCCAGCGCACCGCCGCCCGCGCCGACCTGATCGCCGCCGGAGCGGCCGGTGGGCTGGTGGTGGCCGCCTGGGCGGTGGGAAGTTGGCTGACCGCCCACGGCGCCGACGTGTACGCGCCCACCCCGCCGCTCTACGCCGGCTACGCCCCGCACGTCGGCCCCGGCTCGTTGCCCGCGCTGGTGCTCGCGGTACTGGTGGCGCTGCGCGGACCGGAGCTGGCCGCCCGGCTGGCCTGGCGCCCGCTACTGGCCGTCGGCTACCTGGCCTCGGTGGCGTGGACGACGTTCCTCGCGCTGGTGGACGGCTGGCGGACCGGCATCGCCGGCCGGCTCACGGTGCCCACCGAGTACCTGCACGAGGTGCCCGGGGTGACCGATATCGGCGTGCTGCTGCGCACCTTCACCACCCGGATCCTGGCGTTCGGACCGCACTCGTTCACCACCCACGTCGCCGCGCACCCGCCCGGCGCACTGCTGGTGTTCGTCGGCCTGGACCGGATCGGGCTCGGCGGTGGCGGCCCGGCCGGCGTGCTGTGCATCCTGGTCGGCGCGTCCACCCCGGTGGCGGTCGCGCTCACGCTGCGCGCATTGGGCGGCGCGCCGCTGGCCCGGGCAGGGTTGCCGTTCCTTGTGCTCGCGCCGGCGGCGGTGTGGGTCGGGGTGTCCGCCGACGGGCTGTTCGCCGGGGTGCTGGCCTGGGGCGTGGCGCTGCTCGCTCTGGGCGCCGCCGGCCGCCGGGACGGTGCGCGCTGGGTGGGCTGGTCACTGGCCGGTGGGCTGCTGCTCGGGGGCTGCCTGTACCTGTCATACGGCCTGGTGTTGGGCGGGTTGTTCCCGCTTGTGGTGCTGGCGTTGACCCGGAGGATCGCCCCGATCGCGGTGGCCACCGGCGCGGCGGGGGCGGTCGCCGGGGCGTTCACCGCCGCCGGCTTCTGGTGGCCGACCGGGTATCAGCTCACCAAGATCTTGTATGGCCAGCCGCTCCAGCTCGGCACCGAGCGGCCCTACGGTTACTGGGTGTGGGCGGCACCGGCCGCGCTCGCGATCGCCGTGGGACCGGCCACGGTGGCCGGGTTGCGCCGGCTGGTCGCCTCCGTGCCGATCGCTTCAGGGCCGACCGCCTTAGGGGCGGCCGCTTCAGCGTCGGCCGCTTCAGGGCCGACCGTTTCAGAGCCGGGCCCCACAGCGCCGGCCGCGACCCGGGATCGCGGCTTGGTCGCGTTGGTGCTCCTGGGCGCCGCCGCGCTGACCGCGGTGCTGCTCGCCGACGTGTCCGGGCTCAGCCGAGGAGAGGTGGAGCGGATCTGGCTGCCCTGGGCGTTCTGGCTGGTTGCCGCGACGGCCCTGCTCCCCGGTCGGCATGCCAGCCGCTGGCTACTGGCTCAGGCGGTGGTGGCGCTGGCGGTCAACCACCTGCTGGTGCCGCCGTGGTGACCGAGATACCCGGGCCGAGGAGGATGCACCGATGAACGCAGTGGCCGGTCATGTTCTGGTGATCGACGACGACCCGACGGTGCGCGATGTGGTCGGGCGCTACCTGGCCAGGGCCGGCTACCAGGTGTCACAGGCCCAGGACGGCGAGCAGGGTCTGCGGCTCGCCGCCGCCCGGATGCCCGACCTGGTGGTGCTGGATCTGATGCTGCCCGGGCGGTCCGGCCTGGAGATTTGTGCCGAGCTGCGCGCCCACTCCTCGGTTCCGGTGATCATGTTGACCGCGCTGGGCGAGGAGGAGGACCGGGTGGTCGGCCTGGAGCTCGGCGCGGACGACTACGTGACCAAGCCGTTCAGCCCGAGGGAGCTGGTACTGCGGGTGGGCTCGGTGCTGCGCCGCTTCCGGGACGTGGCCGGGGCAGCGGGCGCCAATCCGGGCTCGGCGCCCACGGTGGTGGACGGTGACCTGGTGGTGGACGTGAACGCGCGCCGGGCCGTGCTGGGCGGCCGCGAGCTCGCCCTCACCGTGCGCGAGTTCGACCTGCTGGCCTTCCTGCTCCGACACCCCGGGCAGGCGTTCGGGCGGCCCGACCTGCTGGACCGCGTCTGGGGATGGAGCTTCGGGGACCAGTCCACGGTGACCGTGCATGTGCGCCGGTTGCGGGAGAAGGTGGAGGTGGACCCGACCAACCCTCGGCGGATCAGCACCGTGTGGGGGGTCGGCTACCGCTACGACCTGGAGAGCGGCGACTCTGGCGTATCCGGGCAGACCGAAGCACGCACCGAGAACCGGGAGTGACGGCGGATGTTGGCCGAGCTGGGCGAGGTCTGGTGGCCGGCGTTGATGTTCACCCTGCCGATAGCGGCGGCCGGCGCACTGTTGCTGAGCTTCATGCGCCGCTACTCGATCATGGCGGCGGTCACTGTGCTGGTGCTCATCCCGGTGATCGCCGCGCTGGTCGGTGTGCTCGGGGTGGCCGGGTTCATGCTCGACCCGCAGCTGCGCGCCACCGTGGCGGTGTGCCTGGTGGTGACCGCCGTCTCGGTGCCCGCCGGGCTGCTGCTGGGCCGCGGGCTGGCCAGAGACAGCGTCTGGGAGCGGGAGGCCCGGGAGCGGGAACGGGCCGCCGAGTCCGCCCGCCGCGAGCTGGTCACCTGGATCAGCCACGACCTGCGCACCCCGCTGGCCGGGATCCGGGCGATGTCCGAGGCGCTGGCCGACGGTGTGGTCAGCGATCCGGCGGAGACCGGCGAGTACGCGCGCCGGATCGGCAGGGAGACCGAGCGGCTGGCCAGCATGGTGGATGACCTGTTCCAGCTCTCCCGGATCACCTCGGGTGCGCTGCGGCTCTCGCTGGCGGCGGTGTCGCTGGGCGAGGTGGTCTCCGAAGCGGTGGCCGCCGAGTCGGCCAGGGCGGCGCGCAAGGGTGTCCGGCTGGTCGCCGACCCGGACACCAGTTGGCCGGTGGTCTGGGGCAGCGACCCGGAACTGGCCAGGGTGGTGCGCAACCTGGTGTCCAACGCCGTCCGGCACACCCCGCCGGACGGCACCGTGGTGCTCGCCGCCGGCAGCGACGACGGCCAGGCCTGGCTGCGGGTCCAGGACGGCTGCGGCGGCATCCCGCAGCCCGACCTGGACCGGGTGTTCGACGTGGCATTCCGGGGCAGCGTGGCGCGCACTCCGCAAGGCCAGGCGGAGGACCCCCCGGACTCCGGAGCCGGGCTCGGGCTGGCCATCGCGCGCGGGCTGGTCGAGGCGCACGACGGACGGATCGAGGCGTCCAACCACGGCCCCGGATGCCGGTTCGAGGTCCGCTTGCCGCTGGCCGAGGCGGCCGCCTCCGGGCCGAGTGGACGCTGACTCACGGGTGCACGGTGGCGATCATGACGTGGCGCCATGGTCAGCAAAGGGCACCGGCTACGGTATGCGGCATGGAGATGGCACCACCCCGCATCGGGCGCGCGCTGGTCGTAATCGTGGACGACCGGGCGTCGCACGGCGAGCATGAGGACACCTCTGGGCCGCTGGTCACCGAGCTGCTCGAGGAGGGCGGATTCGTGGTCGACGCGGTGGTCACGGTGCCCGGCGAGGCGGTCGCTATCCGTAACGCGCTGAACACCGCGGTGATCGGCGGAGTGGACCTGGTGGTCACCGTGGGCGGTACCGGAGTCTCCCCCCGCGACGTCACGTCGGACGCCACCGCCGGAGTACTCGACCGCCCGATCCCGGGCATCGCCGAGGCCATCAGGGCGTCCGGGTTGGCCGCCGGAGCGATCGACGCCGGGCTGTCCCGGGGCCTGGTCGGCGTGTCGGGCAGCACCCTGGTGGTCAACCTGGCCGCGTCCAGGGCGGCGATCCGGGACGGCATGGCCACCCTCACCCCGCTGGCCCCGCACGTGATCGAGGAGCTCTCCGGGCTCGACGAGGCCTGAGTCCGTGCCTGGCGACTCGCCTGAGCCTGGCGACTCGCCTGAGCCTGGCGAGTCGTCCGTGCCCGCGGAACGTCCGGAGTACGAGCAGTCTGATCCGGCCGCGGAACCGGAAGCTGGGCCGGGGCCAGATTCGGGCGCGGAACCCAGCCCCGATGCGGAACCGGGCCCTGACGCGGAACCGGATCCCGCGCGGCCTGACCCGGCGGCGGTGGCCGCCCGGCGTCGTCGGCTGGCCGAGTTGTTCGGCGATGTGCTGCCGGAGGCGACGGCCGACGATCGGCTGGAGCGCGACCCTTCGAGCCGCGCCGATGAGCGCTGGTACACCGAGAACCGCCCCCCGCACCACGGCGGCTAGCCCAGCCGGGGAAGCCACATCACATTGCTTTGATACATCAAGCCAGCTTGATGTATCGTGCTGGCCATGTTGTCCTCGGGGCAAGTCGCCGCCCCACCGACGTTCGTCCGGCTGGCCGCCCATCCACTGCGCTGGCGGCTGATGACCGAACTCGCCGACAGCGACTACCGGGTCCGCGAGCTGGTGACACGGGTCGACCAGCCACAGAACCTGGTCTCCTACCACCTGCGGCTGCTGCGCGACGGCGGGCTGGTCACCGCCACGCGCAGCAGCTTCGACGGCCGGGACAGCTACTACCATCTGGACCTGGATCGCTGCGCGGACGCGCTGACCGACAGCGGCGCCGCGCTGCACCCTGCGCTGCGCCGAGTCGCCGAAACACCGACCCCGCCGGTCGAGCAGCAGCGCGCCCGACGGATCACGGTGCTGTTCGTCTGCACCGGCAACAGCGCCCGCTCACCGATCGCCGAAGCGCTGCTGCGCCACCGCACCACCGACCACGTGGCCGTGACGAGCGCCGGTGGCCGGCCCAAGGGCCGCCTGCACCCCAACGCCATCCGAGTGCTGCGCGAGACGTTCGACATCGATATCTCCGGCCAGCGCCCTCAGCACCTGGACATCCTTGCCGGCCGCACGTTTGATCACGTGATCACCCTGTGCGACAGGGCTCGCGAGGCCTGCCCGGAGTTCCCCCGCAATCCGCGGCGGGTCCACTGGAGCATCCCCGACCCAGCCACTGCCGGCGACACCGACCAAGCCAGCTACCCGGCCTTTCAGCGCACCGCGGCAGACATCGATACCCGCATGAGACACCTGCTGCCCGTCCTCACCGCCGCCGCCCAATGGAAGGATCAGCCGTGACCGCACCTGAGCAGTACGCCAGCGTCCGCTACCTCGTTGACGACGTGCGGGCCGCCATCGACTTCTACACCACCCACCTCGGCTTCACGCTGAACACCAGCGCCGCACCCGCTTTTGCCGACGTAGTCCGTGGCCCGCTACGGCTGCTGCTGTCCGGACCCGCCAGTTCCGGTGCCCGGGCCACCCCCGACGATGCCGCCACCGCGGGCCGCAACCGCATCCACCTCGTTGTCGAAGACCTGGATGCCGAGATCGACCGGCTCCGCGGCGCGCATCTGCCCTTCCGGAGCGACTTGGTCACCGGCCCCGGCGGGCGCCAAATTTTGCTCGCCGACCCGGACGGCAATCTGATCGAGCTGTTCCAACCCGCCCATCGGTGACCGGGCCGACAATGAGTGATCCCGGCTGCCGGGACGCGAGTGTGTGCCGTGACGTCGGCGCGGCCGCCGTCCTCCAGCGCCCGGCCGCGGCGGGCTCGGCTCGCATCGGTGAACGACATGTTTCCGAAATGGCGCCCGAACGCGCATCCCTGTAACTCCCGTTTGTTCCGGATGACATCCGGCGGACACGCCTGAGCGGTCTGCTTGATGGGCGCACATCGTCGCTATCCAGCCAATCGCGCTAGCCCACTCATTCCCGCTACCCCAGCCGAGGAGTTTCGTCATGACCAGCACGACAGCCCTGAGCGACGTCGAGCAGAAGAGCCTCACCGAGATCCCGCACCCGTCGCTGCCCGAGGGGTCCTCGATCTACGGTGGCACCAAGGTGTTCCCGGACTACCAGGCTGAGCCGGGCGAGGTGTACTTCACCCTGGTGCACGGCATCGCGCACGAGTCGAGCGTGAGCTTCGTGGCCATTCTGCAGGCCACCCGGGCACTGCGGAAGGGCTTTGAGTCGGCGCTCTACTTCTACGGCCCCGGCTCGCTGAACTGTCTGGCCACCCGAGGCTTCCCGACCACCGGCACATCCGCCTTCCCGGGCGAGCACAACATCAACAACCAGCTGGCCACGTTCATCGCCGAGGGCGGCAAGGCGTACTGCTGCCGGTTCGGGCTGTCCCTGCACGGCGCCCGTGAAGAGGACCTGATGGACGGTGTCATCCCCACCCACCCGTTGGACGTGCAGGACGCACTGATCCACTACGCACGCAAGGGCGCGATCATCAACTCCACCTACATGTTCTGATGGCCGAACTCGCTGATCGAGTCGACCTCGCCGTGCGCGGGGTCCGGCTGGAATCCGGCGAGGGCGGGGAAGCCGACACTCCGGTTCAGCGCCGCGCCGGAGCCGGTCCTACCGACGACGGACACCTGGTCCTCGCGGGCCGGAGCGCGGCACTGCCTATCGTCTCCACCAGCCCGTACACCCTGCGCGGCCGCCGGTTGCTCTACGAGGGCACCGATACCGGGCTGGAGGTCGAGCCGGTGCGCCGGCCGAAGTTCTACGACCTGAGCACCGCCGACGGGGTGCGCTACGAGCAGCTCGCTCGGCTGCACGGCTCCGACGTGCTGGCCACCACCGTGGTGCAAACTTGCATGCGCTACGACCCGGAGACCCGCTGCCGGTTCTGTGCCATCGAGGAGTCGCTGCGGGCCGGGTCGACCACGGCGGTGAAAACGCCCGCTCAACTGGCCGAGGTGGCCGAGGCGGCGGTGCGACTGGACGGCGTGCGGCAGATGGTGATGACCACGGGCACCAGTCGCGGCCGGGACCGGGGCGCGGCGCACCTGGCCCGCTGCGTGGTGGCGATCAAGGCGGCCGTGCCTGACCTGCCCATCCAGGTCCAGTGCGAGCCCCCGGCCGACCTGGACGCGATCGACGTGCTGCACCGCGCCGGGGCTACCGCGATCGGCATCCATGTGGAGTCGCTGGACGACGAGGTGCGGCGGCGCTGGATGCCGGGCAAGGCGAGCGTGCCGCTGGCCGAGTACTGGGCGGCCTGGGACCGCGCCGTGGCGGTGTTCGGCCGCAACCGCGTGTCGACGTACCTGCTGGTCGGCCTGGGTGAGAACCCGGACGAGCTGGTAGCCGGCGCGGCCGAGCTGATCGAGCGCGGTGTCTACCCCTTTGTGGTGCCGTTCCGGCCGGCCGCAGGCACGCTGGCGGTGGACGTCGACCACGCCAGGGCTCCGTCACCCGCGCTGCTGGCCGACGTGACCGCTCGGGTGGCCGGGCTGCTCAGCGCCGCCGGCATGCGCGGCGCGGACCAGGGCGCCGGTTGCGCGGCCTGCGGGGCGTGCAGCGCGCTGTCCACGGTCGGGGGCTGAGGTGATCACCGGACCGGCCGGCCCGCGCGGCGTGGACGTGTGCGAGCTGCTGATCGGCATGCCCTCGCGCTCCGGGGCAGGGCCCACGCTGCTGGTCGAGCGCGCCGACGCCGGCACCGGGCCCTCGGGTCGGGCCGCGTTGGCCGAATACCGGGCGCTGCGCCGCGACGTGTTCGTCGCCGAGCAGGGGTTGTTCCTCGGTCACGACAGCGACGAGGTGGACGACGATCCCCGGACCGTGGTGCTGGTGGCCAGGGACGGGCGGGATCCGGAGCGCCCGGTGGTCGGTGGCGTGCGGCTGGCCCCGGTCACCGAGCCCGACCTGGGCTGGTGGGCGGGCAGCCGACTGGCGGTGCATCCGCGAGCGCGCCGGGGCGGTGGCCAGGTGGGCGCCGCGCTGGTCCGGGCCGCCTGCGCGACCGCCGAGGCCGTCGGCGCACTGCGCTTCGAGGCCACCGTGCAGGCGGCCAACGAGCGGTTCTTCGCCCGGCTGGGCTGGTTACGGCTCGCCGACGTCTCGGTGGTCGGCCAGCCACATGTGCTGATGCGTTGGCCGGTGCACCGGATCGACGCGCTGGTCGCGGCCACCAAGGCCCCGCTGCAGGGCCTGCTCGCCGGGCTGCCCGGCGCGCCGGCCGGTTTCCTCGGCGACGACGGGGCGCCGGTACCGGGCAGCGACCTGGTCGCCGCCTGCGACGCCATCCTGCCGTCCATGGTGGAGCGGGATCCGGAGTGGGCCGGCTGGTGCTCGGTGCTGGTCAACGTGAACGACCTGGCCGCGATGGGGGCCACCCCGGTGGGCCTGCTGGACGCTCTGGGCGCGCGCGATGCCTCGTTCGCCGCCAGGGTGCTGTCCGGGCTGCGCGCGGCGGCCGGCGCCTGGGGCGTCCCGGTGCTCGGCGGACACACCCAGCTCGGGGTGCCCGCCGCGCTCTCGGTCACCGCGCTGGGCCGGACCGCGCATCCGGTTCCGGCCGGCGGCGGCCGCCCCGGCGACGACGTGCGGGTCACCGCGGACCTGGGCGGGGGATGGCGCCGAGGGCACACCGGCCGGCAGTGGGACTCCACCAGCCACCGCGAACCGGCCGTGCTGCGCGACCAGCAGCGGGCGGTGGCCCTGGCCGGCCCGGCCGCCGCGAAGGACGTGTCCATGGCCGGGTTGGCCGGCACGCTCGGCATGCTGGCCGAGGCATCCGGCTGCGCCGCCGAACTGGACGTGGCGGCGGTGCCCCGGCCGGTCGGGCCGAGCGTCGGCGATTGGCTGACCTGCTTCCCCGGCTACGCGATGATCACTGCTGACCGGGTCGGCAGCACCGTGCCGCCGCCCGCGCCGGCCACCACATCCGCAGTGTGCGGGCGATTGCGCCCGGGCGCTGGAGTGCGGCTGCGCTGGCCGGACGGCGAGTACACCGAGGCCGTCGCCGGCGCGGTGACCGGAATGGGAGTGGCATGAGCATAAGGATTTCCGCGGTGGCCGCCGAGTACGGGCGCGGCCTGCGGCGCAGTCTGGATCAGGTCATCGGGCAGATCGACGAGGCCAAGCGGACCGGGGTCGATCTGCTGGTGCTGCCGGAGGCGTGTCTGGGCGGTTACCTGGCCGACCTGTCCGACGCGGACAGCACCCTGGTGCACGACGACCCCGGTCCGCCGGAGCTGAGCGTGGAGGGCCCCGAGCTGGCCGAGTTGGCGGCGGCCGCCGGTGACCTGGTGGTCTGCCTGGGCTTCTGCGAGATCGCCGATGGCCGCCGGTTCAACAGCGCGGTGTGCTTCTCCGGCGGGGGGGTGCACGGGGTGTACCGCAAGGTGCACCAGCCGCTGGCCGAGGACTCGTACTACTCCGCCGGCAGCGGCTTCGCCGCCTTCGACACTCCGGTCGGCCGGCTGGGCATGCTGATCTGCTACGACAAGGCATTCCCCGAGGCGGCCAGGGCGCTCGCGCTGGACGGGGCTCAGATCATCGTCTGCATGTCGGCGTGGCCGACCAGCCGGACCGGGGCCGCCGCCAACCTGGCCGACGACCGCTGGACCAAGCGGTTCAACCTGTTCGACGCCGCCCGCGCGCTGGAGAATCAGGTGGTGCTCGCCTCGGCCAACCAGGCCGGCAGTTTCGGCACGATGCGCTTTGTGGCCAACGCCAAGGTGGTCGGCCCGGGCGGTGACGTGCTCGCCAGCACCGGTGTGGACGCCGGGGCGGCGACGGTGGACGTGGACGTGCCGTCCGAGCTCGCCCAGGCCCGACGGTTCATGTGTCACCTGGCCGATCGCCGGCCGGATACCTACTACCCGCCTCACTCGATGCTCTCGGTCAGGTGATGCGGTGTTTGGAGGTGACCTGATGCGGCAGACGACCACAGCCAGCGCCCGGGTGCTGGTGCTCGGCGCCGGCGTCGCCGGGCTGACCACCGCGATCGCCCTGGCCCGCCGGGGTATCCCGGTTGACGTGCTGGAACAGGACCGCACCCCGGCCCCGAGGGGCCGCCGGGAGGCCGGCGGCTGGTACCGCGACAGCGTGCCGCAGGCCGGGCAGGGGCATGTCTTCTCCCCCCACTGCTACCGGCTGCTGGCCGACGAGCTCCCTGACGTGTTGGCTCGCCTGCTCGAACTCGGCGCCCGGGAGCTCGCCATGGGTGGTTCCGGCGAGGCGGCCGGTGCTCTCCCGGCGGAAGGGTTCGGGCTCGCGGTGCGGCGTCCGGTGTTCGACTGGGTGTTGCGCCGGGTCGCCGAGCGGGAGCCGGGGGTGCGGGTGCACGGGGGCCTGCCGGCCACCGGGTTGCAAATCAGTGGCGGACAACTGTCCGGGGTACTGGTTCGGGGTGGGGTGGTGGCCACCGAGCTCGCGGTGGACGCGACCGGTGGATCCGGGCCGGTCTCCGGCTGGCTGGATGACCTGGGGCAACGGGCCGGGTCTATCCGGTTGGCCGTGCCTCGTGAGGATCCGGACACCGCCCCCGCGCGCGCCGGCGCCGACCACTACACCCGCTGTTACGCGCTGCACTGGCGGGACGATCCGGGGCCACTGAACCTGGGCCTGGCCGCCGGCGGCGAGTACGGCGGCTACTCCTGCCGACTGGTCCCGGCGGACAACCACACGTTCACCGTCACGTTCACCGTGCCAGCCGGCGCCCTGGGTGATCCGGCGCGGCCCGGGCGGCCTGAGCCGGCCGACCCCACCCCGGCAGGGCTGGTCGAGCCGGGGTTGGCCGGGCTGTGCACGCCGGAAGGCTTCCAGGCGGCCGCGCGTCGACTCCCGCTGATCGCTGACTGGGTGGACCCGGGTGTCGCCGAACCGCTCACCGGGGTCACCACGCTGACCGTGTCGCCCGCTCGGCGCGGGCGGGCCGAGGACGTGATGCGGCTGCCCGGGCTGGTCCCGGTCGGCGATGCGTTGCACGCGGGCGACCCGTCTTGGTGCTCCGGAGTGGCGGTGGCGCTCGCTTCCGCGCTGGCCTGTGCGCGGGCGGTGCGAGCCCGCCGCGACACGGACATCGCCGGCGCCGAGGCGGCCGCTCATGGGGCCGCGGTGTGGACCGAGGTATGGGCGGAGGCGGCCAGGGTCGCCGGGAAAGCGGCGTGCGCCAGCGCACGGCTGCCCGGTCCCAGTGCCCGCGACCTGGCCGTGTGGTTGACCGGTTCCGTGCCGGCGTCGGTGGGTTAGACCTGACCAGTGGTGTATCTCGCGGCGGCGGCGGCGCAGTTCGGCCGTGATCTGGAGTTCGACCTGCAACGGGTGGAGTCGATCGTCGCGGCGGCGCGGCGGGCTGGTGCCGGGCTGCTCGTGCTGCCGGACGGCACCCTCGGCGGTTACCTCACCGACCTGCGCGAACCCGTCGACTCCGGACATGAACTCAGCCCGACAGAACCCGGCGACCCGGCCGCGTCGGCACCAGATGCCGCCGGCGCCGAGCACGAGGCACCGGTGCCACCGCCCATGTCCGTGTCGGCCGACCTGCCCCCGGCGCTGGAGCCGGACGACCCGGTGTTCGACCGGCTCACCGCCATGGCCGGTGACCTGGTGCTGTGCCTGGGCTACCGGGAGCGGGCCGGTGCGCTGACCTACAACTCGGCGGTGTGCCTGTCCGGCGCAGGGGTGCACGGCCGGCACCGCAAGGTGCACCTGGCCCCCGGGGAGCGGGTCAGCTACGCCTCCGGTGACCGGTTTGCCGCGTTCGACACCCCGGTGGGCCGGCTGGGCATGATGATCGACTACGACAAGACGTTTCCGGAGGGGGCCAGGACGCTGGCCGAGGACGGCGCGATCGTGCTCGCCTGCCTCTCCGCGTGGCCGGCCAGCCTGACCGACCCGGCCCGGCGGGTGGTCAAGGACCGCCAGGCGCGGCTGTTCGATCTGTACGACTGCGCCCGCGCGGCGGAGAACCAGGTCGTGGTGGTGTCGGCGAACCAGACCGGGCGCAGCGGCGTGCTCACCTTCCTCGGCAACGCCAAGGTGGTCGGGCCGGGTGGCGACATACGGGCGCGTACCTGGGCCAAGGCCGGCCTGGCGGTGGCCGAACTGGATCCGACCGCCGAGGTGTCCAGGGCCCGCCGGGTGTTGCATCACCTCGTCGAGCGCCGCCCTGAGGCGTACCGGGCGGAGCCGGCCGGTGATTCGGTGGCGGTCGATCGGTGAAGATCAGCCTGCTCACTTACTCGACCAAGCCGCGCGGCGGGGTGGTGCACACCCTGGCGCTCGCCGAAGCGCTCGCCGCGCTAGGCCAGGAGGTGGAGGTGTGGTCGCTGCGGCGGGGCGGCGACGCCGGATTCTTCCGCCCGGTGGACCCGGCCGTACGGGTCCGGCTGGTGCCGTTCGAGGACCGCGCCGACGAGGAGGTGGGACCCCGGATCGTGCGGTCCATCGCCGAGCTGGCCGCCGCGCTGCGGGCCGACGGGTTGACCGCCGACGTGGTGCACGCCCAGGACTGCCTGAGCGCGAACGCGGCGCTGACAGTGCGCGCCGACGTGCTGCGCACGGTGCACCACATCGACCAGTTCAGCACCCCGGAGCTGGTCGCCTGCCATGAGAAGGCACTGCGCGAGCCGAAGCGGCACGTGTGCGTGTCCGAGGCGGTGGCCGCCGAGCTGTCCGCCGGGTGGGGCATCCGGGCGGAGGTGATCCCGAACGGGGTGACCGCCGACCGGTTCGCTGCCGCCGCGGATCCTGACGACCCGGTAGCCGGGCAACGCCGGGCCGGCTGGCGCCGCAAGCTGGGCCGCTACGTGCTGGCGGTGGGCGGTATCGAGCCCCGGAAGGGCACCGCCGACCTGATCGAGGCGATGGCCGCGCTGCGCGCCGTGGCGCCGGACGTCGGGCTGGTGCTGGCCGGTGGCGACACCTTGTTCGACTACCGGGGCTATCGGGACCAGGTGCTGGCCAGGGCCGCCGAGCTGGGCGTCGACCCGGTGCTGCTCGGGCCTGTCGAGCACGACGAACTGCCCGCGCTGATGGCGGCGGCGAGTGTCTTCGCGTTCCCGTCCACCAAGGAGGGCTTCGGGCTGGCGGCCATGGAGGCACTGGCCGCCGGGGTGCCCGTGGTGCTGCGTGACCTGCCGGTGCTGCGCGAAGTGTTCGGCTCCTGCGCCCACTTCGCGGCCAGCCCCTCGGCGCTGGCCGACGCGCTCAGCGCCGCGCTGGCTAGCCCCGATCCGGCCCGCGCCAGGGCGGGCGTGGCGTTGGCTCAGCGGCACACCTGGTCGGCGGCCGCCCAGGCACACCTGCGCCTCTACCGAGGATGGCGGGACACTGCCTGATCGGGCCCACCCGGAGCGGCGGCGTCCTGCCGCACGCCGCCGGACTCGTCGGATTGCGCACGCAGCAGGTCCCGGATCTCGGTGAGCAGCTGGACGTCGGTCGGCTCGGCGGGCCCTGGTTCCTCGCCCCGCCTGCGCCGCTCCTGGATGGTCCGCATCGGCAGCACGATGACGAGGTAGACCACCACGGCCACCATCACGAAGTTGAGGAGTGTGGAGATCACCGAGGCGAAGTCCACGAAGGTGCTTGGCTTGCCAGAAATCAGCTGGACGCCGAAACCCGGGCTGGCCGGCGGCGTGATCGCATTCAGCAAAGGCTTGATGATCTTGTCGGTGAACGCGCTGACGATGCCGCCAAACGCCGCGCCCATCACCACCGCTACGGACAGATCGATGACATTTCCGCGCAGCACGAAGTCCTTGAAGCCCTTGAGCATGGCATCCCTTCCTTCACGTCGTAGCGGACTTGAGCCGCCGAGAGGCCTGATCTCAACTCAGCGGAGGGTAACCGTCACCTCCTGACTGAGCGTGGCGGCGGCCAGCTTGCTCGCCGCCGCCCTCGGCACCGCGACCAGCACCAGACGGCCACGAGCGGCGGGTTTGGTCTCAGCGGGCAGCACGGTGAGTACCACCGCGGCGGAGGCGAGCACGGTGGGCTGGTCGGACCGCTGGCCGACGGTGACGACGTCGACCAGCCGGCCAGGGGTCAGCAGCCCGGCCACGTCGGCATCCGCCAGCCGGATCGGCACGCTCGCGGCGTCCCGCCCGCCGGTGGCCCGACTGGCCAGCTGCTGGCCGGCGAGGCGCACCGAGGTCATCGGCTCGCCGAGGCTGGCCGCCCCGGCGAGTATCCGCCCCTCGACCTGCTCGAGCGTCTTCAGCGCGGCGGCGGGGACCAGCTCAGCCGGCCAGCGCCGGATCTCGACATCGCCCGCGCGCACCGTGCTCCCGGAGGCGAGCTCGCGCGCCGCCACCACTACCGGCGCGGTACCGGTGGCGGCATCTGGCGCGCGAATGGCCAGCACCAGCGCGGCGAGCACGAGCAGCCCGGCGGCCACCCGGCGGGCGAGCACCAGGCGACGCCAGCCGAGCCCTTGGGCCAGGCCGAGCAGCCGAGCCGGCGGCCACGCGGTCGGTGAGCCGGTTCGACCGGCGCGGTCATCGGAGTCGTTCACCAGACCCACGCTAGGTCGCGGGCCACCACCGGAGGGCCGCATCGCCGGCCGGCTGTGGATAACTAGGGCACTTGTGGATAACTACCCCAGCGCCGCGATCGCGCCGATCAGGCCGACTAGAAACTAGGAGGCCTTGGCCGCAGCTGGACTCGACCCCGAGGAGGAGGACCCAGATGAAGAGCTCGAACCGGACGACGAGCTCTTCGAGTCCGAAGAGGACTTCGAGTCCGAAGAGGACTTCGAGTTCGACGAGGACGAGGAGTCACTCGAGCCGGCGTTTGCCGGCGCGGATTCGGACTTCTTCTCCCCGTTCGTGCCACCCGGCACGCCCGAGCCGGCCCGGCTGTCGGTGCGGTAGAAGCCGCTCCCCTTGAACACGATGCCGACCGAGGAGAACACCTTGCGCAGCCGCCCGGCGCACTCGGGGCACTCGGTCAGGGTGGAATCTGAAAAAGCCTGCACAGCCTCGAAGCGGTGTCCGCAGGACGTGCACGCGTACTGGTAGGTCGGCACCGTTCTCCTCCGTACCATGCCCATTCGCACTAGCAGCCGAATCGCTAGCACTCGCAGCCAACGAGTGCCAGTCTAGTCCACAGTCAGCGGGAATGCGCGCAGCCCGTGCAGTGGGGTGAGCACGCCCGTCATCAGCACGTCGTGTCGCTCCATGGGCAGTGCGCGCACGACTTCGCTGTCCCGAACCACCGCGACGAGCGGGGTATTGGGCCTGGCCAGCGGCAATGTCCGGTCGTACCAGCCAGCACCCCTGCCGAGGCGCACACCTCTGCGGTCCACGGCCAGGGCGGGCACCAGAACCAGGTCCGCCGTGGCCACCGCCGCCGGCCCCCAGCCGGGGCCGCTGGGGTGATGAAGGCCATATGCGCCGGGCTCCAACGACCGGGGTCCTCGGTAGGGCGCCCAGTTCATCGGCCCGCGCGGTTCCGGGGCTCCAGCGCCGTCCGTGGGCACCACCGGCAGCAGCACCTCGTGTCCGGCGGCGCGCAGCGCGTCCAGCATGGCCAACGACCCGGGCTCGTCCTTGGCCGGGACGTAGCAGCAGATCGGGTCGGTAGCCCCGCGCGCGGCCGCGACCACCGCCTCGGCGAGCAGCGCCGCCTCCGCCATGCGCAGCTCCTCGGGCACCGCGCGGCGGCCCGCCACGAGCCGCCTCCGCCACTCGGTCTTGCCCTGGGGCGCGGTTCTCGGGATGTTGCCGGGCGTGGTCATGGTCTCCGGCTCCCGCCTCGAACCGCCCCGGGTGGACGGCTCGGCGCGGTAGAGGTCGGTTGAGGACAGACGGTTCAAGCTGTCAGCTCGGCCACCAGTCAAGCCACAGGTTACCGGCGCGGATAGGCTCGCCGACCATGCAGGCATCTCGACCGTTCCGAACCGCGATAGTCCCGGCGGCGGGCCTGGGAACCCGGTTCCTGCCGACTACCAAGACGGTGCCGAAGGAATTGCTCCCGGTGATAGACACGCCGGGCATCGAAATTGTGGCCGCGGAGGCGGCCGAAGCCGGCGCGGCCCGGCTGCTCATCGTGACCTCCCCTGGCAAGGACGCCATCGCGGCGCACTTCACGCCGCAGCCGGAGCTGGTCGCCACGCTTACCGCCCGGGGCAAGGAGGACCTTGCGGAGAAGGTCCGCCGCGCCTCCGAGCTGATCGAGATCGGCACGGTCGAGCAGGATGAGCCACGGGGCCTCGGCCACGCGGTGGGCTGCGCCGGCGACGCGTTGGAGGCCGACGAGGACGCGGTGGCGGTGTTGCTGCCCGACGATCTGGTGCTGCCCTCGGGGGTGCTCAACCGGATGGCCGAGGTGCGCGCCCGCTACGGCGGCAGTGTGCTCTGCGCGATCGACGTGCCCCGGGAGCAGATCAGCGCCTACGGCGTGTTCGACGTGGAGGACACCGCCGACCCGGACGTCAAGGTGGTCCGGGACATGGTGGAGAAGCCGTCGGCCGAGGATGCGCCGTCCACCTTCGCCACCGCCGGGCGATATCTGCTGGACCGGCAGATCTTCGACGCGCTCAAGCGAATCAGCCCTGGCGCGGGCGGGGAGCTGCAGCTCACCGACGCGGTCGCGCTACTCATCAGCGAGGGCCACCCGGTGCACGTGGTGGTGCACCGCGGCGGGCGGCACGACCTGGGCAATCCGTCCGGATACGCACGCGCGTACGTCGACTTCATGCTGGCTGACCCGGGCTACGGACCCGACCTGCGGGAGTGGCTGCGGGAGCGGCTCGCCTGGGACGGCGACGGCGTGCGGGGGGCGTGAGCGAGCTTGCGAGCTCACCATTCAACACAGCAGCGCCGCGAACGCGGCCGACGAGCGCCAGCGAGGAGGAGGAGTGAGCGAGCTTGTGAGCTCACGCCGACGAGTTGGGTCTGACCGCCCCCTACGCTGACCGCGCGGCATCCCGGCCGGACGCTCCGCCGGCGCCCCGCATGCCGGTGACTGGTGCGCCAATGGGGTACCAGCGGTGCAACTCCGGGTGACCGGTACGCACCAGACGGTGTGAAGGGCGTGACCCCGGCGCGTGCCGGCAGTTGGGCAGGATGACAAGGGAGGGTAGCCGGGGCGTGAGATCGGTCGACGAGCAGCTCGCCCGGGTGTTGGACACAGCGGTTCGTCCGGCACCGGTCCGAGTCGCGATCGCCGACGCCCAAGGCATGCTCTGCGCCGAAGAGGTGATGGCCCAGCGTGCCCTGCCCGGCTTCGACCAGGCCGCCGTGGACGGCTACGCGGTACGCAGCGTGGACCTGTCCGGCGCCGGCCCGAACAACCCCGTGGTGCTTCCGGTGGTGGGAGAGATTGCCGCCGGTTCCCGCCAGCCGCACCGGCTGCAGCCCGGTCAGGCGGTTCGGCTGGTGACCGGCGCGCCGCTGCCCACCCTGGCCGACGCGGTGGTGCCCACCGCCGACACCGACGGCCATCCCGCCCAGGTCACCATCTACCGGGCGGTCCCGTCGGCGGCGTTCGTGCGCCGCATCGGGGAGGACGTGCAGCCAGGCGACATCGCGGTCCGGCGCGGCTCGGTCATCGCCGCCGCGCAGGTCGGGCTGCTGGCGGCGGTCGGCCGGGAGCGGGTGCTGGTACACCCCCGACCTCGGGTGGCGGTGCTCTCCGTGGGCGACGAGCTGGTTGACGTGGCGCGCGACCCCGGCGCCGGCCAGGTGTACGACGTGAACTCCTACGCCCTGGCCGCCGCCGCCCGAGATTCCGGCGCCGACGCCGTCCGGGTCGGGCTGGTGCCCCGGGAACCGGCCCGGTTGCGCGCCGCCGTGGAAGACCACCTGTCCAACAGCGAGATCTTGGTGATCTCCGGCGGGATCGGCGGAGCCGCCGGCCAGCAGATCCTGGACACGCTCAGCGATCTCGGTGAGGTGGACGGCAGCCGGGTGGCCATGCACCCCGGCTCCGTCCAGGGGTTCGGCCGGCTCGGCCGGCACAAGGTGCCGACCTTCCTGCTGCCGGCCAACCCGGTCAGTGCGCTGGTGCTGTTCGAGGTGCTGGTCCGCCCGCTGATCCGCACCACGCTGGGCCGCAACGACCCGAGGCGGCGGCGGATCGCGGCGCGGCTGCTCTCCCCGGTGAACTCAATCCCCGGCCGGCGCGGCTACCTGCGCGGCCGGCTGCTGCGCGAGGAGGCGACCGGGGAGTACCTGGTGCAGCCACTTGGCTCGTCGGGTACCCAGCTGCTCACCGCGCTGGCCGAGGCGAACTGCCTGATCGAGCTGGCCGAGCACATCACCGAGGTCACCGTGGGGGAACAGGTCACGGTGGCGTTCCTGGCGCCGCGCAGTTGAGCTCCGTGGCCCACTCTCCAGACTCGGGGCGCCTCGGCCGCCACCCCGGGTGGCCGGCCACGCTGGGGCAGTTGCGGGTGCCCGGCGGGCTGGTCGGGGTGCGCCCGGTGCGGCTGCGCGACGGCGGGGCCTGGGCGGCCATCCGCTCTCGGGACGAGCGCCACCTGGCTCCGTGGGAGCCGGACACCCCGGGCCTGTGGGCGCAGCGCAACACGGTCGCCGAGTGGCCGGCGCGGTGGGGTGCGCTGCGCTCGCTGGGCCGGCGCGGGCTGGGACTGCCCTTCGCGATCACCGTGGATGGTGAGTTCGCCGGCCAGGTCATGGTCGGCAACGTGGTGCGGGATCCGCTCTGGTCGGCCTACGTGGGCTATTGGGTGGGCAGCCACGCGGTGCTGGGCGGGGTCACCACGGCCGCGGTCGCGCTGGTGCTGGACCACTGCTTCGGGCCCGTCGGGCTGCACCGGATCGAGGCGACCGTGCGCCCGGAGAACATCGCCAGCCGGCGGGTCCTGGAGAAGCTGGGCTTCCGTGAGGAGGGCCTGTTCCGTCGCTACCTCAACGTGGACGGAGCCTGGCGGGACCACCTCTGCTACGCGCTGACCATCGAGGAGCTGGAGGTCGGTCTGGTGGAGCGGTTGATCCGGGACGGGCGCGCGCAGCGGCCCTGAACGCCCACATCGGGCGGGTCGGGGATCCGCGCCGGTCAGCGTGGAGGCGCTGGCGTGCCGGCATGGCTGGGGCGGACATGCCTCGCCGCCGAAAATGATCTTGCAATCGCGTAATTTGCCCCCGGCGCGTCGTCATGATCGGCGCCGGTTCGCTGGTTACCGTGAGCTACACCTGTACGACCGGGGGAGGAGCGCGTGCCCAGCTCACTGCTCTTCGCTGGGCTGGTCGCCACCTGGCTGGCCGTGCTGGTCCCGATGGCCGCGCGTCGTCGCCAGCCGATGTCGCGCCCGAGTGATGCGGCGTTGTCCTGCCGGGTGTTGGAACGACCTCGGCGCCGCGACCAGGAGGTGACCCCGATGGACGACGCCACGACTAGCCCTGCCTGGAGCGAGTCGGAGGCGCCGGAACCGTCGAGTCGCCAGGACGGTGGGCACCCTGCCTCGCCCCGCTACCGACCGGGACGCGGCGGTTATGACGCCGACGCCGCCGCCCGCGCGGCCCGAGCCCGATACGTCTTCCGCCAGCGGATGCTGCTCACGCTGGTACTGCTCGCGGTGGCGACCGGGCTGGTCGCCGGGGGACTCGGGCTGGCCGAGGGCTGGTACGCGCACGCCGGCGTGGACCTGTTCCTGGTCTGCTACCTGATCTACCTGCGTCGACAGGTGCGGGTGGAGCAGTCGATCCAGGCCCGCCGGGCCGCCCGGATGGCGCGCCGAGGACACCTGGACGAGAGCGACCACGAGCTGGACGACCGGGCGGGAGAACGCGCGGCGGACGGCGGGCGAGCCCGGCGCGGCCGAGGCCGACGGCGCCCCACGGTGGCCGATGCGGTCGCGGCTCGGCAGGCTCGGGACGCCGCCCGCCCGGGTGCGGACGAGCATCTCGAGTACGACGACGCGGTGGACTACGAGTCGGCCGATTACCAGGAGGCGGACTACGAGGAGGCCGACTACGAGACGGCGGCCGACCCGGTACGGCACGAAGCCTCGCCCACCGGGCACGGTGAGCTGATCAACGACGAGCCGGCGCTCCCTCGGCTCCGGCCGGCAGCGCCGCCCGAGCGCCCGCGCGGCACCGTGGTGGTCGAGCTGGACGACGAAGACCCCGAGCTGCACGATCTCGATACCCGACTGCACCGCGGATACCGTCACGCGGCCGGCCAATGAGCGGCTGATAAGCTTTGCGTCGCGTTCCGGTGCAGCCGGTACGACGCACCTGGGGCTGTGGCGCAGTTGGTAGCGCGACTCGTTCGCATCGAGTAGGTCAGGGGTTCGATTCCCCTCAGCTCCACTCGAAGGCCGAGCTGTACCCGCGGAGAGCGCGGGTGGGGTTCGAGTTCAACTTGTTGGGGGGCCGAGCCCCCCAGGCCCCCCACGGTGCTTGCTCCTCTGACCCGGCGTGGTTGGTTTGATGGCCCCCGACG
>DASWST010000257.1:0-4272 GCA_036402515.1 Pseudonocardia sp.
AGGGCCTGGTCGACTGGCAGATGCCGGACGAGGACCAGTTCTCCGACTACCCCCGCCTGACCACCGACAGCAAGAAGAAGATCCTCGGGCTCAACGCCGCCCGGCTCTACGACATCCCGGTACCGGCCGAAGCCCAACTCGCCGCCGCCGCCACCGGTGACGCCAATGCGCCCGGGGAAGAACTCGTCACAGGCTCCGCCGGCACCCAGGCCTGATCACGACCCGTGAGTGGTATTGGTCGCTATAGCGACCAATACCACTCACGGGCCCGACCGACGAAGGAGAGAGGGACGCAATGAAGGCAGTGCGGTTGCGCGACTACCACAAGCCACCGGTGGTCGAGGATGTCCCGGAGCCGAGCCTCTCCGGACCGCTCGACGTCATCGTGAAGATCGGTGGGGCCGGGGTCTGCCGCACCGACCTGCACATCATCGAGGGCCAGTGGGCCGAGGCGATGGGCCCACACCTGCCGTACACGATCGGCCACGAGAACGCCGGCTGGGTGCACTCGGTCGGCGAGGGCGTCACCAACGTCGCCCCCGGGGACACGGTGATCCTGCACCCGCAGCCGAGCTGTGGGCTGTGCCTGGCCTGCCGTGCCGGGCGGGACATGCAGTGCGAGGACGCGTTCTTCCCCGGCCTGTCCGACAACGACGGCGGCATGGCCGAGTTCCTGCGCACCACCGCCCGGGCCTGCGTCAAGCTCAACCCGGACACCAACCCGGCCGATGTCGCCGCGCTGGCCGACGCCGGCATCACCGCCTACCACGCGGTCCGCAAGGCCGTGCCGCTGCTGTACCCGGGCACCGCCGCTGTGGTGCAGGGCGCCGGCGGCCTGGGCCACATCGGCATCCAGACGCTCGCCGCGCTGACCGCCACCAAGATCATCGTGGTGGACCGCAACCCGGAAGCGCTGGAGCTGGCCAAGCAGATCGGGGCCGACGAGACGGTGGTCGCGGACGGCAGCCACATCGACGCCGTCAAGGACCTGACCGGCGGCAACGGGGCGAACGTGGTCTTCGACTTCGTCGCCGAGGGTGGCGCGGAGCTAGACGCCTGGCAGATGACCGCACCGGCCGGCTCGCAGTACATCATCGGCTACGGCGGCGAGTTCCGGGCGCCCACGCTGGACTTCGTCGGCGGTGAGAAGAACGTCATCGGCAACATCGTCGGCACCTACAACGACCTCGCCGAGCTGATGGTCCTCGCCCAGGCGGGCAAGGTCACCCTGCACACCAAGCAGTACCCGCTCGATGCCGCCGTGGAGGCGCTCGACGACCTCGACCACGGCCGGGTCCGCGGCCGCGCCATCCTCGTCCCCTGATCGGACCCGGCGTAATCACTCGCTGACCAGCACTGACATTCCTAAGGAGACACGGTGGCAAAGGAGCTACGTTTCGACGAGGAGGCTCGCGCGCTGTTGCAGGCGGGGGTCGACAAGCTGGCCGACGCGGTCAAATCCACGCTCGGCCCCAAGGGTCGCAACGTCATCCTGGAGAAGATCACCGGCAGCCCGGTGGTGACCAATGACGGGGTGACCATCGCGCGGGAGATCCACCTCAAGGACCAGTTCGAGAACATGGGCGCTCAGCTGGTCAAGGAAGCCGCGATCAAGACCAACGACATGGTCGGCGACGGCACCACCACGGCCACCGTGATCGCCCAGGCCATCGTCCGGGAAGGCATGAAGGCGATCGGCAGCGGTGGCAACCCGGTGTTGGTCAAGCGGGGTATCGACCTCGCGGTGGGCGCGCTGGTGGAGCACCTGCAGTCGGTCGCGCACCCGGTGGAGACCGAGGAGGACTTCGCGCACGTGGCCGGCATCTCGGCGAACGACGACGTGATGGTCGGGCGGGTCATCGCCAGGGCGCTGCACACCGTCGGCCAGTCCGGCATCGTGACCGTCGAGGAGGCCGCCCAGTACGGCATGAGCGTGGACTTCGTCGAGGGCTTCGAGTTCGACAACGGGTTCGTCTCGCCCTACCTGGTCACCGACCCCGGCCGGCTGGAGGCGGTCCTGGACGACCCGTACATCCTGATCACCAACGAGAAGATCACCCAGGTCCGGGAGCTGATGCCGCTGCTCGACAAGATCATGCGGGCGCCGCGGCCACTGCTGATCATCGCGGAGAACATCGAGGGCACCGCGCTCAGCATGCTGGTGCACAACCACGTGAACCGCACCTTCCAGGCCTGCGCGGTGCGTGCCCCCGGCTTCGGCGACCGCCGGCTGCACAAGCTGGAGGACATCGCCGCGATCACCGGTGGCACGGTGCTGAGCAAGTACGCCAGCTTCAACCTGCAGACCATGGGGGTGGAGCACCTGGGCCGCGCCGAGCAGGTGCGGGTCACCGACAGCAGCACCGCCATCGTCGGTGGCGCCGGTACGGCGGAGCACCTCGCCTTCCGGATCACCCAGCTGCGCTCGGAGATGGGCCGCGCGCAGTACGGGGTGGACGAGGACGTGCTGGCCGAACGGATCGGCGCGCTCACCGGCAAGATCGCGGTCATCCGGGTCGGCGCGCCGACGAACGCCGAGCTGAAGGAGCTGCAGCACCGGGTGGAGGACGCGCTGTCCGCCTGCCGGGCGGCCATGGCGGAGGGCATCGTGGCCGGTGGCGGGGCCGCGCTGGTGCACGCCGAGAAGGCGCTGGACGCGTTGGACCTCAAGGGCGACTATGCGATCGGCGCGGACATCGTGCGCCGGTCGCTCACCGAGCCGGCCTACCTTATCGCCACGAACGCCGGTTACTCCGGTCAGGAAGTGGTGGCCAAGGTGCAGCGGATGGGCGTGGAGACCGGGCCGGACGAGGGCTTCGACGCCCTGGAGGGCCGCTACGGGAACATGATTGAGCTGGGCATCATCGACCCGCTGCGAGTGGCCCGCTCGGCGCTGCAGAACGGCGCGTCCGTCGCCGGGCTGCTGCTCACCACCAACTCGCTGATCGCCGAGGAGCAGACCCCCTGGGGTGGCAGCGCCGCCCTGATGACCGAGTTCGGACCGCTGGACGAGGGACTCAAGCAGCCCTCGCCGGACTCCAGCACTCCCCAGTCGATGGGGCTGGGGCCGGCCATCGGCTGAAGGTGTGGGTGGCTGGCGGCTGCAACGGCGCACCGCCAGCCACTCATGTTCTTCGGCGGGCAACCGGCGCGGGGCCGGCCTAGGGTCGAGGTATGGACTACCGCGGTCTTGGACGTACCGGAATGCAGGTCAGCCCGCTGTGTCTGGGCGCGATGATGTTCGGCGCCTGGGGAGAGCCGGACCACGACACCTCGATCAAGATCATTCACCGGGCGCTGGACGCCGGGATCAACTTCATCGACACCGCCGACGTCTACTCGCAGGGCGAGTCCGAGATCATCGTCGGCAAGGCGCTGGCCGGGGGCCGCCGGGACAACGTGATCCTGGCGACCAAATTCCACGGCCAGATGGACGTGTCGATGGGTCAGCCGGGCGGCGACCCGAACAAGCGGGGCAACTCGCGGCGCTGGGTGGTCCAGGAGGTGGAGAACAGCCTGCGCCGGCTGGGCACCGACTGGATCGATCTCTACCAGGTGCACCGGCCGGACCGGGACACCGACGTGGAGGAGACGCTGTCCGCGCTCACGGACCTACAGCGCCAGGGCAAGATCCGGGCCTTCGGCTGCTCCACCTTCCCGGCCGAGCAGTTGGTCGAGGCGCACTGGGTCGCCGAGCGGCGCGGGCTGGGCCGGTTCGTCACCGAGCAGCCGCCGTACTCGATGTTGGTGCGCGGCATTGAGGCCGACGTGCTGCCGGTGGCGCAGCGCTACGGCATGGGCGTGCTGCCGTGGAGCCCGCTGGCCGGTGGCTGGCTGACCGGGGCCTACCGCAAGGGGCGGGACCTGCCGACCTCCCGGCGCGCCGACCGGATCCCCGCTCGCTACGACCTGTCCATCCCGGAGAACCAGCGCAAGCTGGACGCCGCCGATGCGCTGGGCCAGTTGGCCGACAAGGCCGGCATCTCGCTGATCCACCTGGCGCTGGCGTTCGTGCTGGCGCACCCGGCGGTGACCTCGCCGATCATCGGGCCGCGCACCATGGAGCACCTGGAGTCGCAGTTGGGCGCGGTCGACGTGGTGCTGTCCACCGAGGTGCTCGACGAGATCGACAAGATCGTGCCGCCCGGGGTGAACTTCTCCCGGGCGGACGGCGGCTACGTCCCTCCCTCGGTGGACGACCCGTCCCTGCGCCGCCGCCGCTCCTAGGCCCCAGCTCACAGGTCGTGAGTCGCGATGGTCGCTATAGCGACC
>DASWST010000258.1:0-12625 GCA_036402515.1 Pseudonocardia sp.
CTCACAGATTTCCCCGAGCGCATCAGCCTGGCGTTCACCCAACGACTTGAGCTCGTCGGTGGCCGGGCACAACACCGCGCGGACCGCCCGGCACAGCACCTCAAACGTCGCCGCGTCCAACCGGCCCTTGACCCGACCACCCGCACCGTCGGCCGAGGCGGACAGGTGCAGCTCGTTGACCTGCGGTTCGTCCTCGTTTGGGGGCGGGCCGTCCTGATCCAACCGATCCAGCATCCGCGCGGCCAACCCGGCCAGCTCATCGGGCCGGTAATGCCGCGCAAGGCCGGCCAGTTGCTCTTCCAAACTCGCCCACTGCTCCGGGCTGATCCGCTCGGCGGCGGGTTTGCCCAAGGCGTGTTCGATCACTTCGGCGTGCGCCTGATCGATCTCCCAGCCGGCTAAGGCCATCGCGGTGGCCGGCAACCTCGGCTCCAACGCCAACCCACCCAACGACGTGGGAAACACCGCCCGGGCCACCGCCACCATCCGACGCGCCTCGAACTCCCGACACCGCAACAGATCCGCCACCGCCGAGACCGGGCGCACCCCGAGTTCGACGAAATCACCGCCGCTATCCAATGAGGCCACCAACTCGACCATGTCGTGCTCGGCCTGGCGCAGCACTGTCTTCAGATACGACAGCTGATCAATCCGATCCTGCCTGGACGCGGAGCGCACATCCACCCGCATCACGGCCAAACCCGCAGACACGGACCCCCGCGAGGGAGCAAGCGGACTCTCTGCCATGCCGACATTGTCGCAGCGGGGTCCGACATTTTCCGAAGCTCACGAAGCTGGGCACGTAATATTTCAACGATTTTTTGGGCGCCTCGCCAGCCGCCCCCGACCAGGGTCCCGCCCCCACAGACAAAAGGCGGAAACCAAACTGTGGTAACTGACTGCTCTTCCGTCCAAAGCATCTTTTCGAAATGACCAGCATCCCAAGACGACCAAGATTTTCGAGCCGCCGGTCAGCAGGACGCCGGTTAGTCGTGGGTGTCGTCCCGTGGCTGGATCACCAGGTCGGTGGTTTTGCTGTCCATGATCTTGTGGGTGGGGTCGGCGAGCCCGATCCAGACCTTGTGCGGGCCGGGCGGAAGATCCTGGATGATCAGTGGCTCGCCGCTGGCGTCGGCCCAATGCCAGGCCGCGTCGTCGACGGTGACGTGGATGTGGCCAATCCGCGGCAAAACATCGAGTGCATTCGGGCCGAAGACTGGCACGATCCGCAGGTTCTCGGCGCGGTAGCGGATCACCACCAGCCCTTTGGCCAGCTGCTCGGGAAGCGGCGAGTCGACCACCAGGGCTGGCGGCGGTTGGGAAGCGAGCGGAACCACCGGCGCGGGCAGCCAGCCGGACGGGTCCACCGGCGCGCTGCTCGCGCGCGGCGATGGCGTCGACGGGCTCGGCGGAGCGGAGGGCGGTGCGGCGCAGGACACGGCGAAGATCCCCATGGCACCGAGCACGCTGGCCACAACCAGTCGGCGTATCAGCGGCTGGATCATCGGTAACCGTCGACCTCGACGATGGCCTTGGCAAAGGCCTCCGGAGCTTCTTGCGGCACATTGTGGCCGACATCTTTGAGGACTTGGTGCGAATATTGGCCGGAGAACTTCTGCCGGTACGCCGCTCCGTCTGACGCCGCGCCATCGAAATCGCTGGAGATAGTGATTGCCGGAACGGTGATGACCGGAGCTCCGGCAAGCTTCTGTTCGAGGCTGTCGTATTGTGGGTCGCCTTTAGCCAGGCTCAGCCGCCAGCGGTAGTTATGGATGACGATGCTGGCGTGATCCGGGTTGTTGAAGGACGCCGCCGTGCGATCGAACGTGGCGTCGTCGAAGTGCCATTTCGGCGAGGCGAGCTTTCAGATGAGCTTGTTGAAATCGTGCGTGTTCTGCGTGTAGCCCAGCAGGCCGCGTTCGGTGGCGAAATAGTACTGGTACCACCAGCCCAGTTCAGCTGCCGGCGGCAGCGGCTGCAGGTTGGCTTTAAGGTTGATAATGAGATAACCGCTCACCGAGACCAGCGCCTTGCAGCGTTCCGGCCAGAGGGCCGCTACGACATCAGCCGTCCTGGCTCCCCAATCGTAGCCGCCGAGGATGGCCCGCTCGATCTTGAGCGCATCCATCAGGGCGATGATATCGAGCGCAACCGCCGATTGCTGACCGTTCCGGAACGTCTCATTCGAGAGAAAGCGCGTCGTGCCATAGCCGCGCAGGTAGGGCACGATGACTCGGTATCCCGATGACGCGAGTATGGGGGCGACGTCGACATAGCTGTGGATGTCGTAGGGCCAGCCGTGCAGAAGAATGACCGGTGGACCATTAGCCGGGCCCGCTTCGGCGTACCCGACGTTGAGAACGCCGGCGTTGATCTGCTTCAGCGGCCCGAACGACGCATTTGTTGGCGCCGCACCAGCACCCGTGGGTGACGGACCGGAACCGATTGGCGCTGGCCCAGCCGCCGGCGAGCATGCGGCTGCTGAAGCGACCGAAGCCGACGCGACCGTCGCCGCCAAAGCGCGCGAAAACGCCCTCCTATTAAGCACAACACGACGTTAGGCATTCAGCGGCCATACTGCGACCGTCAGGTGACGCCGTCTGTGTACGTCACCTCGCGCCGGTGCCGGCCCGCAGTGCCGCCCCGAGGTCGGCGCGGGAGCTGACGCCGACCTTGGGGAAGATCCGGTGCAGGTGCGTGCTCACCGTCCGGTGCGACAGGTAGAGCCGCTGGCCTATCTCCCGGTTGGTCAGCCCCTCGGCGGCCAACTGGGCGATGCTCAGTTCGTGCGGGGTGAGCTGGTCGCGGGCGTCCGGGCCGCGACGGGGGCTCGCCTCACCGGCGGCGCGCAGTTCCGCTCGGGCCCGCTCGCTCCAGGCGGTCAGCCCGAGCGCGTCGAACGTCTCCCGGGCCATGCGCAGGTGCGGGCGGGACTCCGCCACCCGGCGCCGGCGCCGCAGCCACTCACCGAAGGCCAGCCGGATACGTCCGCGCTCGAGCGGCCACCCGGTCAGCTCAGCAGCCAGCGCGGTGTTGAACAGCTCCTCCGCATCGTCACCCTGGGCGAGCACGGGCCGCACGTAGCGCAGGCCGATGTGCAGTGCCGGTGACGATGTCGACAGGGCGAACGTCTCCAGCTCACGCAAGATCCCGCGCAGCGCGTCGGCCTGGTCGGTGCGGACGGCCGCCTCCGCGAGCTCCACGATCGCGTAGCAACGCAGGGCGAGCTGGTATGCCGGGTCGGCGGGGTCGTGCATCCGCCTCAGGTCGGCGAAGGCGTCGGCGTAGCGTCCCTCGCCGAGTGCGGCCAGGCCGCGCGCCATCTGCACGGTGGCCAACACCGGACGGGCACCGGCGGCCAGGCCGACCTGCTCCGCCACCGCGGCCAACGCCTTCGCCTGCTCGTAGTCTCCACGCAGCGCGGCGATCTCGGCCTGGACCGCCCGGGCCAACCCGTGCATGAAGGGTTGATTGGTTTCCTCGCCGAGGCGGCCGGCCTCCTCCGCGGCGGGCAGCGCGGTCACCAGGTCGCCCAGGCGCACACAACTCCACGCCTGGACCGCCAGCGCCCGGGTCAGCAGGCCGAGCCTGCCCTGGGCGCGCAGGCCGGGCAGCGCGGCGGCGGAGAACCGGGCCGACAGGTCGAACGCCCCGACCTGCAACGCGGCGCTGCCGAGAAAGCGCGCTACCTGGGGGTCTTCGCCGGCGGCGACGGCCAGCTCGCCGAGGCCAGCCAGGACCGCCCGGCCACGCTCGATCGGCGCGGCATACGCCGAGATGGCCACCATGCCAGGGTCGAGTCCGTCGATGGACAGCCGGTCCGCGACGGTCAGGATTCGCTGTCGGGCCGCCGGGCCGGGCTCGATCCAAAAGCACCGCATCCCGGCACCCCAGAGGATGCGGGTGGCCAGCTCGAGGTCCCCGTCGGCGGCCACCGACTCGGCCAGCCCGGCCAGCTCCAGTGGCCCGGCGGTGTCCTCGCGCATCCCGTCGTCGAAGCTGCCGCGGATCCAGGTGGCCCGGGCTCGCTGTTGCGCGGAGAGCTCCAACCTGGCCACCTCACCCAACAGCTGCTCCACGACGTCCCTGCGACCGGACTCGACCGCGAGGTCGGCCGCCCGCAGTAGCCGCTCGGCCCGCTGGGCCGGGGCTTCGCTCAGCCGCGCCGCTTGCCGCAGAGCCGCCACCGCCGCGGCCACACCCCCGCGACGCTTGGCCCGATCAGCGGCCAGCTCCAGCTCGGCGGCCACGCTCTCGTCCGTCCCGTTGGCGGCTCCCGCCCGGTGCCAGGCCCGCCGGTCCGGCTGCCCGCTCAGCGTCTCGGCCAACGCCCGATGCGCCCGTTGCACCTCCGCCGGGTGCGCGGCCTGAGGGATCGCCGAGCGCATCAGCGGATGCCGGAAGGTCAGAGTGCCGGGACCGAGCTCGATCAGCCGGGCGTCCACCGCGGGCGCCAGCACCGCCGCGCCAGCTTCGGCCCGAAGAGCCCACGCGGTCGCGTCCAAGGTCTCGGCCAGCGAACCGCTGTCGTTGAGGGCGCCGATGAGCAGGCTGGTACGGGTTTCGGCGGGCAGTCCGGCCACCCGCGCGGTGAACGCGTGTTCCAGCCGGGCGGTGAGCGGCAAGACAGCCGGCAGCACCGGATCGGCGCAGCCCAGGCTCGCTACCGCGGCGGGTAGTTCGGTCAGCGCCAGAGGATTGCCGGCCGCCTCGCTCAGCACCCGGGACCGAACCGTCGGAGCGAGACCGGGAGCGACCGCGTCGAGCAGTTCGGCCGCGGTGTCCTCCGGCAGCCGCTCCACCCGCATCGAGGGCAGTCCCGCGTCATCCAGGCGCGACCGCACGCCATCCCGGACCGTCGCGATCAGCACGATGGGCTCGGACTCCAGACGGCGCGCCACGAAGGCCAGTACCTCGGCGCTGGACCGGTCCAACCAGTGGGCGTCCTCGGATATCAGCACCAGTGGCGCGTCGGCGGCTGCCTCGGAGAGCAGGTGGCCAGCCCGACCAGGTACACGTCCGGCACTGCCCCATCGGCCAGGCCCAGGGCCGCACCGAGCGCATCCCGCTGGGGGCCGGGCAGTGCGTCGATGCCCGCCCTGATCGGGTGCAGCAGCTGGTGCAACCCGGCGTAGGGCAGATGCTCCTCCGACTCCACCCCGGTGGTGGTGAGCACGCGCATGGTCGAGGTCCCGCTCAGTGCCCCCACCTCGGCCAGCAGAGCCGACTTCCCGATGCCGGCCTCGCCCCGCACCAGCAGCGCGCCGCCCCGGTGGCGGACCCCGTCGATCAGCTCCGCAAGCTGCTTCTGCTCCAGCTCCCGCCCGAAAAGCGACATCTCCCCCGCATCCCTACTCGGATCCGCCGAGCGCAAGCCCGCGGTTGACCAGTGTGCCCGTCGGGCGGCTGCTCGGTCGGCCGGGCGACGCGGATGAGTAGGTTCGACTACGACCAGTTCGTGTACAGACGAATTCTCGGGAACGCAGAGGCCGAGCGATGGCTGACGTCGACACGATGATGTGGGAGGCGCGGGCGGCCGACGGATGCCTGGGCGAGCTCCTCGACTGGGCCGATACCGAGCTCGTCCCCTGGCTGCAACAGCGCCCGGACGTCACCAGGTACGAGCTCTACTCCGCCGCCGACCGACTCGTGGTGATCGTCCGGTTCGACCAGGGCACGACTGCGCTGCCGGATGCGCCCGCCGCGCTGCTCGCCCGCCCCGCCCACCAGTGGCCGTTCCGCCGCCTCGGTGGCGGCCCACCGGCCAGCTCGCTGTAGAGGCGCCCTCACGGCGTCAGGAAGCCGCGCAGCAACGCCGCCGAGCCGGCCAGGTGCTCAGCCATCAGCCGGCGGGCGCGGGGCGGGTCGCCGTCGGTGATGGCGGTGATGATGTCGGCGTGTTGCTCGTTGGAGTGGTTGATGTTGATGTCTAGCAGGGGGATCGCGTCGAGCAGCTCGTTAGTCTGCATGCGGATGTCGGCGATCAACCCGGTCAGCGTGGGCACGCCGGCGACCTCGGCGATCGCGAGATGCAGTCGGGAGTCCAGGCGCCGGTAGTCCGCCGGTTCGGCGGCGGTCGTCTCGGCGAGCCGGCGCAGAAGATGGGCACGTTGTTCGGGGCCGGACAACCGCCGCGCCGCCGCTTCCGCCGCCCCGGTTTCCAGCACGTGGCGCAGCGTCAGGTTTTCCTCGAGCGCGGTGCCCAGCTCGCTCACCGGCCCGCGAGCCTGGGCGTGGCGCGAGCTGGGGCTCGGGCTGATCACGAAGGAGCCGCCGTAACGGCCTCGGCGCGACTGGATGTAGCCGGCTTGCTGCAGTGAGCGGATCGCCTCGCGCAGGGTCACCCGGCTCACGTCGAGCCGGACGGCCAACTCCCGCTCCGACGGCAGGCGTTCCCCGGGCGCGATGAGCCCGAGCTTGATGGCCTGGAGCAGTCGCTCGATGGTCTCCTCGAACGCGTTGGTGCGCACCGGGCGGAACAACGCATCGCCGGCGCCCCCGCTCAGCGCTCCGTCCGCGACTTCGCTGCTCGCCTTCACCAGAGCCTCCTTTGGCTAGTGACGGTTGGCCATTTTCTCCAGCGCCCTCGAGCCGTGGAGATGACGCGTCGGTAGCCCTTGACTTGCGGCTGGCCAAGGCCGACTCTACAACTCAATTAGTTAATGGACTGGTTTTTGACTAATTAGCGGCGGAGGAGCGACCCGTGGGCAACGACGACACGCGCGGCCATTCCGATCAGGGTCAGGAGCCTAGGGCGACGCACGCCGGAGGGGTGGATTACGAACCCACTCAGGCCGACTACCTGCAACGCCGTGAGCTGCGGCGAGGCGCGGCCGGCTGGATTCTGCTCGCCGGGCTCGGCGTCGCCTACGTCGTCTCCGGCGACTTCGCCGGCTGGAACTTCGGCCTGGCGCAGGGCGGCTGGGGCGGCCTGGCCATCGCGGCCCTGCTGATGGGCACCATGTACACCTGCATGGTGTTCGGCCTGGCCGAGCTGGCCACCGCCATGCCGGTGGCCGGTGCCGGCTACGGCTTCGCCCGCCGGGCGCTGGGCACCCTCGGTGGGTTCGCCACCGGCACCGCGATTCTGATCGAGTACGCCATCGCCCCGGCGGCGATCGCGGTGTTCATCGGCGGGTACGTCGAGTCGCTCGGCCTGTTCGGGCTGACCAACGGCTGGCCGGTATACCTGGCCTGCTACCTGGTCTTCGTCGGCATTCACCTGTGGGGCGTGGGCGAGGCGCTGAAGGTAATGCTCGGCATCACCGCCATCGCGGTCGTCGCGCTGCTGGCGTTCGTGGTGGGCATGGTGCCCCAGTTCAGCTTCTCCAACCTGCTCGACATCGCGCCGACCGATGCCTGGGGCGCCAGCTGGTTCCTGCCCTTCGGCATCACCGGCATCCTCGCCGCCCTGGTGTACGGGATCTGGTTCTTCCTGGCCGTCGAGGGAGTGCCGCTGGCCGCCGAGGAGGCTCGCGATCCGAAACGCGACATGCCGCGCGGCATCATCGGGGCGCTGTCCGTGCTGCTGGTGTTCGCCGCCCTGATGCTGTTCGTGGGGCCGGGCGCGGCGGGGTCAGACGCGATGAAGGCCTCTGACAACCCACTGCCGCACGCCGTGCGGACCGCGTTCGGCGGGGACAACTGGCTGGCCCAGTTCATCAACTACGTCGGCCTCGCCGGCCTGGTGGCCAGCTTCTTCTCGATCATCTACGCCTACTCGAGGATGTTGTTCGCGCTGTCCCGGGCCGGCTACCTGCCGAGGGGGCTGTCGGTGACCGGACGGCGCAAGACGCCCTACCTCGCGTTGATCGTGCCGGCGACCATTGGCTTCGCGCTCGCCGCGACCACCAAGAACGGCGCGCTGCTGATCAATATCGCGGTGTTCGGGGCGACCGTGTCCTACGTGCTGATGATGCTCTCGCACATCGTGTTGCGGGTCCGCGAGCCCGACCTGCCGCGCCCCTACCGGACGCCGGGTGGGGTGGTGACCACCAGCGTGGCGCTGGTCCTCGCGACCGCGGCCGTGGTGGCGACGTTCATCGTCGATCCCAAGGCGGCGGCCATCACCGCCGGCATCTTTGTCATCGCGCTCGGCTACTTCTGGTTCTACAGCCGTCACCACCTGGTGGCGAACGCGCCGGAGGAGGAGTTCGCCGCGATCGCGCGAGCCGAATCCGAGCTGGCGGGAGACTGAATGCGTTACCGGACGGCGATCGGGCCGAGCACCTACCAGTTCGCCGACCTCAGGACGGTGCTCGGCAAGGCCAGCCCGGAGCGCTCCGGCGACCAGCTGGCCGGGCTCGCGGCGGACACCGACCAGGAGCGGGTCGCGGCCCGGACGGTGCTCGCCGACCTGCCCCTGAGTGTGTTTCTGGACGAGGCGGTGGTGCCCTACGAGGAAGACGAGGTCACCCGGCTCATCCTGGACACCCACGACACGGCCGCCTTCGCCCGGGTGGCGCACCTGACCGTCGGCGGGTTCCGTGACTGGTTGCTGTCCTACGAGGCGACCTCGCCGGTACTCACCGCGCTGTCCCCCGGTCTCACCCCGGAGATGGTCGCCGCGGTGTCCAAGCTGATGCGCAACCAGGACCTGATGCAGATCGGGCGCAAATGCCGGGTGGTGACCCGGTTCCGCAACACCATCGGGCTGCCGGGCACGCTGTCCGTGCGGCTGCAGCCCAACCACCCGACGGACGATCCGCGCGGGGTGGCCACCTCAATTCTGGACGGGTTGTTGTACGGCTGCGGCGATGCGGTGATCGGCATCAACCCGGCAACCGACAGCATCCCGGCCGCGATCAACCTGCTGAAGCTGATCGACGACGTCCGGCAGCGCTACGACATCCCGACCCAGTCCTGCGTGCTCACCCACATCACCAACACCCTCGCGGCCATCGAGCGCGGCGCCCCGGTGGATCTCGCGTTCCAGTCCATCGCCGGCACCGAGGCGGCGAACAAGTCGTTCGGGATCAACCTCGCGCTGCTCGCCGAAGCGCACGAGGCCACCCGCTCGCTGCACCGGGGCACCGTGGGCGAGAACGTCATGTACTTCGAGACCGGCCAGGGCAGCGCGCTGTCCGCCGGCGCGCACCACGGCGTCGACCAGCAGACCCTCGAGACGCGCTGCTACGCGGTGGCCCGCCGGTTCGACCCGCTGCTGGTCAACACCGTGGTGGGGTTCATCGGTCCGGAGTACCTCTACGACGGCAAGCAGATCATCCGCGCCGGCCTGGAGGACCACTTCTGCGGCAAGCTGCTCGGCATCCCGATGGGCTGCGACGTCTGCTACACCAACCACGCCGAGGCCGACCAGGACGACATGGACAACCTGCTCACGCTGCTGGGCGTGGCCGGATGCACGTTCGTGATGGGCATCCCGGGAGCCGACGACATCATGCTCAACTACCAGAGCACCTCGTTCCACGACGCGCTCTACGTGCGTTCGGTGCTGGGTCTGCGGCCGGCGCCGGAGTTCGAGGCCTGGCTGGAGCGCATGGAGTTGCTCGACGACCAGCGGCGGGTCCGCGAGCTCGCCCCGGGCGGCCCGCAGTTGGCCCGGTTCGTCGGCGAGTTGGAGCTTTCGTGACCGAGCTGGTCGGTGATGTCCCGGACCTGTGGACGGTGTTGCGCCGGTACACCGCGGCGCGGGTGGGTCTGGGCCGGGCCGGCGACGGTGTGCCCACCGGGCGGCTGCTGGAGTTCGAGATCGCCCACGCGCAGGCCCGCGACGCGGTGCACACCCCCGTCGACTTCGCCCCGATCCGGGCCCAGCTCGGCGGGCTCGACACGATCGAGGTCCGCAGCGCGGCGGCCGACCGGGCGACCTACCTGCGTCGCCCCGATCTGGGTCGGCGGCTGGACCCGGAGTCCGACACGCTGCCCGTGTCCGGCGAGCTGGACCGGTACGACGCGGCCTTTGTGATCGCGGACGGCCTCTCGGCGCGCGCGGTGCACGACCACGCCGCCGAAATGTTGCGGGCGGTGCTGGCCCGGCTGGACGGCTGGCGGATCGCTCCGGTGGTGCTGGCCACCCAGGCCAGGGTCGCCCTCGGCGACGAGATCGGGCATCGGCTCGGCGCGGCACTCGTGGTGGTGCTGATCGGTGAGCGGCCGGGCCTCAGCGCGGCGGACAGCCTCGGCATCTACCTGACCGCGGCGCCGAAGGTGGGCCGAGGGGACCACGAACGCAACTGCATCTCGAACGTTCACCCGCCGGGCGGCCTCAGCTACGCCCTGGCCGCCGAAAAGCTCAGCCACCTGATGACCGAGGCGCGCAGGCTCGGCATCACCGGCGTCGGCCTCAAGGACGACCTGCCCACGCTGCCCCAGCAATAGGCGGATGCGCGCCGCCGCGGCAACAGGTGGCTACGCGTCCAGCACCTGGCCCTCGCGTCGGATCACCGGCGGCCGGACCGACCACGGAAAGTTGATCCACTTGTCGGTGAATTTCCACACGTAGTCACATTTGACCTCGGAACGAGGCTTCTCGTAGATCACCGCGCAGCGCACCTCGGCGACATGATCGGTGCAGAAGTCCCGGACCAGCTTCAGCGTGGCGCCGGTGTCCGCGACATCGTCGGCGACCAGGACCGTGGCGCCGGTGAGGTCGACCGCGTTCGGCACCGGCGGGAGCATCACCGGCAGGTCGAGACGCTCGTCGACGCCGGTGTAGAACTCGACGTTCATCACATGCAGGTTCTTCACGTCCAGGGCGTAGCCCAGCGAGCCCGCGACGAACAGCCCGCCGCGCGCGATCGACAGGATCAGGTCCGGGGCGAAACCGTCGTCGGCAATGGTCTGGGCAAGCTCCCTGCTCGCGGTACCGAACAGTTCCCAGCTGAGCTCTTCGCGCTCCGTCAGGCCGAGAACGGGCCCGCCAGCGCCGTCTGGCTGCTCCACCTCGGCCATGTCGAGCAGCATAAAGTGGGCCTGCCTCCAACGCCCCGCCAGGCGCTGCCCGCCAGGCCACGCTGCCCGCCACGCCACGCCACGCTGCCCGCCAGGCCACGCTGCCCGCCAAGCCGCGCTGCCCGCCAGGTGAGGCTGAGCCAGGACAGTCCTAGGGCTCCGACCTGGGTCTGGTGGCCAACGCGGTCAGCCTGGGCAGCAGCCGGCCGGCGTTGCCGGTCAGCCAGACCGAACGCGGCGCTGGCCTGGCGTAGCAGGGCACCCCTTCGCTGATCAGGTCCGCGATGCCGGGCATCTCGAGCGAGGTCGCGGCGAACTCGTAGAGCTCGGTCAGCCTCGGCAGAATGAGCCCGTAGTCCAGTGCCCTGGGCAGGTGGCCCTCCGCCGCGATGAGGTCCTCGATCACCGCCCCGGACAGCGGGTAGCGATCGGGAAACGAACGACGCAGGTCAAGGAAGAACGCGACCGCTCCGCGCCTCGGATCGCCGAGCAGCCGGCCGAGCGGGGCGAACGCGCCCAGGGCCAGCCGGGGCCGGGCCACCATCGCATGGGTGTACAGGACGCGCACCAGGGCGACGTTCATCATGAAGCGCTCCGCCGGAAGCTCGGCCTCGGCCAGCGGCTCGTGCTCGAGGTAGGCGCGCGCAACGCTGGAGTTGTGCGCTCGGTACCAACTCGCCGGCGAGGGGCGCGCAATGAACTCGCCCCACAACCGCACGCTGTGCGAGGACGGACTGCCTGACGCCCCCGCACGCAGCAGGCTGACCTCGAGCTTGTCGCGCAACAACCGGTCGTTCACCGCCCGCCACCAAGGGCTACCGGGCCGGTCGGCGCGGGGCCCGTTCAACACCCCCCGGGCGGTGGCCCAGCGCAGGAAGCTCAACTCGGCCCTGCCATAGCGGCTGCGCTCCCCCGCGTCCTCGGGGTAGAACTCGGCGGCCAGGCGGAGGCGCCTTTCGGGGCTGTCCCGCACCGCCCGAACCTGTTGCGTCGCCCCTGACACCGCGGACGTCTGGCGCATCGACTCAGCGTGCTCCGCAGCCCGGCTGACCAGCAAAACGGCAGCTCAACACCGGGATCATGCCCGCCTCCGGCGCCGGGGTGGAGATCATGAACCGGCCGTTCGACTCGTCATGGGCGCTACTTAACCAGCCCAGGAGGCGGGCCGGCGCGATGCCGCGGCGTCGGGCGGAGCTGGTCTCGGTGCCACCCTTCGTGCACATCCCCGCGGAAACGACGGCCCACGCGGATACAGTGGTCCTACGTTGGATGCTCGGCGCGAGATGCGGGTCGGCACGGCTGCGCTGTCAGGAGTGCACATGTTCGAGAGGTTTACCGATCGCGCGAGGCGGGTGGTCGTCCTGGCCCAAGAAGAGGCCAGGATGCTTAACCACAACTACATCGGCACTGAGCACATCCTGCTGGGCCTGATCCACGAGGGGGAAGGCGTCGCGGCGAAGGCGCTGGAGTCGCTGGGTATCGCCCTCGAAGCGGTGCGCCAGCAGGTCGAGGAGATTATCGGCCAGGGGCAGCAGGCGCCCAGTGGGCACATCCCCTTCACGCCTCGGGCGAAGAAGGTGCTGGAGCTGTCGCTGCGCGAAGCGCTGCAGCTGGGGCACAACTACATCGGTACCGAGCACATCCTGCTCGGGCTGATCCGTGAGGGCGAAGGCGTCGCGGCCCAGGTGCTGGTCAAGCTCGGAGCTGACCT
>DASWST010000259.1:0-23028 GCA_036402515.1 Pseudonocardia sp.
CGATGGTCGCTATAGCGACCATCGCCACTCACGACCCCTTGGCGTGCGTCTCCTAGGGTGGCCGGGTGTCGCATCCCGATCACCCGGAGAACGCCGACCCCGCCGAGGGAGAAGAGTTCGAGCCCGACTACCGATTCACCCTGGCCAACGAGCGAACGTTCCTGGCCTGGATCCGAACCTCGCTGGCGTTGCTCGCGGCGGCCGTCGCCATCGTTCAACTGGTGCCCGAGTTCTCCATTCCGGGGGCGCGCCACATCCTCGGCGGGCTGCTATCCCTGATGAGCCTGCTCGCGGCGGCCACCGGGCTGCGCAGGTGGCAGCAGGTCGACTCCGCGATCCGCCGAGGGCTGCCGCTGCCCAAGTTGCGCGGCCCGCGAATCCTGACCGCCGGTCTGCTCCTTGTCGGGCTCTTCGCGCTGGCCCTGGTGGTCGCCAACCTGGCCGCCGGATGACCATTCGGCGGTCACCCGATGACGGACTGCAGCCGGAGCGAACGGCGCTGGCGTGGACCCGTACCTCCCTCGCCGTCCTCGCGGACGGGGCGCTGCTCCTGGTCCGAGACACGGCGCACCACGGCGGTACGCCCCGGTTGCTGGCCGCCGCCGCCGCGATGGTCATCGCGGCCGCCACCTACCTGATCGGACGGCGGCGGCTGGCCGTGCTCAACCTGCGCCCGCTGCCCGCCCGCCTCGCGCCCCGTCGACAGGTCACCACCATCGGCTGGACGGTCATCGCGCTCATCGTGGTGACCTCCGTTGTGCTCACGCTCTGAGCAAATGTCTAGAGGATGAAGAGCATCTCCTGGTACGTCGGAAGCGGCCAGAGATCGTCAGCGACCACCCCTTCGAGCAGGTCAGCGGCCGATCGCACCGCGGCCATCGCCGGCAGCAGGGCTTCGCGGGCATGCTCGGCCTCCGCGAGCGCGGTCTCGCCCGGGTCCGCCGCGAGCGCGGCTTTGAGGGTGGCGAGCGCTCCCCGAAGATCGGTGAGAGGGCCGGTGACCTCCGCCAACGTCGAGACGTCAGCCTCGACGCCGGCCGCCTTGAGTGCGCCGAGGTTGCCCGCCACCTCTGTCTGGTAGCGAACCGCGGCCGGCAGGATCAGGGTTGAGCCGATCTCGAGGGTCAGCCGGGCTTCGACCTCGATGGTGAGCGCGTACTGCTCCAGGCCGATCTCGTACCGGCTGTGCATCTCCCGGTGGTTGAAGACCTTGTACTTCTCGAACAGCTCCATCGCCGGCTCGCTGATGAGCTCGGGGAGGGCGTCCAGCGTGGTGCGTAGGTTCGGCAGGCCCCGCTCTGCCGCTTCGAGCTGCCACTTCTCGGAGTAGCCGTCACCGTTGAACACGACGGCACCGTGGGTGGTGATGATCTCGGTGAGTAGGTTCTGCACCGCCGTGTCGAAGTCGGTGCCCGCCGCCACCGCGGTTTCGAGTTCGGTGGCGCAGTGGTCCAGCGCCTCGGCCATGATGGTGTTGATCATGACCATCGGCCCGGCAACGGTCTGCATCGAGCCCGGGGCGCGGAACTCGAACCGGTTGCCGGTGAACGCGAAGGGGCTGGTCCGGTTGCGGTCGCCCGGGTCGGTCGGCAGCACCGGCAGCGTGTCGACCCCGATGTGCATCACGCCCTTGCCCTTGGACGAGGTCGCCGCGCCCTTGGCGATCTGCTCGAAGACGTCGGCGAGCTGGTCGCCGAGGAAGATCGAGATAATGGCCGGCGGAGCCTCGTTGGCGCCGAGGCGGTGGTCGTTGGTCGCGGACGCCACCGACGCCCGGAGCAGGCCCGCGTACTTGTGCACCGCCCGGATGACCGCCGCGCAGAACACCAGGAACTGCGCATTGTCGTGCGGGGTGTCGCCGGGGACGAGCAGACTGCCCAGATCGGCGTTCCCGAGGGAGAAGTTGACGTGCTTACCCGAGCCGTTGACGCCGTCGAACGGCTTCTCGTGAAACAGGCACTCCATCCCGTGTTTCTTGGCGATGGTCTTGAAGGTCGTCATCAGCAGCTGCTGGTGGTCGGACGCGACGTTGCCGCGCTCGAACATCGGCGCTACCTCGAACTGCCCGGGCGCGACCTCGTTGTGCCTGGTCTTGGCGGGGATGCCCAGCTTGAACAGCTCACGCTCGGTGTCCATCATGAATCCGAGTACCCGCTCGGGGATGGCGCCGAAGTAGTGGTCGTCGAACTCCTGGCCCTTCGGGGGCTTGGCGCCGAAGAGGGTGCGCCCGGAGTTCAGCAGGTCCGGGCGGGCGAGGAAGAAGTGCCGGTCGATCAGGAAGTACTCCTGCTCGGGCCCGCAGAACGACACGATGTGGCCGGCGTCGTCATGCCCGAACAGCGTCAGGATGCGCTCGGCCTGCACGCCCATCGCCTGCTGTGACCGCAGCAGCGGGGTCTTGTGGTCGAGTGCCTCTCCGGTCATGGAGACGAAGACGGTGGGGATGCACAGCGTGTTGCCGTTCGGGTTCTCCAGCACGTAGGCCGGGCTCGTCACGTCCCAACCGGTGTAGCCGCGGGCCTCGAACGTGTTGCGCAGCCCGCCGTTCGGGAAGCTGGACGCGTCCGGCTCGCCCTGGATGAGCGTCTTGCCGGCGAACTCGGCCAGCGCGGAACCGTCGGACACCGGCTCGAGGAAGCTGTCGTGCTTTTCCGCGGTCAGACCGGTCAGCGGGTAGAAGACGTGCGCGTAGTGGGTCGCGCCCTTCTCCAGCGCCCAGTCCTTCATCGCCGAGGCCACGGCGTCGGCAACGATGGGATTGAGCGGCGCTCCGTGCTCGATGGTGGCCATGACCGACTTGTAGACCGATTTCGGCAGGCGTCTCTGCATCACGTCCTTACTGAAGACGTTCGCGCCGAAAACCTGGCCGGGCGTCTCGGTGTTCGTGAAGCTCACAGCGGGAGGCACGTAGGCCTCAACGCCCTTGATCGCCTGCAAACGGACAGTGTTTCCACTCATTTGCGTGCCTCTCGCCCAGGCGTTGCGCTCCGCAGCTGTTCGAGGAGCCCGAATCGCTGAACCTACGGAGCTGCTATGGCCGCAGCGTTTCGGTCCTGTGAGCGCTGTGGTACCGGTTGCGCGGGTCAGGTCTCTCCGCTGATGTTGCGCCCATGGGAGGCAGTCGTGTTCATGACCCGCCGCGCGGCGGCGATCGCGCACTCGGACTGACGGGATTGTCCGCCGGCACACATTGTGCAACCGTGATGCGAGCTACATGACCATGAACGGAGCTCGGTGGCTCACTCGCACGGGCAGCATTCCCACGGCCACGCGCACTTTTGCGGCATCGACCACCACAGTGGCGAGTACACCGCCGAGCAGCGTGCCGACCTGGATCTGGTGCTGGCGTTCAACCGGCGGCTGGCGGCGGCGATCGAGCAGTGCCGGGACGTCTCCGGGGTGGAGAAGCTGCTCGACCCGGACCCGCTGCGGTACATGTGGGTGGACGAGGGCGTCGGGCGGCTGGGCGGGTTCCTCCGCCGGGCAGACGAGGCCCTCGCCGCCGCCACGCCGCTGCCCGGTCAGCGGCGGGTGTCCGGCCAGGACGTGTCGAGTGGCGCGGCCGCCGCCCGCCCGGCGGTGGCCACCTCCCCGGCCGGTGACCTGGTGTGGACCTGGATCCAGTGGCGCAAGGACATGGGCGAGACGGTGCTGGCCTCGCTGGCCGGCTCCGGCGGGCAGTCCGGGCCGCCGGTGGTGCTGTCCGGCACGCCGGCGGACTGCTTCCGGCCCACGGCTGCCTTCGACCGGGCCGGCCGGGCCTGGGTGTGCTTCGGCCGGGCCGGGCCCGACGGCGTGCGGGTGTGGGCGTGCCGGCACGAGGGCGGCCGATGGAGCCCGCCGGAGTTGGTGAGCACCACCGGTCACCCGTCGTTCAACCAGGAGGTGCTCGCGCATGCCGACGGCTCGGTGGAGGTGTGCTGGCAGGGTCAGGTGGACGGTCACTTCGGGATCTACTCCCGGCGCTGGGCCGATGGCCATTGGCAGCCCGAGATCTTGGTCAGTGACGAGTCGTCGGCCAACGTCTGGGATCCGGCGCTGGCCGCGACGCCCACCGGCGACACGGTGTACGGCTGGAGCGAGTACCACCAGGGCACCTACCGGGTGCTGGTGCGCCACCGCGACCCCGACGGCGTGCTGGGCGAGCCGAGGCCGGTGAGCTCTGGCACGGACTACGCGCTGCACCCGAGCGTCGCGGTGACCTCCGACGGCGGCGTCTGGTGCGCCTTCGACGTGATCACCGTGCACGGCCACGGCGGCTCCGGTCCGACCCGGTTGCGCGCTGCCGAGACGCTCGGTGGCACCCCCGAGCCGACCGGGATGCGCGCCCCCGGGGAGTTCATCCCACCGGAACTGCTGCCCGACATCGAGGCGAGCATGCGGGTGGTCCGGGTGGATGAGCACGCCATCCGGGAGCCGCTGGGTGAGCTCGCGCCTCGGCTGGACACCACCCCGTGCGGACTGCCGAAGCTGGCCGCCACCGGATCCGGCGGCCTGGTGCTGGCCTACCGCTACCACCGCAGGCTGCCGCTGATGACCTATTACTGGGAGGTGGCCAGCCAGACCCTGGGCCCGGACGGCTGGTCACCGCCGACCACCTACACCGGCAGCGACAGCACGCTGGAGGAGCCTGGCCTGGCCGCGCTCGGCGACCGGGCGGTGCTCACCTGGCAGGTGGACGGCCGGTTGCAACGGGGGCTGGAGTGGACCGAGGGGTTCGGCGGGCGGGAATGCCCGTTCCTGCTGGAGCACCAGGGCGAGGTGATCTGGCACAGCGTGCACGGCACCGGGGCGATCCGGCACGCCGAGGTCCCCGTGCCCGCGGCGGCCGGCCCACTGTCGGCGCCACGGCGGCTGAGCGTGGTGACTAGTGACCGGCGTCGGGAAGCCCGCACCTGGCTCAGCGCCGAGCGGGACCGGTACCGCACCCGCTGCTCGGACCGGGAGTACCAGCTGTACTGGGGCGACCTGCACCGGCACTCCCTGGTCAGCCGCTGCACCTCCGGCGACGAGCCGTCCCTGGAGGACTTCTACCGCTACTCCTGGGACGTCTGCGAGTACGACTTCTGGGCGGTCACCGACCACGCCGAGAACAGCAGCGACTACCAGTGGTGGAGCATCCAGAAGATGGCGGACCTGTTCCGCATCGACGGCCGGTTCGTCCCGCTGTACGGCTTCGAGTGGACCGGGATGAGCGGCCACCAGAACGTCATCTTCGGCGACGTCGCCCGGGGCGCCCCGATCTACTCCTCCTACGCCCAGCCGTCCTCCACGCCGGCCCGGCTGTGGGAGCTGCTGGACCGGCACCCCGACTACCCGGCGATCACCATTCCGCACCACCCCGGGTCGGCCATGGTGCCGTTCGACTGGGACTACTACGACCCGCGCTACCTGCGGCTGGCCGAGGTGTTCCAGGCCTGCCGGGGCAACTACGAGGACGACAACTGCTACCGCCAGTACTCCGACGGCACGCTGCCCGGCACCTTCGTCGCCGACGGTCTGCGGCGCGGCTACCGGTACGGGTTGATCGCCTCCTCCGACCACGGGCACGGGGCCAGCTACGTGGGCGCCTACGCGGAGAGCCTGGACCGGGCCGCCCTGTTCGAGGCCTTGGAGCAGCGGAGGGTGTTCGGCGCGTCCACTCGGGGCATCGTGCTCGACTTTCGGGTGGAGACCGCCGACGGCACCGCGTTCATGGGCGCCGAGATCAGCACCACCGCCGGACCGGTCGAGGTGGCCGGGTACGTCCGCGGCTACACCGACCTGGCCAGGGTCGACGTGATCCGCAACGGCGAGACGGTGCACTCGGTGAAGCCGGTTCCGGACCTTCCGGACGGCTGGCTGAGCGTGCCGCTGCGGCTGGAGTGGGGCCGCGGCCACTCGACGGTGGCCTGGGACGGCACGCTGCGCATCGTCGGCGGGCAGGTGCTGGCGACGCCGTTCTGGAGTCCGGAGGTCACCGCCGCGTCCGCGCACGAGCTCTCCTGGGCGGCCACCACCCAAACCTTCGGCGTGCCGTACGGGGCGCAGCGCGGTGGCATCGAGCTCACCCTGGTCGGGCCGCCGGACGCAGCCGTCACGGTGCGCACCGCGCACGGCCGGCTGACCGCGGCGCTGGGCACACTGGGGCACGGGGTCGCCCCGGTACCGGTCAGCTGCCCCGGACAGTTCCAGCTGCAGCCCGGGATCGGCGGTCTGGCCAGCCTCGGCACCACCGAGCACCGCCTGCGCTGGGCCGACACCGTCTCCGCGCCGGCCTGGTACTACCTGCGCGCCATCCAGATCGACGGCGAGATGGCCTGGTCCTCGCCCATCTGGGTCGACCCCCGCTAGTTCGGCTCGCCCGGCGCACGAGCGAAATCAGGCATGCTGGTTGAAGGCTAGGGCTAGCCCCAGGTGCTTCCGGGGGTGCGCCCCGCCACCTCGGGGGTACTCACCATCGCCGCCGGAGTACCCGCGTTGACAGGGTTGCCTTACTCCCGCGCGAAAACAGGCGTGGCATGCGGAAGGCCTAGATGTGAGCACGGATGCCAGGTCACCGGCGGCACTGTCGAACCAGACGACGACCCAACTCCAGATCGGCGGACCTGGCGGCACCACACAACCGCTCGAGCGCACCAGGTTGGTCGGCGTGGACGTGGCCCGGGGGCTCGCGCTCCTCGGCATGATGGCGGTCCACGTCATCGACGACCTGGACGCCCGAGGCAACCCGACCCTGGCCACCGAGGTCGCGGCGGGACGTGCTTCCACGCTCTTCGTCATGCTCGCCGGGGTCGGCCTGGCGCTGCTCAGCGGAGGGCAGCGGCCGGCCGAGGGGAGGGCGCGTACCGCGATCGCCGCCGGTATCGCGGTCCGGGCGCTGCTGATCGGGGCCATCGGACTGCTGCTCGGCGACCTGTTCGGCGCGAGCACCGAGGTCGAAGTGATCCTCCCCTACTACGGCCTGCTGTTCCTGATCGCGATCCCGATGCTCGGCCTGCGCCCGCGTACCCTCGCCTGGATCGCCGCCGCGGCGGTCGCGGTGGCGCCGGTGGTGATCCTCTGGATCGTGGCCGACGTGGGGGCCGCGGACTTGGACGCGGGCGGCAACGTCACGTTCGCAACGCTCTTTGGAGACCCGGGCGGGCTGCTCAGCGCGTTGCTCGTCACCGGGTCCTATCCGGTGCTGGCCTTCCTCGCCTACCTGTGCGCGGGTATGGCCATCGGCAGGCTCAACCTGTCCTCCAGCCGACTCGCCGCCGGGTTGCTGGGCGGTGGGCTCGCCATGGCGCTCGGCGCTCAGCTGGTCTCCTCCATGCTCCTGTTCCAGCTGGGCGGCCTGCAGCAACTGGTGGACCTGGAGAAGGTGGACTCGCAGAGGGAAGCCGTCAACCAGCTCCTCTGGGACCCCCAGCCGGTCGGGTCGTGGTGGTATCTGGCCGTCTCCGCGCCGCACTCGAGCACGCCGATCGACCTGCTGCACACGCTCGGTTCGGCAATGGCGGTGCTCGGCGCCGCGCTGCTGGTGTGCCGGGTCCGGGCGATCGCTCGCCTGCTGCGGCCGCTGGCCGCCGCGGGGTCCATGACGCTGACCCTCTACTGCGCGCACCTGCTGGTGCTGGCGACCGGTCTCCTCGCGGACGAGCAGGTCGTGCTGTATCTGCTGATGGTCGTCGCCGCGCTGGCCTTCGGGTACTTCTGGCAGCGCAAGATGGGCCAGGGGCCACTCGAGCGGCTCGTTGCCTCCACAGCGGGCCTCGCGCGCCGCGCCGTCGCCGGCCAGCAGACCCGAGACGGCCGACACCGGCGCGACCAATAAGGCGGGGGTGTACACCCCCCGGTTCGGGGGCGGGCCCCATCGAGGGTCCTCGCGAAATGTTTCATTCTTGTCCGAGGGAACGATAAGGCGCAGGGGGATTAGCCGAGATCACGCCGATCCGGCGGCGCCGTTCACGAGCCAGCCGTTCACGAGCCAGCCGTTCACGAGCCAGCCATCACGAGCCAGCCGATCACGAGCCAAGGGGCCTGTTATGACCGTCACTGACCAGCGCCAGACCGGGAATGATGAACCGCGCGGCGCCGGCGTGCAGCTCCTGACCATCCCCAGCGACCCACCGGTCGACGTGCCGGGCGTACTGGCCCGGTTGGACGCATTGCAGGTTATCGCCGAGCAACAGCCACCTCGGTTCGGCGAGGATGGCCTGGCCTGTTTCAACCACCTTTACCGCGAGATCACCGCCGAGGTGTGGGAGCGGATCCAGAGTAACGACTTCCGAAGTCGGGAATTCATCACCAAGCTCGATGTCGAGTTCGCGAAGCGCTATTTCGACGCGGTTCTGCCCCGTGCCGATGGCCGGCCGGTGCCCGAGTCCTGGCAGGTGCTGCTGGAGCGCCGATCCAACCCGGAAATCAACCGGATTCAGTTCGCGGTCGCTGGGGTCAATGCACATGTTGACTTCGACCTGGCGTTCGCGCTGCTCACTACCTGTCGCGACCTGTGCCGCCCGTTCGGGGAGGACGAGCGAGCCGACTACAACCTGATCAACCAGGTCTTCGCCAGCCACATGCGCGCATTAAGGAACCATTTCGAGGATTGGTGGATGCGGGTATTGGATCGGGGACTGCTGGCGATCATCGCCGATGAGGGCGGCGAGCAGGCGGTCATCATCGCCAGGGATGCCGCGTGGAATCGGGCCAAGCGCTTGGCGACGTTGTTCGGGCGCGATTTCGATGAGGAGAGTGCGAAGATCGACCACCAGGCGGCGATCGTGGGCCGTGCGGTGCTCGACATTCCAGTGCCGTGAGGTGCTGGCCCCTGCTGGAGTGACTGAGTACCGTCACACGAGTGGGGGAAGGAGGAGCGGCCGGTCAGCTGGTCGGGCGGGACGCGGAGTTGGCCGAGTTGGTGGCCGATTTCCAGGCGGCCGGGTCCGGCCGGATGGCGGCCGTCGTTTTGGGCGGCGACGCCGGCGTCGGCAAGAGCCGGCTGGTGGAAGAGTTCACCGGGATCGCGGAGAGCGCCGGCGCCATCGTGCTGACCGGGCGGGGCATCGACATCGTCGACGCGCCCCCCTTCTGGCCGGTGATCGCCGCACTTCGGCACGGTGTTCGCTCAGCTCCTGATCAGGAGATCGCCGACCTGCTCGGACCGAGGCTGGCGCGCTTGGACGATCTGGCCGCCGAACCTGGGCCCAGGGTGCAGATCCTCGAGGCGCTCTACCGGACGGTCGTGGAACTGGCGCAGCGACACGTGGTCGTGCTGGTCATCGAGGACCTGCAGTGGGCGGACCGCTCCACCCGGGACTTCCTGGTCTACCTGGTGGCCAGCCTGACCACCGAACGGGTGGTGCTGGTGGGCACCTACCGGAGTTTTGCCGCCGGTGACGTACCCGGGCTGGCCGGCACGCTGGTGGAGCTGCGCCGACACCGGCACGTGTCCTGGCGGGAGATCACCCCCTTCACCCGGGACTCGCTGGCCAGCTTGGTGGAGGCCTGGGCACCGGACCGACCGGGCCTGGAGCCGCTGGTGTGGCAGCGATCAGCGGGCAACGCGTTCATCGCCGAGGAAACGGTGCGCGCGGTCCTCGCCGGCGACGCGCTCGGCCTGCCCACCACCCTCCGGGAGCTGGTGCTGAACCGGGTGGGCTCGCTGCCCTCCCCCGCGCAGCTGGTGGCACGCGCGGTCGCGGTGAGCAGTGGCCCGCTGCCCCACCAATTGCTGGCCGAGGTGCTCGAACGCCCTGAACCTGAGCTGCTGGAGGCGGTGCGCACCGCGGTCGCGGCAGGCGTGGTGGTGGTCGATGAGCGGTTCGAGGGCTACCGGTTGCGGCACGGGCTGATGACCGAGGTCGTGGTCGCCGACCTGTTGCCCGGGGAGCGCATCGAGCTGCACCGCCGTTACGCGACCGCGCTGTCCAAGATCTCAGCGGCCGATCCGCGAGGCACCGCGCCACCTACCCAGCCGCCTACCCAGCCGTCTACCCAAACGCCCACCCAAATGCCCACCCAGCCGCTGGGCCCAGACGCCGACGGCGGGGTCGCCACGCTGGCGTTGAGCGCCCGGCTGGCCCACCACTGGCAGCATGCCGGCGCCCCGGAGCGAGCGTTGGAAGCCGTGGTGGCCGCCGCACAGGCCGCCGAGCGGATCCGGGGCTACGCGGAGGCACACCGGCACTGGCTGCGCGCGGCGGAACTCGTCACCCAGGTGCCGGTCGCGGCCAGGGTGGCGCCCCGCTCGGTGTGCTTGGAGTGGGCGGCGGAAGCGGCCCACCTCGCCGGCGAGCACGACGACGCCGTCGCGTTGCTGGATCAGCGGCTGTCCGAACCGCGGCTGTCCGAACCGCGGCTGTCCGAGGACGTGACAAGCGCGTTGCTCACCGCCCGGATGGGCCAGTACCTGAGCGCCGCCGGGCACAGCGGCCGAGCCGTGCACACCTACCGCAAGGCGACCTCGCTGTTGCCGGAGCACGGCGCGGACGCGGAGCGGGCGGAGGTCCTGGCCGGGCACGCGGCGGTGTTGTTGCAGGGCGGCGAGTTCGCGGCGGCGGGGTCGATCGCCAGGCGCGCGCTGCAGCTCAGCCGCGCTGCCTCGCTGCCTTCGGTGGAGGCGAGGGTGCTGGCCATTCTGGGCTTCAGCCTGGCCTATCTGGCGGACACCGAGAAGGGGTCCACTGCACTGGTCGAGGCGCTGGGGGTGGCCGAACGCACCGGCGCTCCGACGGCCATCGGCGAGGCCTACCTGCGGCGGGCGGAGCTGCTGTCCGGCCCGCTGAATCAGCTCGTCGAGGGTGTGGCCTGCGCGCGCGAGGGAGCGCGACGGGTCGTCGAACTGGGCCTGTCCCGCACGGCCGGGGTCGCGCTGCTCGCGCTGGCGGCCAACGGACTGTTCCGGCTGGGCCGATGGGACGAGGCGGAGCGGGCGGTGGCTCAGGCCTGGGAGCTCGAGCCGACCGGCGGGGAGGCGCTGGAGGTGCGGCTGGCCCGCTGCCGGCTGGATGTCGGGCGAGGCCGGTTTGCCTCGGCGGAGCACGACCTTGAGGCGGTCGAGCTGCTCACCGGCTCGTCGGCCGGACCGCGCCACCTGATCCCGCTGCTGGTGCTGCGCGCCGGTCTGGAGATGTGGCGGGCCCGCCCGGATCTCGCGGTCGGCCACGTCGAGGAAGGACTCACGCTGGTCGAGATGGGGGCCACCGACGTCTGGCTGGTGGCTCCGCTGCTCTGGCACGGCACCAGGGCGTGGGCGGAGACCACCCGGCTGGGGCTGCCACCGCTGTCCACCGAGCAGACGCGGCGCCTGCGGGGGCACTGCGCCGACATGGTCCGGCGCAGCGCGGGCACGGTTGCGGCGGTGCGGGATGTGGTCGCGACGTTCGCGGTGATGTGCACGGCGGAAACGACCAGGGCCGAAGGCCGGTCCGACCCGGCCCTGTGGGCGCAGGTCGCCGAGCTGTGGGAGCAGCGTCAGCAGCCCTACCCGGCCGCGTACGGCCGGCTGCGCCGGGCGGAAGCACTGCTGGCCAGCCGGAGCCGGTCGGCGGCGGCCACCGGGGAGCTGGTCCATGCCGCGCGGACGGCCCGTGCCCTGGACGCCGTGCCGTTCCTCGCCGAGATCACCGACCTGGCCAAGCGGGCCCGGATCCAGCTCGACACACCGGACTCCGACGACGAGCACATACCTTCACCGAGGGCGGGCAGCGAATCAGCTCTGGACGCACTGACCGCCCGTGAGCTGGAGGTTCTCGTCGAGTTGGCCTCCGGGCTGACCAACCGGCAGATCGCTTCCCGACTGTTCATCAGCGAGAAGACGGTGGGCGTACACCTCAGTCGCATCTTCACCAAGTTCGGTGTGCACAGTCGGGTGCAGGCCAGCGCCCTGCTGCACCGGGCACGTCCTGGCAACTCCGGGGTCAGCTGACAGCTCGGTGTACAACAGCACCCCGGCGAAGCACCCTCCGCTCACCGAAATAGGGTGTCCTGAGGCGCCCGAGTAGGGCGTTCTCCTGACGCGCCCGACCGGTGCGTTGATCGAGGCTTAGCTCCCAGACATTCGACCGCGGGAGCGTTGTGGGCACACAAGTTGAGGTATCACGGGCGCGGCTCGCGGCTCTGCACCAGGGACACGAGCTGAGGGGGCCGCACGTGGAGGACACCAGCGACAGCGAACCTACGATCGAGGCCCGGCCGCACCTCCCCGGCGGCTTACCCGGCGGGCATGCGGTGATCGACGCTCTGCGGACCATCGCCAAGCGACACGCACCGCGGCTGCGCGGCGACGCGCTCGCCTGCTTCAACTACCTGTGCCAGGAGATCACCAGAGAGGTGCGCCGGCGAATCGACAGGAACGAACCCGTCGACACCGAATTCGTCGCCCGGCTGGACCTGGATTTCGCCACCCGCTACTTCGACGCGGTCTTCGCGGACCCGGCCGGCACTCCACTGCCCGAATCGTGGCGGGTTTTGCTGGTGCGCCGGCCGGCTCTGGATGTGGACACGCCGCGGCTCGCCACGGGTGGGGGGAACACCCACATCAGCCACGACCTGGCGGACGCGCTGCTGCGCATGTGCCGCACGCTGGGCCGACCGTTCGGGGACGCCGAGTACGCCGACTACCAGGCCATCAACCAGATGTTCGGCGAGCACATCGGCCGGCTCCGGGAGCACTGTGAGTCCCGCCTGCAACGAAAGCTGGGCGCCGGAGTCTTCGCCCTGGTCGCCAACGCCGTCGGCGAGCTGACCGTGGTGTTCGCCAGGGACGCCGCCTGGCACCGGGCACGGCGCCTAGCCACCCTGCGCAAACCGGCCCCGGAACTCGACCGGGCTCGGGTGGCGATCGACTGGCAGGCAGCCATGGTTGGCCGCGCGGTTCTCGACCTCCCGGTGATCTGACATGTACACCACCTACGACCTGCGCTACTCCCGTGACGTCCTCGCCTCCTCGGGCTTTGCGCTCGAGCTGCCCACCACACCGGCCGCCAGCCCACACTGGGAGATCGAGTTCGACCAGGCCGGCGGCTTGGTGGACGACGGGGGCCTGGCCAGGGCGGTGGGCCGAGGGGGGCCCACCGACCTGTTCGTCTTCAGCCCCGGCTGGAACTCCGGCCGGGACAGCGCACGCGAGCTGAGCAACGCGATGTTCGGGCTGATCGCCGAGGCGTTGCCGCCCGGTCGCCGGTCCAACGTCGGGTTCGTCACCGTGCTGTGGCCTTCGCTGCTGTTCCCCGAGGACGAGCCGGCGGCGGACGGTCCGGTGCTGACCGAACCCGCCGCGGCGTGGGGCACAGATGAGCTGAGCCCACTGGCACCGGCACCGAAGCCGTCCACCGCCGACGAGCTGGTGGCCGCGCTGGCTCCGGCGTTTCCCGAGCAGTCCGACGACCTGGTGCGGATCGGCCAGTTGCTGGACACCCGACCGCGCGAGACGGCACGCCTCGCGGAGTTGCACCGGCTGGCGTCCTGCCTGGTCAGCACGCCTAACCGGGCGGTCGACGACGACGGTGAGTCGCTTGCCCGGACGGCTCGCACCCGGGTCGCCCTGGAGTCGCTGGCCATGCTGGCGCCGGGCGCGGAAAGCGGGCTCGGCGATCTGTTCGGCACCCTGTGGGACGGCGCCCGCGAGCTCACCCGGGTGCTCAGCTACTACGAGATGAAGAACCGGGCCGGGTTGATCGGGCAGGCCGGGTTGGGCCCCCTGCTGGAGCGTTTGCACCAGCGCACTCCCGGTGTCCGGGTACACCTGATCGGCCACAGCTTCGGGGCTCGGCTGATCGGGTTCGCCCTGGCCGGGTTGCCGAGTCGAGTCACTCCGGTGAAGTCATTCGTCGCGGTACAGGGCGCGTTCAGCCACTTCTCGTTCGCCAGCGAACTCCCCATCGCTCCCTCCCGGGGCGGGGCACTCGCGCGCTTCGCCAGCCGAGTAGACGGCCCACTGCTCGCCACGTTCTCCGCCGCCGACCGGGCACTGGGCTGGTGGTACCCGAACGTCAGCGCCCTGGTCAGCCAGAACGACCGAGGCCGCCGCTCCGCCTCGGTCGGCGAACTCGGGTACCGCTGGGGAGCTCTCGGACACGACAGCTACCAGCAGCGTGACGTGGTGAGCAGGCGACTCGAGCCGGCGGGGAGCTGGTACGACTGGCAGCCCGGCACCTTCTACCGGATGGACGCCAACCACGTGATCAACCGGGATCTGTCCTGGCTGGCCGGCGCGCACAGTGACATCCGCAAACCCGAGCTTGCCTGGGCAGCGGTCAGCGCGGCCGGGCTGGGTCGCGCTGGCTGGTGAGGGCGGCCTCGTTCACTGAGCCAGCGACGCCTCGAGGGTGATCTCCGGAACGCTGGCGAGTGCTCGGCTCACCGGGCAGCCAGCCTTGGCCGCCAAGGCGTGCTCGGTGAACGCGCTCTCGTCCAGACCGGGGACTCGCCCGACGGTGACCAGGGCGATCTTGGTGATGGTGGGGGCCCCGTCCACCAGCCTCAGGGTCACCGTGGCATCCGTGCGCACCGACTCCGGCGGGCTCCCGGCCTGGGCGAGGATGTTGGACAGCGCCATCGAGAAGCACGCGGCGTGTGCAGCCGCGATCAGCTGCTCCGGGTTTGATCCCGGTCCGTCCTCGAAGCGGGACTTGAAGGTGTAGCCGCCGCTGATCGAGTCACCGGCGGTGAACGTGCCCGTGCCCGTCGGGACGTCGCCCTTCCATTCCGCGGAACCCTTTGCCGGCATGACGGTCTCCTCGCGCTGTGCGTTCCTGGGTATCTGACCTACCAGAGCATGCCACCACCGTCGGCCCGGTACCCGCCGGCGATCAGTACCCGCCGGCGATCACGAGCCAATGGCGATCAGGAGCCGCCGGCGAACCTGACCAGCTCCGGCCGCAGCCGCGCGGCCGACGACCACAGCTGCGCGCGCATCCCCGCTTCCAGCGCGCCGGCCACGTTCACCTCGCGGTCGTCGATGAACAGGCAGTCCGCCTCGCTGGCCCGCAGCGTGGCCGCCAGCGCGGTCCAGATCTCCGGATCGGGCTTGGCGATCCGGAGATCACCGGAGAACACCAGGTGTTCGAAGTGCGCGGTCCACGGCTGCCGCTCGGCGACCCGGCCGAACGAGACCGGGGCGTTGGACAGCAACGCCAGCCGTGCGCCGGCGGCGGCCAGCTCGGCCAGCAGCGCGACGGTGTCCTCGTCGGTGTGCAGCCAGCCGGCGATGTCGATCTCGGTCAGCGTGGCCGACAGCTCCTCGTCCACCGTCACGCCGAACCGCGACCCGAGCGCCCGCCAGTACTCCAGGTCGCTACATCCCCGGTCGTAGAGGTCACGACCGGCCCAGTACGCCGACTCGAAATCGGCCAGTCCGGCACCCATCCGGTTCGCCAGGTCCGGAAGCGCGTCTGTGTGCCGACTGATCACGCCGCCGTAGTCGAACACCAGCCAGTTCGTGGTCAACTCCCGCTCCCGCCGCGTCGGTACCGGACCGCTCGGAGGGCCGCGTCAGGTGGCGAAGAGCTGGTCCAGGTCGGCGAACGCCTTGAACTCGAGCGCGTTCCCGGCCGGGTCGAGAAAGAACATGGTCCACTGTTCCCCGGGTTCGCCCTGGAATCGCACGTAGGGCTCGATGACGAACTCGGTACCGGCGTCACGGAGTCGGGCGGCCAGATCCTGGAACTCCTGGACGGGCAGCACCAGGCCGAAGTGCGGCACAGGCACCTGGTGGCCGTCGACCGGGTTGGAACCCGCGACGCCGTCCCGGGAGGTGGCTCCCGGCTCCCCCACCTGATGCGTGACGACCTGGTGCCCGCCCATGTTCCAGTCAATCCAGCGTGTGTCGGACCGCCCCTGCTCGAAGCCGAGCACCTTGCCGTAGAACTCCCGGGCGGCGTTGATGTCGTCGACCGGGATGGCCAGGTGGAACGGGGGGAGGGGGCGGCTCGTCGTCATGAGAACAGCATGCCACCGTAGGAGATAGCCAGCCGGACTGAGAAGTATCCGTAGAACAGCACGGCAACGATCATGATGCCGAGCCGCAGACCACGAACTTTGAGCTGGGCCGGCAGTGCCCTCCGGTTGAGTTGGATGAGCAGGATCGAGTAGACGACCATGACCAAGCCGCTGGTGGACGAGGACACCACGAGAAGGGCAAGCGGCTGGCTGAATCCGACCAGCAGGATCGAGACGCCGATGATCACCATTGCCCAGACAAAGGCGAAGTAGAGGCGGCTCTCGCTCCACCGCTTGTTGCCGGTGAGATAGATGGTCTTGAGCACGTCCGCGATGACCCGGCTGACGTAGTCGACATTCGCCAGCGCGGTCAGCAGCAGACTCGCGCCGCCGATCACCAGGAACATGATGCCGAACCAACCGCCGACGATCTCCGAGACCGCAACGCCCATGCCCTGGATGAACTTGAGGTTGCCCTCCGCCGGCAGGTCCTTCAGGAAGACGGTGGAGTACGCCAGCATGGAGAACACGAAGATCGACAAGGCTGTCACGAACCAGAACGAGACCCCCTGTTCGATGTTCGCCACCCGCCACCAGCGCCAGTACCGGCCCATGTTCGCCTCGTCCTGGCGAACCATCTTCCCGGTCGCCGCGAGTGCCACGTCCTGGCCGGTGACCGGCGAGACGATGCGCGGGATGTGCGCTCCCATCCCGAAGCCCTTGTCCCGGATCCAGTTGCTCTGCGCCAGGTTGCCGATCCCGCCGGCGCCGGCGAACGCGATGGCGCCCAGCACCAATGCGGCGTCCAGCCCACCGGGGATCGTGCCGAGGCCGGTGCCGAACCCGGTGATGATTTGCGGGACGTCGCCCCAGGCCCGCGCGCTGATCCCGGCCACCATCACGACGACGAGGAAGAAGAACACCGCAAGGACCTTGACGGTTTCGATCTTCTCGACCGTCTTGTACACCACCGGTGACACGGTGAGCGTGATCCCGATCGCGACCAGTGCGGCGATCGCCACCCAGGTCGCGCCCGACGTGCTCAAGCCGAACAGGAAACCGAGCACCGTCGCTCCGCTGGTCGCCCAGCCCGGCCAGACGATCGTGACGAAGGCGGCGACTGCCATCACCGCGCCCCATGGCTTCCACATCCGGGCGAATCCGCAGATCGCCGTCTCACCGGTGGCCAGCGTCCAGCGCTCGATCTCCATGTTCAGGAAGAACTGGAGACTGACACCAAGGAGGGCCGCCCACAGCAACACCAGGCCGACCTGGGTGGTGATGTACGGCCAGAGCAAATACTCACCCGAGCCGATGGACAACGCCGCCATGATCACGCTCGGGCCGAGCACCTTACGCAGCGAGTTCGGCTCCGGGATGTCCGCGTAGGGCATCGGCGGCAGGTACTTGCTGGGGACTTCCGCGGCACACTCCTTTGGGGCCACGTTTTCCGTCACGATCTTCTCCCCTCGATCATGGTTTTCACCCGGTGACCGTCGACCGAATGGCCTTTTGCGCTAGCTCGTGGAGATCAACTGGCCGTGCCGAGGGTGACGGGTCGGCGTCGGCACTGCACATCAGACGTCAGAGGAGTTGTCACTACGCCGCCTCGCGGTCCGAATTGAGTAGCTGAGTTGGGTGAAACCGTAAAGCTATGGAGTGACAAGCACAAGACCAAGTTGTGATCGGGCTCACCCGAAGCTGGCGGCTGAGGACGCCGGTGGGAGGCCCATCAGTAGTCGCGGCGGACGCGGGTGTCGTCGTGGCTGTCCTCGTAGCGGCCGCTGTTGTGCGAGTTGAAGTTGTCGTGACTGTCGGTGCGGGTGTGGTCCTCGTGGTGGATGTACCTGCTGGTGTCGCTGCGGCTCTGGTCGACGCGCTGATCGGCCGTGCCATCCCCCGCCGAGTTCACCGCGCTGATGCCGTGCCTGGACGGGCGCACCCAGGTCTCGCTGTCGTTGTCGTCGTTGTATCCGTAGGCATCGCCACCGATGGAAACAGCTCCCCCGTCGCCGGTGTCGGAGCGAGCCTTCAGGTAGTCGGCCGCGGCCGCCGTCCCCGCGGCGCACAGCACGCCGGCGGCGACCCCGACGGCCAGGGCCGTCACTCGGGCCAGCCGCCTCGTCATGGTGTTCATGGCATCCTCCAGGGTGTCCCGCTGCCGCCGGGTGAGTGCACTCGCGCCACAGCAGCCCCGTCAGTGCACGTGCATCACAGCAGCCCCGTTAGTAACCGGAAGCCTCGAATACGGCAACACCGGGATGGGTTGTGCCACTCGTTCGTGCCGCAACGACACACGATGCGGCAATCGCGCAGGTGAGAACGGGTGCCGGAGATCCTGGCTATAACGAGGTGCCGGCGCGCTCGGCCGCCGCGACGACAGCGGCGGCCAGCGCCGGCACCCGGGACCGGGGGCAGCGGGCGCTCGGCGCGGCGACCGCGAGCGCGGCGACGGCGCGCCCCGCGCTGTCCCGGACACAGGCACCCGCCGCCACGATGCCGCGATCACTCTCCTCGAAGTTGGTGGCGTAACCACGCCGTCGGATGCTGGCCAGCTGCCGACGCAACGCGTTGAGCTGGACCGGTACGCCGCCGGGCGCGCCCGGCAGTTCTCGCGGGTACAGCGCGGTCAGCTGCGCGGCGGACAGCTCGGCGAGCAGCGTCTTGCCACCCGACGTGCAGTGCGCGGGCAGCAGCATGCCCACCCGCGATCCGACACGGAGTACGTGCGTGCACTCCACACAGTCCAGAAACCGGGTGCCGTTGCCCTCCAGCACCATGAGATGGCAGGTCTCGCCCAGCTCGTCGTGCAGCGCCCGCAGGTGTCCGCGCAGCAACGTCCGGAGGTCCTGGGGGGACGAACCGGGCAGCACCAGCCGATTGAACGCGGGGCCGGGCCGGTAGGCCTTGTGCGCGTCCTGGACGGCGAAATCGCGATAGCTCAGTGCGCTGAGCAGCCGGTGTGCGGTGGAGCGGGCCACCCCGAGGTGCGTCGCCGCGTCGCTGACCCGTACCCGCTGGCGCTCGGACAGCAGGAGCATCAGCCGCAGGATGTTGTCCGCCGACTCCAGGGACGACTTGTTCCGCACAAAGGAATCCTAGAGGCTACCGATTCCACCGGGCGGGTGGTCCGTGGCTAGCTGGGGGCAGCAGTGGGGCCGAGGGAGGTATTCGGTGTCGAGCATCGCCGTCGATGTGCGTACCGAGCTGAGCGAGGCGCCACTGCGCCCGTACCACTGGCTGCTCGTCGGGCTGGTCGCGCTGGCCACCGTCTTCGACGGCTACGACACGTTCATCCCGTCCTACATCCTGCATTTCGTGGCCCACGAGTGGTCGCTGGCACCGAGCACGGCGGGCTTGCTCATGTCGTCCGGGCTGATCGGGTTCGGCGTCGGTTCGCTCACCCACGGGGTGATCGCGGACCGGATCGGACGGCGGCCCACGCTCATCGCCGGGCTGTTCATCGCCGGCGTGTTCAGCGTGCTGACCGGGGCGTTCGGCACGTCGTTCACACCGTTCGTGGTGCTGCGGATGCTCACCGGGCTGGGTCTCGGGGTGCTGCTGCCGCTGGGCACCGCCTACGTGAACGAGTACCTGCCGGACCGGGTACACAACCGGCTGGCCGTGCTGGGGGGCACCGGGTTCGCGCTCGGCGGCGTGCTCGCCGCGGTGCTCGGTGTCACGCTGACCGAGAGTGGCAACTGGCCGGCGTTGTTCTACGTCGGCGGCGCCGGCATCCTGCTCGGGTTGGTGTACCTGGCGGTGTTTCCGGAGTCCGTGGAGTTCCTGGTGTCCCGGGGCCAGACCGAACAGGCCGCTCGGCTGCTCGCCCGCATCCGCCCGGAACGGGCCGAGCTGTACCGGACCGCCGGCCTCACCTCGGCGCCGCAGCCGCCGGCCAGGGACCTGCGGCTGGTATTGGGGAGCAGCTACCGGCGCCGCACCCTGGCGCTCTGGATGTCGTCGTTCCTGCTGCTGTTCTGCGTCTACGGGCTGTCCACCTGGACGCCCCAGTTGATGATCCAGCGGGGCCACGGCTTCGTGTCCGGGTACGCCTTCGGGGCGGTCATGCAGGGCATGTCCATCGTCGGGGCGGTGCTCGGCGGGTTCGTCGCCGATCGCTATCTCGGTGCCCGGCGCAGTGTGACGCTCTGGTGCGGGCTGGGTGTGGCCGCCGTGCTGGTTGTCGCGTTCACCGACGGCGCCCTCGGCAACCTGCTGGCCGTCGGCGCCGCCGGGTTGTTCATCTTCGGCGGCCAGTTCCTGCTCAACAACATCTGCGCGATCACCTATCCGGTCCAGGCCAGAGGCACCGGCGAAGGGCTGATGCTGGGGGTCGGGCGAATCGGCGGAATCCTCGGCCCGTATCTCGGTGGCGCGTTGCTCGGCGCGTTCGGCGGCACGTCGGTGCTGTTCGTGGCCGTTGCGGTGGCGGCGGCCCTGGCCGTGCTGAGCACCTCGTTCGTCACCGGCCGAGGCGAGGGCGCGATATCCGACGCGGGCGCCCGACGGCAGGGAATCGTGGCGTGAGCCCTCGGGTCGCCGTCATCGGCGCCGGGATCGGCGGCCTCACCCTGGCCCTGGAGCTGCACGCCGCCGGTATCGAGTGCCAGGTGTTCGAGGCCGTGCCCGAGTTGTCGGCGGTCGGTGTCGGGATCAACCTGCTGCCGCACGCCACCCGGGAGCTGAGCAGGCTCGGGTTGGGCGAGGAGCTGGCCTCGGTGGCGGTCGCGCCTCGGGAGTCGGTGTACTTCAACCGGTTCGGCCAGCACATCCACACCGAGCGGATCGGCCGGGCCGCCGGCTACGACTGGCCGCAGCTGTCCATCCATCGCGCTGACCTCCAGGCGGTGCTGGCCCGCGCGGTCCGGGCCCGGCTCGGCGAGCACTCCGTGGTCACCGGGCACCGCTGCGAACGGGTCGACCAGGACGAGCGCGGCGTGACCGTGCGCTTGACCAGAGCCGAAGGCAGCCGGACCAGGGTGCGGGCCGACGCCGCGGTCGGCTGCGACGGCATTCATTCCGCCGTGCGCCGGCAGCTGCATCCCGAGCAGGGTCCGCCGGTCTACTCGGGTCACAACATGTGGCGCGGGGTCACCGTGTCACCGCCGATCCTGGGCGGCGCCAGCATGATCCGAGCCGGCTGGCTGGCCACCGGCAAGCTCGTGGTCTACCCGATCCGCGAGCAGGTGGACGACGCGGGCCGCCAGCTGGTCAACTGGGTGGTGGAGATCGAGACGCCTCGGCACGCCGACCGGGACTGGAACCGCGCCGGCCGGGTGGAGGACTTCATCGACGTGTTCGCCGACTGGCGGTTCGACTGGCTGGACGTGCCGGCGTTGATCCGGGGCGCACCGGAAATCCTGGAATACCCGATGGTCGACCAGGACCCGCTGCCATGGTGGGGCACCGGCCGGGTCACCCTGCTCGGCGACGCGGCGCACCCGATGGTTCCCCGAGGCTCGAACGGCGCCGGTCAAGCCGTGCTGGACGCCTCGGCACTGGCCGCCGAGCTAGCCGCATCCCACGACGTGGCGACCGCGTTCGCCGGGTACGAACGGCTGCGGCGCCCGGCCACCTCCGCCGTGGTGCGCGCAAACCGCACGAATCCACCGGACGCGATCCTGCGCGAGGTCTACCAGCGCACCGGGGACCGGCCGTTCGCCCGGATCGAGGACGTGATCAGCACCGAGGAGCTGGACGACATCATCACCGGCTACCAGGAGACGGCCGGCTACTCGCTGGCCGCACTGAGCGACCCGTGAGCGGGGCGGTGATCAGAGCCAGTGCGTCCGCGCCGGAAGCTTCAGATTCCGCCGACTCGCCTTGGTGAGCGATTCCACGAAGTCGGCGGCCGGTCGGGCGAGTGTCAGCCACAGGCACATCACCGCGACGGCCGGGCCGATCCCGATCAGACCCAGCAGGTCGGCCCAGCCGAACCGGAACGCGGCGCGCCCGCGCTTCCGTACCGGCAACAGCGCCGAGTCCAAGGCTCTAAGACAGCGCTATTTGGCCCCGATGCGGCTTCCGACACGTTTGCGGTGCGTCAAAGACAATCCAGTTATCTCGCTTGACTTCCCGCGCGCTGGGTACAGTCTGTTACCACTGCCGCACACACCAGGATCCGCCGTGACCAGCATCTTTTCCCGCCAGCTCCGGCGGAAGGGCGCGCTCGACACGCAATCCCAGCCGGACGCCCCGGTCGCCGCCGCATCGGCGGAACAGGCCGGCGAACTGCTCATTTCCCGACCTCGGACCTGGTCTGCCGGCGCGGGACGGCGGTTCCGGGTGGAGCTGGACGGCCGCCGGGTCGCCGACCTGGAAACTGGCTGCGCGGCGCGGGTGCCGGTGTGTCCCGGTCGGCACGTACTGCGCGTGCGCTGCCGCCCGATCAGCGCGGCCACCCTCTCGGTCGACCTGGCAGCCCACCAGACGCTGCGGCTGATGACCTACGTGACCGCGCTCGAGGAGCTCGAGATCCGCGTGGATGACCGTCGGACGGGACAGGGCCCGGGGCCCTTGCCGGTGGGAGCGTGAGGACCGTCCGGTCTGTTCAGCGCCGTCCGGAGCGCATCGTCTGGGCCGTGGAAGTGGTCGACCCGGGCCCGGCCGAGTCGCTGCTCGAGATCGGCTGCGGACCGGGCGTGGCCGCGGGACTTGTGTGCGAACGGCTGAGTACCGGCCGGCTGTTGGCGATCGACCGCTCAGTGGTGGCGGTCGAACGCACCGCGAACGGCAACGTCGCGCACATCGCCGCCGGTCGCCTCGAGGTACGGAAGTCGGCACTCCAGAAGCTGCGGCTACCGGCGGGCAGCCTGGACAAGGCGTTCTCGGTCGACGTCGACCTGTTCTGGACCGGCCGGGCTGACCGCGAGCTGGCCGTGCTGCACGCCGCGCTGCGCCCGGGCGGGCAGCTGTACGTGCTCTACGGCGCGGCCGGGCCGACCAGCGCGGACCGGGTCACCTCGGCGGTTGCCGCCAGCATGCTCGCCGGCGGATTCCAGGATGTGCGGATCGTCGAATCAGACCGAGGTGTCGGGGTCCGGGCCGGCCGCCCGTAGGCCGCTGTGTTCTTAGTTTCCGCGGCACTAGTACCGCGGGTACAGGTAGGTCTTGCCGTGG
>DASWST010000260.1:0-45581 GCA_036402515.1 Pseudonocardia sp.
ACCGCAACAGATCCGCCACCGCCGAGACCGGGCGCACCCCGAGTTCGACGAAATCACCGCCGCTATCCAGCGAGGCCACCAACTCAACCATGTCAAGCTCGACCTGGCGCACCACCGTCTTCAGATACGACAGCTGATCAATCCGATCCTGCCTGGACGCGGAGCGCACATCCACCCGCATCGCGGCCAAACCCGCATACACGGACTCGCGCGAGGGGCGAAGTGGACTCTCCGACATGCCAACATTGTGGCAGCGGGGTCCAACATTTTCCGAAGTTCACGAAGCTGGGTACGTAATTTTTCAACGATTTTTTTGGCGCCTCGCCGGCCGTCCCCGACCAGGGTCCCCGCCCCACAGACAAAAGGCGGAAGCCCGACTGTTGTAACTGACTGTTCTTCCTTCCAAAGCTTCTTTAGAAATGGACCAGCAAATCCCAAGTCGACCAAGGTTTTCGGGCCGTCCGGACGCCGAACAACCCCCTAGCCGGCCCGACGGGACGGCGACCGGGTCTCGGCTCGAGCTGACGACGGCCCCCACTCCAGTTCGGCCAGGAACCGCTCAATGATCAACTTTTTGTCCTCGTCACGGGCCAGTTCGTCGCCGAGCAGCTTCTCCGCCAGGCGCATTCCTAGCTCGCCCAGCTCTGGGCGCAACTCTCGCCTCACCCGCTCGCGCTGGGTAGCCAATTCAGCTTCCGCCCAGCGCCGAGCTCGTTCTACTTCGGCGACAGCTTGTTCGTGCATTTCCGCGAGGATCCGCTCGCCCTCTGCCCTGGCCCGCGCCCGTATCCGCGCGGCTTCGACGCGAGCGTCCGCCAGTATGCGGTTGTATTCTTCCTCGGCCGCACGAAGCCTGCTGATGGCCTGCTCGTAGTTTTCCTGTGCTCTTCGCCGGATATTTTCCCGCTCCCGCATCGACTCGAAAAGCGGCGGCAGCACGAACTTCCGGAATACGAAGAGCATCAGCAGGAGCAGCACCAGCTCGGCGACAAAAGTGCCGTTGGGTAGCAGGAAATTGTCCGCCGCGAGGTACGTCGTTGACATGGATACCTGCGTCTCCCGCCGTCGGCGTAGCTGTCGCGCGGAAAGCTGTCGCGCGGAAATCTCCGTGCCCATCGTGCCGCGCCTTCCGCTGCGTCGCCTCGACCCGGGGGTGGGACATCTCGCCCCTCGACTCGCACTGACAGGGGGAACCGGACCGGTCGCTGTTGTGCCGACGGGTTGGTGTGCCGAGCTGGATTCAGCCACAAGATGAGGAACTCCAACCATCTATATCGAATGGCGGTTCGCGCCATACCGGCAAGGGAAGGGAGTAGCCAATGGCAGACTTCCGGCTGGACCGAGAGCTGGTCGAGGCGTTTGAGGAAGGCCGACTGGACCAGGAGGGCGAGGCAGTGCTCGCCGACCAGGTTGCACGAATCCTGCCGTTCCACTCGGTGCTGCCGAATCCGCTCGCCGCGAGCCTGGCGCGAGTTTCCCAACATCTGGGTGGGCAGCAAGCGCTGCTGTCCTGGCTGGACCGCCACCCAGGGGCACCTCGCCTCACCGCGCGGCTGTACCGAGTCATCGCGCTGCTCGATCAACTCAGTGCGCAACCGGTCATCGTGGACGCGCTGCGTGAATTCCGCGAGAAGACCCCCTACCCGCGGGGATTGGCCGAGTACATGCCGCCGGATACGTCCCACGAGACACTTTCCAGCGTGTCCTATGCCATCGAGTCGCTGCTGGCCGATGACCGCCCGGAAGAGGCCAGGCGGGTGGCGGACGCCGCGGTGGAACTCCTGCACACCCTGGCGGCGCGGGCGGCGGAGATCGACGCACAGGGCGGGGACCTGGCCGCCGAGATCGACAGTGCCCGGCGGGAACTCCGCGAGGCCTGGGACGCGCGCTCCCGTAGCCACCACTAGTACGAACTGCGGGGTAAACAGTATGAGAGCTCAGCGGGGTGGTCTCTTGACGCGCATTTTGCGCGCTCTCGAGATCAGCGAGGACACGATCCACGTGATTGTGGCGATGCTTCTCATGGTGCTCGGCATGGTATTGTTCATCGATACCGCTCGGCATATTGTGATCGTTGTGTCCGGGCCGTACAACCTACCGGCCATCGTGCTTGCCGTCCTCGAAGAAGCGCTGTTGCTCTTTATCGTCGCCGAGCTACTCCATACGGTGGCTATTGCTCTCAGGCATCGAGGTGCCTTGGACCCCGAGCCGTTCCTCGTGGTGGGACTCGTTGCTGGAATACGTCGTGTGATTGTGGTGACCGGCGAAGCCGAGCAGTCCTTCCGATGGAATCCGGAGGGCATCGAACTGCTCGTCCTGATGTTGTTGATCCTGGTGATGGCGATCACCACCTACGCATGGCGGCGTTCGATGTGCCTCCCGTCGGACCGGAGGCTGACGGAATCGGCCGGCGCGGCGGACAGTGCACGGGGATGACCGGCCGGGTCGATGTGGTCACGCCCTGTCGTCACGCCCTGTCGTCACGCTGGGGCAGGAGCGGTCCGCGATGTTGCGCCCCATGGCGCGATGCAGGGAAACCACCGGTGGGCCACCGTGGAAGTCCCACCAAGCGGGATTGCCGCTGACTGCCTGACCGGGGCGGACCGGAATGAGGAGATCAGATGTCGACTGAGCGGGAACGCGAGGCTCTATGCGAAATCGAGAAGCGGCTGTCCGCGGAGGATCCCCGCCTTGCCGCCTTTATGGCTCGGGACATGTCGACCTCATCATTTCGAACCAGGAAGCGCATTCAAGATCTGATTCTTGTGCTCGCGGCGCTGCTGGCCACACTCTGTATAGCCCTATCGGAGCCAGCAGCTGGACTAGCGGCGGGCATGTTCGCCGGCGCCGTTTTCGCGATTCGCCACCTGCGCGGCCGGACACGGGGTTTCCGCACTCGGCGGTGGCGTGCATCCGACGAGCCGTAGCTCGAGGCAATACGATCCTCGGCGGGAGAGCTGTTCACATGATCACAGATATCGCGGTGGAGCGGGTTTGTTTCCGCTGCCCCGAGTCGCACTGGCAGTCGGAGGCCGATTACGACGTCGTGCTCTATGTCGACGCGGTCGGTGATACGTGGGAGTTCTTCTCGTTGAACGGAGTGCCGACGCCGTCTCCCTACGATGTCGACGGTGCTCCGTTCTGCCCGGTGTGCCACCGAGTAGTACCGGGAAGACCGATCGCGCGGCGGTTCATCCCGGTACCACCGGGCGCGGAGGGCCGGCCGCGGCGACGGCTCCGGGACAGCGACGAACATCATGCCGCCCGGAAAGACCTGCCCCTGCTGTCCGGTGCTCCGGCCAGCGAAGGCGCCGGTAGCCCAGGCCGCTAGCCCAGGCCGCTTGCCGGCACCCTGGTGTTCCTATCGGTCGTCCTCCGGGCGGTCCGCCCGCACGAGCGGTGTGTCGACCAGGTGTTCGGCGAGGAACCAGGCTTGCATCTCGCCGGTCCGGATGACCTCGGACACCAACAGGTCGTTCGTGCCGTCATCACCCATCTCGGCGACGTGAGTAGCGGCGTCATGGGCGTCGATGAGGATGGACTCGTGCGCCTCCAGGAGTCGGGAGAGCATGGCGGGAACCTCCTCGACACCGTCCGGCGAGCGGGGAATATGGGTGAGCTCGGCGACGTGACGGGGGTCGCCAACGGCCACCCCGCCCAGTGTCTGGATGCGTTCAGCGAGGGTGTCGATCAGCGCAAGCTGCTCACCGGCATGTTTGTCGAGCAGCAGGTGCAGTTGGTAGAAGGTGTGGCCGCGCACCAGCCAGTGGTGCTTCTTGTACAGCGCGTAGAGGATCTGGGTGTCGGCCAGGATGCGGTTCTGCCGCTGGCAGGAGTAGATCCGGGCATCGCGCGACAGCCCGAGCGGAAATTGCCGGACCGTGCCGAACGACTGCACTTCGCGACCGCGTTGGTGCAGCCATGGTTGGGTGCCGACAGTCCGGCTGGGTGTGGTGGTCATCGGCCCTCCTCAGCGTGGGTATATGTCGGCTAATACTGACCCGTCGGAACGCGGGCAGCCCCCGGTCCGTGAGGTTGAATCGCGTGCCCGAACCTCACCCCGCCGGATCGGCGCCCGCACCGAAATTCATTGCCAGGGTGGAGCGCGGCAGGACGAAAACCGAGCAACTGATCTTCACATCGATCGAGCTGAGGGTTGATCATGACTACGTCATCTGATGTTCAGAGCGAGCAGCGCGGACTCGTTTCGCGGTGCGTTGGCGAGGCGTACGAGGTGCTTGAGCTGATGCCCGGGGTGAACCCGAACGGCCCGGCGTTGGTCTGGCTCGCCGAGCGGTTCCTCGAGATCGAGCGTACGAAGTCGCCATCCTGAGCACCTCGGTAGACGTATGGCGCCGGGCTGGCCCCGGTGGGCGCAGCGGGGGAGGTGCCGCCGATGCCGGATTCGCCTATCGTGCGCGCCGCGACGGAGGTGGTGGCTTGGGCAGTGGGCGCGGTGCTGGTCGGGTGGCTGAGCGGCGTCTTCGTCAACTGGCTGGCCCGGCGCCGCAACAGCCGGGCGCTGCGGATGCTGAGCCGGAAGTGCCAACGCCCGTGGGTGCTGGTGCTGGTGGTGTGGGCCGTCTACAACGCTGTCCCGCCACCGACCGGTGCGGTCGGATCGGCGATCCGCCACGTGTTGGAGCTGCTTCTGGTCGGGCTGACCGCCTTGCTGGTGGTCCGGCTCCTCTACGTCGCCGAGGACGCGGCGTTCCAGCGGCTGCGGATAGACGTCAGGGACAACCGACGGACCCGCAGGGTGCGTACCCAGATCGGCATCATGCGGCGGTTGACCTCCGCGGTGGTGATCGTGCTGGCCCTCGGCGCGATGCTGATGACGTTCGATGCCCTGCGCACCCTGGGCGCGTCCCTGCTTGCGTCCGCGGGTGTGGCCGGCGCGATCGCCGGTCTCGCCGCTCAGACAACCCTGCGCAACATCCTGGCCGGGTTGCAGCTCGCGCTGACCGATCAGCTCCGGTACGACGACGTGGTGGTGGTCGAGGCCGAGTGGGGCCGCGTCGAGGAGCTCACCCTGACGCATGTCGTGGTACGGCTCTGGGACGAGCGGCGGCTGATGCTGCCGACCACCTACTTCATCACCACGCCCTTCGAGAACTGGACCCGAGACGAGTCACGTGTGCTGGGCGCGGTCCTGCTGCACCTGGATTACCTGGCTCCGGTGGAGGAGGTGCGCGCGGAATCGCGGCGCATCGTTGAGCAATCGCCGCTGTGGGATCGGCGGGCCTGGGTCTGCCAGGTGGTCGACTCCACCCCTTGGACGATGGTCGTGCGGGTGCTGGCCTCAGCCTCGGACGGTCCGACCTCGTGGGATCTGCGCTGCGAGATCCGCGAAGCGCTGATCGCCTTCCTGGCCGCTAAGCACCCCGAGGCCTTGCCTCGACCGGCCGATCCGCTGTCCTTCGACGACGCGGCGACGCAGTCGTCCGGCCAAGGCTTCGGGCGCCAGCCCTCGCAGGGCCGGACTCAGCGGTCCGAGGCCGCCCGCTCGGAGGAAGCGCCACCGACGTAGGAGCCCCGCGACACCCGGCGTACCCGCCCTTCGGCGACGGCCCGCCGCAGCGCCGAGGAGAAACGCCCGGGCCCCCAGAACCGCCCGCCGATATAGCCCTCCAGCGCATCGCGCGTCATCGGCCCGTGTCGATCCACCGAGCGCACGATCATGTCGATCTCCCACGCACGTGCCTCATCGGATGCGGCGGCCCAACGGCTCGTGGTTCCGGCCGTGCCGATCTGGCCCGGCGAGTAGAACGCCGAACCCGGGCCGAGGTGGAGACGTCCTGTGTCGTGCCGCGTGCCCGGCGTGCTCTGTCCCCCCGGGGCGGCCAGGGCCTCCGGCGCTGCCCCGGCCTCCGGCGCTGCCCCGGCGCCGGCCTCGGATTCCTCGGCGGTGAGCGGCGTGGCGATGTTCTCCAGCGACTGGCCCTCGGCACGGACGCCCAGGGCGAGCTCGGCGATGCCGCCCAGCGCCATCGCCGCGGCGCCGACGAAGAAGCCGAGCGCGACCAGCCGGACATCCCCGCTGTGAATGACGTTGCCGAAGAACAACGGGCCGCTGATACCGCCGACCGCGGTTCCGACCGCATAGAACAACGCAATCGCCAGCCCGCGGATCTCCATCGGAAAGACCTCACTCACGGTGAGGTAGGCCGAGCTCGCACCGGCCGAGGCCAGGAAGAACGCCGCCATGAGCAGCGCCATGAAGGCCGTCGTGGTCATGTCGCCGCCGCGCAGCAGGATGCCGAGCACGACGACCAGGACGGCCGATCCCAGGTAGGTGCCGGAGATCATCGGGATCCGCCCGACCGTGTCGAACAGCCGACCGAGCAGCAGCGGACCGAGAAAGTTGCTCGCCGCGAACAGGACCATGTAGTACGGGACCGACGACGAGCTGACACCGAAAAACCCGGTGAGCAACGTGCCCAGGTCGAACACCACCGCGTTGTACAGGAACGCCTGCCCGATGAATAACGTCAGGCCGAGGATCGCGCGGTTGGGATAGCGCTGGAAAGCGATCTTGACGAGGTCTCGATAACGCACCGTGTCGCGCAGCCGAATGGATATTTCGTAGCGGGGCGGCGGCAGCACGGCGCCGGTCTGGGCTTTCACCTCGCGTTCGATCTGATCGACGATGCGCTCTGCCTCGTCGACCCGGCCGTGGAGGAAGAGCCAGCGGGGACTTTCCGGGACGTGCCGGCGCACCACCAGGATCCCCAACCCGATGACGAAGCCCAGGCCGAAGGCCAGCCGCCAACCCAGATCCACCGGAAAGATCGCTTCGTTGAGGAGCAGCAGCGCGGCCAGCGAACCCACGCCGGAGCCAGCCCAGAAGCTGCCGTTGATGGCCAAGTCGACCGCGCCGCGATTCCGTGCCGGGATGAGCTCGTCGACCGCGGAGTTGATCGCTGAGTACTCCCCACCGATCCCAGCACCGGTAAAGAACCGGCACAGGAAGAAGTACCAGGGGGCGAAGGCGAAGGCGGTGAGCACCGTCGCGACCAGGTAAAGGGCGAGGGTGATCATGAAGAGCCGCTTGCGGCCGAGGCGATCGGTGAGCTGGCCGAAGAACAGGGCACCGAGACAGGCGCCGGCGACGTAGACCGCCGCCGCGATACCGATGTCGGCCGCGTTGAGGGTGATCCCGCTGCCCGGTTCGATCATCCGCGAGCTCACCGCGCCCACGATGGTGACCTCGAGGCCGTCCAGGATCCAGACGGCGCCGAGGCCGAGGACGATCCGCCAGTGGAAACGCGACCAGGGCAGCCGATCGAGCCGGGCGGGAATGTCGGTGCGGATCGTTTCGGCCTTCGCGGTACTCATCGGAGTTCCTTTTTCTCGGCGGCCGGTCGCCGCCACGACTGTGCGGTTACGGCTCGATACGCGGAAGCTCGGGGGCATCCGAGTCGAGCGGCACCGCCGTGGAGTGCACCAGGCCCAGCTGGACGCCTTGGCGGGGCAGCACCGCCTCCAGGGCCCAATCCACCGCGACCCGCGCCCGGTTCGCCGGCATCGCGGCCAGGTGGTAGCCCCGGGCGACGGCCTTGGCCAGCGGGCCGGACAGGTGGATCCCCAGCGGGTTGGCGGCGGCTTGCGCACCGCCCAGGTCGACGATGAACCCCAGGTCCCGATGCCGGTAGGGGGCACGTTCACCCCGGCCCAACGACGCCGCCACGTTCTGGGCGGCACGCTTGCCCTGTCGCTGCGCGTGCTGGGCGGTCATCGCGGTCAGCGAGCCGGGGCGGGTCAGGTCGGGGACGGCGGCGGCGTCGCCGCAGGCGAAGAGCTCGGGATGCCCCGGTACCCCGAGGTACTCATCGACGACCAACCGGCCGGTGTTGGTGGGCAGACCCAGGTTCTGCACCAGCGGGTCCGGCCGGGCGCCCACGCACCAGATGAGCGAGCGGGTGGGCACGGTCTGCCCGTTGGTCAGCCGAACCGCTCGACGGCTCGCCTCGCTGATGGAGGTGCCCAGGCAGATCTCCACGCCGCGGCGACGCAGGGCGCGGTCGGCGGTCTCGGACAACCTGTGATCGAGCTCGGGCAGCACGCGTCCGGCTATGTCCACCAGGAGCCAGCGGACGCGCTGGTCACGCAGGCCAGGGTGCGCGCGCACCAGGTCAGCGGTGAACAACGCCCCGTTGCCGGCCACCTCGGTTCCGGTGTAGCCGGCGCCAACCACGACGAATGTGCACCGCTCGGCCCGCTCGAGCGGGTCTTCGGCCAGTTCGGCGAGCTCGATCTGCTGGGTGATGTGATCGCGCAGGTACAGCGCCTCCGGGATGCCCCGGAACCCGTGAGCGATCTCGGTGATCCCTGGGATCGGCAGCAACTTGTTGACACTGCCCACGGTGATCACCAGGCGGTCGTACCCGAGCTCTGAGGTGTCGCCCTCCGGTGTGCGCATCGTCAACCGGCGCGCGTCGAGGTCGACCCCGCGCACCTCGCTGAGCACGCAGCACACCCCGGGCAGCGTGGCGGCGAGTGGGATCGCCACCCGGCGGGGCTCGAGGATTCCGGTAGCCACCTCCGGCAGTAGCGGCAGGTACAGGAAGAAGTCGGTCGGGTTGACCAGCGTGATCCGCGCCGAGTCACCGAGCGACCGGGACAGTGTCCGGGCCGCGTGATACCCGGCGAATCCGCCGCCAACGATGACAATCCGTGGGCTGGGTTCCATTGTCTCGGCCGGCTAGGGGAGGACGCCGACCAATTCGCGAGGCAGCGTGGATTTCAAGTCCTGCCATTCTCCGTCGCTGATGTGCTCCCGGAGCGCCAGCGGAACCGTGTGCGCCAGCTGTTCCGGGCCGCCTTCGACGTCGTAGGGAAATTCCTGCCGGACCCGGTCGAAGAACTGCTCCCGGTTGAGCTTGACCGGGACTCGGCTGGGATCCCAGCCTTCGTAGTAGATGCCTCGGATGAGCATGGGCAGCTGGGCGGCGAGCTGGGCGGCTTCGTCCACCGGCAGCCGGTCGCGCAGCGTGTGCATGACCGCGCGCAGGGCGTGGTAGGACAGATTGCGCTGGTCCTTCGACCACCCGTACGCCTGCTCGATCTGCTTGAGCACGTGGTTCGTCTTGTCGATCGTGGTGTCGAACGGGGGAAAACCCGTGTCAACCATGGCGGTAGGTCCTCTCCGGTGTGCGGTCCTGTCCCTTGCTCCGGGCTTCCGGCGGTGTCTCACACGGCGAACGGATAGGTCTCTGGAACCTCGCCCCGCTCCCAGCGGGCAGTCCGCTCAAGTGGCTCCAGCGCGCGGGTCTGATCGAGGTGGATCACGGCGTCGAACTGGTCGGCCAACCGGGCCATGAAGTAATGGCTCCGCCGCTCGGTTTCCGGTCGGTAGATCACCCCGATCGCCCGCTCCAGGCGGGTGGTGCGCAGCGCGTCAGCGGCCCGTGACCCGGTCCGGAACGAGAGGTAGAACTCCTGCTCACCCACCCCGTGGGCGACTTCCTCAACGCTGTCCGCGAGCGCCGGGCGAACCTGTTTGCGCTGCGCCGCGCCGCCCCATTCATCGGCGGCGGTCACCGTGCCGGTGTAGGTGGTGAAGCCGATCGACCGGGACTGGCCGGGGTGGCGCTCCCCGACGAGCTGGCCGACGTTGAGCTCGCCTCGGGCCGCCGACTCGGTCGCCCTGGCGTCGCCGAGGTGGGAGTTGTGCGCCCAGACCACGATCTTCGCCGGCTCGCCGCGCTGCTGGCTCAGGTGACGGCTGAGCGCGTCCAGCGTGTCGACCATGTGCACGTCCCGGAGGTTCCAGGACAGCACCCGCCCGCTGAACATCGACCGGTAGTACTCGGCGGCGTCCTTGACCGTCCGTGCGTTCTGCTCGGCGTAGAACAGCTCGTCCTCGGCCAGCAGCCCGTCCCGGCCGGCGTACTCCGGCGCGTGCCGCTGTAGATCCACGAGCTGGTCCAACGCCTGCCGCTCGCAGGTGTCGCCGGCACCGAACGCGGCGGCCAGGCCGTAGTTCTGCCCGTCGTCGTCGCCGTAATGATCAAAACACGAGTAGCGCTCCCTGGCCCGCGCCGCCGCGACCGGGTCCACCCGTTCCAGGTAGTCGATGACCTCGTGCATGGAGCGGTAGAGGCTGTACACGTCCAACCCGTAGAAGCCGGCTTTGCCCGGCTCGCCCCAGGCCTGGTTGTTGTGCTCGCGCAGCCAGCCGACGAAGTCCAGCACCACCGTGTTTCGCCACATCCAGGTGGGGAAACGGGCGAAGCCACCGAGCGCTTCCGCCGCGGTCGCGTCGTCCGTCCCGCGACCCCGGACAAAACGGTTCACCCGGTACGCGTCCGGCCAGTCCGCCTCGGCCGCGACGGCACAGAAGCCGTGCTCCTCGATCAGCCGCTGGGTCATCGCCGCGCGCGCCGCGTAGAACTCGTGCGTGCCGTGGGATGCCTCCCCGATCAGCACGAAACGCGCGTCGCCGATGAGCTCCTCGAGGGCGTCCGCCTCGGGCACACCGGACTGAGTGGACCGAGCCGCCGATCTGATCAGGCCCGCATCGTTCTGGCCGGGCTCGCGGGCCGGCGGCCGCTCCCGGTTGGCGGCCCGCAACAGCTCGCGCACCTCGTCGTCGCTGGTCTGGGTGAAGTCCCAGTAGGAGCGGCCCACCGCGAAGAACGGCGAGGGTGTGGTCGCGCAGACAACCTCGTCGACCAGTGCCCGCAGCTCCTCACAGGTCGACCGTGGCGCGGCCGGAACGGCCACCACAATCCGTGCCGGGTGTAGCTCGCGCAATGCCCGGATGGCCGCGCGCATACTCGCGCCGGTGGCCAGCCCGTCGTCGACAAGGATGACCTTGCGGCCTTCGAGATCCGGCACGGGGCGGCCGCCCCGGTAAGCCTGTTCACGCCGGACGAGCTCGCGCCCCTCCCGCTCCGCGACTCGCTGGATGATCTCCGGCTCGATATCCAGCCCGCGCACCACGTCGTCGCTCAGCACGACGACGCCGCCGCTGGCGATCGCTCCCATTGCCATTTCCTCGTTGTCCGGCACGCCCAGCTTGCGGACCACGAAGACATCGAGCGGTGCGCCCAGGGCGGTGGCGACCTCGTACGCGACCGGAACGCCGCCCCGGGGCAGGCCGAGCACGATGACGTCTGGATCGCCCCGGTAGTGATCGAGCAGACCGGCGAGGACCCGACCGGCGTCTCGGCGGTCCCGAAACAGACGACCTGGCATAGCTGCCTCTCGTCGAGCTCAGCCCGGCGCCGAGGCGGGTCTCTCCTCGACCGGACCAGACACCCGACACTGTGCCTGTCGGGGTAATGCCTGAGCCTGGGCCCGAGCGCACCAGAACCCGCTCCACACTCGTCCCGCCAGGTCTAGCTACCCCGCCGCGCTGGGTCTGTGGCGCCGGTCCCGCCGGTCTCCGCGTTCGAGGCGACCAGCCGACGTCCCTCGTGCATGATTTCCTCGGCGGTCCCAGAGCCCGCCGAACTCGGTGGGCCGTTGATCCGGTGCAAGCCGGCGTCGCCGAGCAGCCGCATGTTGCGGGTCGGGTCCGAATCGGTGCTGTCGATCGTCGGGCCGTCCTGGGCCAGCTCGGGTCGCAGCTCCCGGGCGCCGGGACGGGCCGGTCCTGTCCAGTGCTAGGCTCACCGGCCATGCCCGGGACGAAGCGTGCGCCTACCGGAGCCGCCGTGCTGCGGTCGGACCTGACCGATTCGATCGTGGAAGCCGCGCTCGACGAGATGGCCGAGAAGGGCTATCAGGGCCTGTCGATGGACGCGGTGGCCCGCCGGGCCGGGGTGGGCAAGAGCGCGCTCTACCGCCGCTGGCCCTCGAAGCAGGACATGGCGGTGAGCATCGTCGCGCAGTTGGGTGTGCCGGCGGTCGAGGTGGCCGACACCGGATCGTTCCGGGGAGACGTGCGTGCGTTGCTGGACTCGATACTGCGCTGGTTCCAGGACCGCCGGCTCGGGCCGATCTTCACCGACCTGATCGGCGTGGCCCGCACCAACGTCGCTCTGGGGGACGCGCTGACCGAATATGTCGGTGAGCCGCGCCGCCGGCGGGGTTCGGTGATCCTGGACCGGGCGATCGAGCGCGGCGAGATCCCGGCGGACACCGACCGCGAGCTGGTGATGGACCTGCTGGCCGCTCCGGTGTTCTGGCGCCTGCACGCCCGGCGCGAGGCCATTACGCCGCAATACCTGGATAGCGTCACGGACTTCCTTATCCGGGCGCTCCGGTGAGCTCGCCCAGGGCGGGACTCGTCTCGAGCTGTCGGTTCAGCAGGCGCTGGTAGGGGCCCGAGGATGCCGCGAGGTAGCCAGGGCTGCCCTGCTGGGCGAGGGTGCCCTGCTCGAGGACGACGACCGCGTCGGCCAGCGGTGCGAGGGACAGGTCGTGGCTGATCAATAGCGTGCCGCGGTCTCGGGTGAGGCTGCGCAATGTGGGCACCAGCTCGGCGATGGCGTGGTTGTCCAGGCCGGTGGTGGGTTCGTCGAGGACCAGCAGCGGGGTGTCCCGGAGGAAGGCCCTGGCCAGGGCGATGCGTTGGCGTTGTCCGCCGGACAGCTGAGGTCCTCGGTGGCCGAGCTGGGTGAGGTAGCCGAGTGGCAGTTGGCGGATGAACTCTTCGGCGCCGGCGGCTCGGGCCGCTTCGGTGATGGCCTCCGGGGTCGCGCCGGAGCAGCCGTAGGCGATGTTGTCGGCGACGGACCCGGTGAGGATCGTGGTCTCCTGGGGGAGCAGGGTGAGGCTGCGGCGCAGCGCGGCGAGCCGGTAGTCGCGCAGGTCGGTCCCGTCCAGGGTGATCTCCCCCGAGGTGGGGTCGTAGAACCGGGGCAGCAGCCGGGTCAGCGTGGACTTGCCCGCTCCGCTTGGCCCGGTGACCAGGACGAGCTGTCCGGGGTGCACGGTGAACGAGACGTCCCGCAGGCTCGGGGTGAGTGCCCCGGGGTAGCTGAAGCTGACCCGGGAGAGCCGCAGCGCACCCTGCCGGGCGGGGGTGGTGACGATCGGAGCGGTGCCGAGGGCGCGCCGGTTCTCCGCCGGATCGATGACCATGGGGCGGGCGGCGAGGATCTCGGCGAGCCGGTCGCTGCTGGCCCGGGCCACGCTGACGCCCAGGATGAGCTCGCCGAGGCGCTGCAGCGGTACGAACAGGAAGCCCAGGTACGTGGCGAACCCGACCAGTTCGCCGAGGGTCATCCGGTGGGCGGCGATCTCCCACGCGCCCATGCCCAGGACCGCCAGGATGGCCAGCGTCTCCAGCAGGTCGGCCACCGGGGTGTACAGCGAGGAGAGCTTGGTCTGGGCCAGCCGGACTCGCATCCAGCTCTGGCCGTCGCGGTGTAGCCGGCGGGCCTGTTCGGGCTCCGTGGTGTAGGCCTGGCTCAGCGCCACCGTCGCGATGCTCTCCTCGAGCCGGCCGGTGATCAGGCCGTTGCTGGCCCGCTCGTCCCGGGAGAGGGCGTTCAGCCGGCCGGACAGTCGCCGGGTGGTGATCAGTAGCAACGGCAGCAGCGCGGCGACCACGAGCGCGAGGTCCCAACGCAGGTAGAACACGGCGGTGGCGAAGAACAGGACGGAGACCGCCGAGTTGATCAGTTGGACCAGACCCGAGGACACCATCGACTCGATCACCTCGACGTCGGCTGAGAGCCGGGCCACCAGGTCGCCGAGGCTGTGCCGGGTGAAGAAGTCCGGGCCGAGCCGTTGCAGGTGAGCGAACGCGTGGTCACGCACCCGCAGGAGGAAGCGCTCGGTGGCTTGACCGGTGAGGTAGTAACCGACAAAGGTCGCCCCGGCGCCGATCAGGGCGGCCAGGACCCACCAACGCGCGGGCCCCCAGAACGCGGAGAGCCCGCCGGTGTCGGTGAGCCCGTCAATGATCTCGCTGAACATCCAGACCGCCGCCGTGTCCGCCGCCGCGGCAGCCACCAGGAGCACCGTCGCGATCGTCAAGGTGCGCCGGTCGGGCCGGGTCAGCGGCCAGAACTGGGCCAGCACCTGGCGGAGATCCTGCCGGGCGGCCCGAGCTGTCATCCCGAGTGGGCCGATTGCTTCGGCTTCCGCGTCCACAGAATCGGCGCGATAGTCGTCCATGGTCTGGTACTCCGAACCGTTCGATATAGGCGTGCGGTGCCGGCGCACGGCCGAGGAATGACGGGTACACGTTCGTCACGGCATTGAGGCGGGATCCGCAGAGCGTGGATCCCGCCTCTCGGCCTGCCCGGGCAGCTCAGCTCAGCTGTTTGCGCCCGGAGTTCCTATCGGGGTCACCGACCGCGCTGGGGTGCCGGCTGCCGACGAACTGGCTGCTTCGGGGCCGGACGACGACGCGGGGGAACCGGGTTGAACTTCGACATTGTTGACTCCTAGAGAGCGATTTGTTCGACGCTTTCGCGCCCTGACACAAATGACTCTAGGAACGATTACTGTGCTTTTGATCAGCGTATCTCCTGTGGCCGTTAGGAGATGCGCGGGCTCATCCGGCCAGCGGGGGAATATCGGCCACCCGGTGGTAGACGGGCAGTCCTCGCTCGGTGGCAATCGCGACGTCCTGATCCGCGCCGGTGGAGGCCCCGGGTAGGCGTTGTGCCAGCGGGTCTACGGCGGTGCCTTGCCCGCCTCGCCGGCGGTCGGGGACTACGCGGCGCGCACCACGATCAGCGTGACCAGCAAGGAGTCGGTGGCGACCCGCGCCGCCGGGCTGGTCCGACCCGGCTCGACGGTGATCCTGGACGGCGGGACCACCGCGCTCGCGGTGACCAAGGCGCTCGCGCCGGATGTGAGGGCCACCGTGGTCACGCACAGCCCGATTGTTGCCTCCGCTTTGGTCAGCTCGGCGAGCGCGGCATCCCGATCCTCGGACCGGGCGACGCGGAAGGCCTGGACTGAGCGCACCCGCCGATGGGGCTCGGGCGGTGCGCGTCGCCATCCCGGCTTGCTGTGTACTGGCGGAATGCCTGGTCAGGGCCTCGCGGGTTGGCTGAGTCCGGGTCGTGGGTTGCCCGTGCGCGATCTTGCACTGGTCCAGCGGGGGTCGAGCCGGAGCGCCACCGTGATGGTCCGGCGGCATACCGCGAGCCTGGAGGAGTCGCGGAGACCGTCCCGGTGGCAGTCGGCGATGCTCGCCAGCAGTCGGCGCAGGACAACGGCGGTAACTCCGGGCCCCAGTGCGTCGACGGCCTGGGAAGCTCGGTCCACCGCCGCTGCGACCGCGTACGCCCTGGGTTCGGCGCGCAATGCCGTCAATGCCGTGGCCGCGGCCTCGACGGCGCGGTCCAGGCTGTCGGAGTCGATGACCTCCGTGGTCTCAGTGGTGTCAGCCGGCATCGCGGTTACCTCCTGCTGCGCATAACCAGGAGCCGGGCGGCCCGGCGCGGCGGCCTGAGCCCCGCGCGACGTATCGGGTATATCGCTCGCGGGCCGGCCCAGCTCCTTGGGTGGGTCAGTGGTGCGTGGTCACTTCTTCTTGCCCTTCTTCTTTTTTGCCATCTCGGTCCTCCTTCCGTTCTACCAGAGGTCAACCTGTGGTTGACCGCCCTGTGGTCAACGTATCATTGACTTGGGTCAACCTATCGTTGACCCGCTGGTCGTCAAGTTAACATTGACGGCGTGGCGGTCAGAGGCTCGTCCAAGCAGGTGCGACACGCGCTGGATGCGGTCGAGTCCGCGCCCGACGCCCTGGAGACCCTGGCCGCCGCTCGGCGGTTGCGTGAGGCCGCGGAGACGCTGGAGTTGGCGGCTGTCGCTGAACTGCGTCGGCAGGGCGGAACCTGGATGCAGATCGGTACCGTCTACGGGACCACTAAGCAGGGCGCCCAGCAACGGTTCCGTGATGCATTGAACCGCGACCGGGTACGAGAGCCCGCAAAAGATCACTGACCGGAGAGCGCGCTTCCGGCGGTCACCCCCACAAAAGGCACGAGGTTGTTCGTGATACGGGGCCGTGAACTGGTGGGCGGAGTTTCTATCGGACGTCGTGATTGGCCTCCCGGTTCCGAAGGTCGCGTTCGTTGTCCTGATCGTGTGGTGAATGGTGAGTTGATTCGACAGCCAGATGAATGGGGGAGTAGTGTCGCCGCTGGGTCGGCGGTATCGCCGGATCGGTGGTGCGGATCGAATCCGCCGAGTTTGAGTGTGGAGGGTCGCCGAAATGGCGCAGAAGGTCACGGTCTCGCTTGTTGACGATTTGACTGGCAAGCAGGCGGATGAGACGGTCGCGTTTGGGCTGGATGGCAAGTCCTACGAGATCGACCTGTCGAGTTCGAATGCGGGCAAGCTGCGCGGCGCCTTGGCCGACTATGTCGCCGCGGCCCGCCGAGGCGGTCGGGCTCGGGCCAACGCCGCCTCGGCCAGCGCCGCGAGTGGGCGCGGTGGCGCGGTGGACCGGGAGCAGAACCAGGCGATCCGGGAGTGGGCACGCAAGCGGGGTATGAAGGTGTCCGATCGCGGCCGCATCCCGGCCGACGTGACCTCCGCTTACCACCAGGAGAAATGACGGCCGCCGGCAAGAATGCCGGCGCCTGACGGACCAATCCTGAGCTCGTGCGAGGGCGTGGCATTCTTCCGGTCTCCCGCGGGTATTGGGCGCGATTGTCGGCGGAGCCAGCAAAAGTCTGGCTCCGCCGCTCGCTAGCTCAGTAGCTCACGGTCGAGCTCGTCGATCTCGGCCTCGAACGCTCGGCGCATCGTCGCTTTCTCGACGTCGGCCAGCCAGCTCGCCTCGACTCCCTGCAACACCAGGCGGCGGACGAGCTCGGGCGAATAGTTGTTCTGCCCACAGAACCTCACGTACTCGGTGCCTATGTCGGTGTGGAACATTGTCGGATCGTCAGAGTTGAGCATGACCTGCAAACCGGCGTCGATCATCCTTGTGATCGGGTGTGTGGTGAGGTCCGGCCAGCCGTAGACAACCGCGGTCGAGGTCGGGCACACGGTGAATGAGATGCCCTCGTCGCGGCAGCGCGCCACCACGCTCGCGTCCTCCAGAATGTGATAGCCGTGATCCAACCGCTGGCAACCGAGCAGGTCCAGGCAGGTGGTCACGTTGCTGGCCGGGCCGTCCTCGGCGCAGTGGCTGGTCAACCGCAGTCCGGCGGCCTTGGCCACCCGGTAGGCCTCGACGAACTTCTCCGGCGGGTCCGGGGCCTCGGCGGCGTCCATGCCGAGCCCGATCAGCTCCGGGCGGCGGTGCGCGAGCACCTCCTCGACCATCTGTCGGGCCACTTCCGGCGGGTCCTGCCGATACACGTCAGCGATGAACGCGGAGCGCACCCCGAAGTCGTGCTCCGCGGCCTTGGCTCCGTCGATCAACCCGTCGATCACGGCCGCCATCGGAATGCCCCGCGCGGTGTGCAGCGTCGGGTTGAAGAACATCTCGCGGTACTTCAGATTGCCGAGCTTGACCCCGTCCTCGAGTGTCTCGTAGGCGATCCGGGCGAAATCCTCCCGATCGACGACCGTTGAGTTCACCCGCTGATAGATCTCCAGGAATTCGTAGATCGTCGAGTACCGGTACACCTCGTCCACATCGGTGGTGGGCAGCGCGACGTCATGCTTGGCGGCCAGCTCCACAACAGTTGCCGGCCGCAGCGTGCCCTCGACATGGCAGTGCAGCTCCACCTTGGGCAGACGCCGCAGGTACTGCTCGTAGTTCGGACTGATGTCGGCGGACGAAGTCGTCATGGCACAGAAGCTAACCGCCGCGGTCAGCCCCAACGCCTCGAATTACCGGTCCATGGCAAGGTGATCGCCATGGAGGAACTCGCGCAGGTCGCCCCGGCGTTCGTGGAGATGGCCCACCGGATCGTCTGGGCCACCGCCGCCACCGTGGACGAGCGGAACCGGCCGTGGACCCGGGTCTTGCACCCCATCTGGCAGTTCGACGGCGAGCGGCTGGTCGGCTGGATCGGCACCTCGCCGACCCCGACGAAGCGGGCCCACCTGAGCGCCAGTCCCTATCTCTCGCTCACCTACTGGCACCCGAACCAGGACACCGCGAATGCGCACTGCCGGGCCGAGCTGTGCGAGGACGACGACACCCGGGTGTGGCTCTGGGAGAACTTCCTCAGCGCGCCCGAACCGGTCGGCTACGACCCGGCGATCATCCCACCATGGTCCGGCGGCCCCACCTCGCCGGCGTTCGTCGCGCTCCGGCTGGAGCCGTGGTGGCTCCGGGTCCAGCCCGGCGCGCTGATGTCTGGCGACCCGACCGCCGAAATCCTGCACTGGCGCGAGCGGGACTGAAGCCACGTTCGTGCCGGTGCCGGCCCGATTTTGCGCTGAGCGGTGGCGTCACCTGGTGTATCGTTTTACCGCCAGGCTGTCATGGTCGCCTACGGTCAGCGGGAGGGCGCGTTGTGGCGGTCACGATCCAGGAAGTGGCCAGGGCCGCGAAGGTCTCGACGAGCACCGTCTCCAATGTGCTGAACGGTCGCCAGGGCCGGATGTTGCCGGCGACCAAGCTTCGGGTCGAGGAGACGATCGCCCGGCTGGGATACCGGCCGAACCGGGCCGCGCGCCAGCTGCGCACCGGGAAGCTGCAGATGCTCGGGCTTGTCGTGCCGTCCGTGGCCAACCCCTTCTGGGGCACCTTCGCGCATCTCGTCGAATCAATCGCGCTGAAGTCCGGCATCCGCGTACTGCTGTGCAACAGCGAACGGGACGCCGCCCGCGAGTCGGAATACCTCGAGGAACTCTGGGCGGACGGGATCAGCGGCGTGCTGTTGTGCTCGTCGCTGCCGTCGATCGCGCACGTGCAGCCGTTTCTTGAGCGCGGGATGACGATCGTGGCGTTCGACCGGACCAGTCAGCTCGGCGACCCGGCACTGATCAACATCAGCGTGGACAACTCGCTGGGGGCCCGGCTGGCCACCAGCCACCTGCTCGACCTGGGGCATCGGCGGCTGGCCTTCGTGTCCGGCAAGGTGACCAGCGTGAACCGTCAGGAGCGGCTGGACGGCTTCCTGCGCACTCTGGACCGGGCGGGCCTGCCGGCGGATCCGGCACTGATCTACCGCGACGGCGGCGGCGAGGGGCCGGGGGAGTTCGACGGGGCGGAGGTGGGCCGAGCGGCCGCGCGGGAATTGCTCGGCCGGGCATCGCCTCCGACCGCCATCGTGGCGAACAACGACATGTTCGCCATCGGGGTCTGCGCGGGGGCCCGGGATGCCGGGCTCGAGGTCGGACGTGACGTCTCGGTGGTCGGGTTCGACGACATCGCGCTCGCCGATCTGACCTTCCCCGCGCTCACCACGGTCCGGCAGCCGTTGGCCGAGATGGCCGAGGTGACCGTGGAGTACCTGCTGCGCGGCAGCTCGGCGCGGGCCGCCCATTCGGTGTTGATGCGTCCGGAACTGATCGTCCGGGCTTCCACCGGGCCGCCCGCCGGGTCGACCTGAGCTGGTGGCACCGGGTCAGGCTGAGCCGGCGGCGCGAATTCGCCGCACGCTGCCGTCGGCTCGCGCGGTTGCCTCGATCTCGTCGGCGCCCAGGTGCACCTGGTACGTCCACTCGCCGTGCCGCCAGCTGATCTCCGGCTCGCCTCGGGGCTCGGCCATGTCGAGAGCGGTGTGGTCCTCCGGGGTCGGCTCCAGCGCTGAGCCGGGCAGCAGCAGGCTGACAAAACGCGCGGATGTGTCCGGGCCGATCTCCCGGCGCAGCGTGTGTAGGGTCCGGCCGACGGTGAGGCTCGGCGTGCTGGAGGTGGGGTTCGCGGTCACCAGGGTGCTGGTCTGCTCGAACCCGCCCTCGGGGAGCGCGCGCACGGTCATCCCGCCGGTGCCGGAGCGGACCAGCATCCGACCGTCGGCGAGCGGCGCCGAGGGCTGGTCGGCGTGCAGCAGCCAGGTCCAGGTCCGGTCCGTCTCGGCGGCCAGGTGGTCGATCACCAACAGGCTGCCGCTCGGTCCGAACAAGATCCGCCGGGAGGCGCGCAGCACGCCCAACTCGGGGGGATAGAGCGCGGCCGCCTCGCCCACCGCGTGCACCCAGCCGTCGTCGATCACCACGGAATGTACGTGCGCCTGGTGCCGCTCCGGCATGTCGCGGTACACGTGGTAGCGGCCCTCACCGGCATACCCGACGCCGTCTACCAGGATGACGCTGTGGTTCGCGGTCAGCTTGTGGTTGGCGTACCCGTCCTCGACGGCCAGGTGCGAACCGTGGCCGATCAGCACAAATGTGTTGGCGTCCGGATGGTGGTGGCCGGTGTTGAGGGTGTCCCAGCCGCGCCCCGCGCGGATGCGGTGGCTGGTGTCCCAGGCCTTGTGCCCGCCGCCGGGGGAGGCCTTGAACGACACGAGCACCGCGTCGTCCCGCCACCCGGTGCGGGCCGCGACCAGGCCAAGGTCGGGGAAGTACGCCGAGGTGGGCAGCTGCTCGGCCGGCTCGGCGGGCACCGTGGGGTCGTACCAGAGCAGCTCCAGGTAGCCTTCCGCGCGGACCCCGGGCTTGACGCCGCTCTCGTGCCACTCCCGGCCCAGGAAGCCGGTGCGCACCCGCTCGGCCAGCCACTGTGCCTGCGGGATCTGATAGGCGCTGGCCAGCTTGTGGTAGAGCGCGAGACTGTGCCCGCTGCGCCGGTCGTGGCAGTCGCCGTGATCGACGATGTACTCCCAGCCCGGCGCGCTCTGGTGCAGCCGGTAGGAGAACGTGTTGCGCAGGAAGTCGCAGGTGGCGAACAAATCCACGCCGTCCTGCTCCTCGATCAGCTCGAAGGCGACGGCCAGCCAGGGCACCCCGTAGCGCCAGTAGACGACCCCTTCGCTGCCCGATCCGTCGGCGGGCAGCATCTCGGCCACCGTGCGGAAGTTGTCCAGGCCGCGCTCGGTCCAGTCCTTCGCCGGCGCGTGCTGGTCCCGCAGCGCGTAGCCGGCGGTGATCAGCCCGGCATAACAGATCCAGTTGTGGTTCTGCCAGTACGAGGAGGACCACCAGCTGCCCTCGGTATCCACCGCGTAGCGATAGAGCCGGTCGCCCTGCAGGATCAGTTTCTCCCGCAGGGCCGTTCTCTCGACCTCCGGCAGCGCTGAGCCCAACCAGTCGTAGGCCAGGCTGAGCCCGTGCAGCAGCCAGCCCGCGTCCAGGTCGTGATCGGGTAGATGGGCCCGCCCCCAGTGCGGGTAGCGCACCCCGGTGGCGATCCAGCGCCGGGCCTGGTCCAGGTAATGCGGCTGGTCGGTCAGCCGGTAGGCCAGGGCGAACCCCGCGGCCGCCGGACCGATGTAGGTGATCGACGCCTCGGGGTGCTCGGCCGGCGGGTTCTCCCCGGCGTAGAAGTCGCACTGATCGAGCAACCGCCGGAACTGCGCCGCGCGGACGTCCCGGATCTCGGTGCGCAGCCGGGCCAACCGGCCGCCACCGATCAGCAACTGAGGATCGTTCACCCGCGCACCCGCTCCCGCCCGTTCGGCACCCGCCAGCGCACCGGCTCACCGTCCTTCCGCCCGATCTGGATGATCAGCTCGTCGCCCGCCTGGTCAATCCTGATGCCGGTGGCGGCACCGCCGGGGGAGTAGACCGACGCGAACACCACGCGCCGGCCGCGCGCCCGCCACCGCAGGTGCGGCCGGGACCGCTGCGGGTCGTCCGCCGGGCCCAGGTCGGCGCCGGTGGACAGCACCGCGCCCGGGGTCGCCGCGTGCAGCCCGACCAGCCCCGAGTCCCCGGGCCACTCGCTGCGCGGGCCGGTGGCGGACTGAAGCACCTGGACGTCCACGTCGGCGCGCAGGTGTAGCTCCAGCTCACGTTCCCGGTCGGCCTCGACCCGCACCAGGTCCACCAGCAGCTCGGCGTCGGCGCGCAGGTGCCGCTCGAACCGCACGCCCGGGTAGACGTCCGCCTCGGCGCCCACCTCGGTGGGGACCCCGTCCCGCCAGTAGCGCAGCCGGCCGGTGGTCTCCCGCTGCTCGGCACCGTCCACGGTGAGGGTGGGGTGGGCGGCGGTCCGTGCGTAGTAGCCGTGGCGCAGCGGATGGGCGTACGGGGGGACGCCGTAGGCGGGCTGCCAGTGGGCGCTCGGCCCGTAGAGGTAGAGGGCGAGCTTGTCCAGGTGCCCGTGTGAGCCGCCGTGTGGCCCGAAGTCGAGCACCGCCTGGTAACTGGTGCCATGCAGCACCGCGTACCCGGTGTCCGGGAACAGCAGACTGCTCCGCTGCCCGGCCGCGGCTGACTCGGGTTGCGCCGTACCGAACCAGCCGCGCGACTCGGCGGAGCGCCAGTTGTCCTCCAGGTCCGGCCGCAGCCGGGCGGCCAATGGCTCGGCGAGCCGCCGCAGGCTCGGTGCGCCCGGAAGCTGTGCGCTGAGCAGGCAGAGCTCGTACAGCTCGTCGTCCCAGCGAGGTCCGGCGTAGGGCGTGTCGTGCAGCGCGGGCAGCGTGCCGCCGCGGTCGGTACTCAGCGCCGCCACCACGGCGATCATGTCGTGCAGCCGGGGCACCAGGGTGTCCGGCACGGTCTCGCTCGGGCAGCCACGCAGCGCCAGCAGATACCCCCGGAGCACGAACACGTGGTAGTAGCTGCTGCCCTCCCACTCCCACCCGTCCGGATGGACCGCCGCCGCCGCGTGCGCGGCGACCCCGTACCGGCCGGTCAGCCACTCGGCGGTCTCGTCAGGCTCGCCGAGCAGCGCCAGGGCGCGGCTGGTGGACGCCCCGGCCGCATTCAGCCAGGCCGTGTAGTTGTTCCGGAAGTCGTCCCGATCGACCAGGACCTCCCGGGCGCCCCGGGCCGCCTCCCGCAGCGCGCGCAACAGGTCGGCGGCCGGTTTGAGCTGCTCGTGGTCCACCTCCCCGGCCAGCGTCTGCACCGCGTGCGCCAGCGAGGTGCCCCAGATCGCCTCGGTGAGCGCCTGCTGGAAGAGCCGGCCGGAGAGCATCCACCCTTGGGCATCCGGGTGCTTCCCGGTGGCCAGCCGCTCGTAGAGCTTGGCGTACCTGGTCAGGCCGGCCACCGACGCGTCGGCGGCCTCGCGGTCCCCGGCGCGCGCGGCCACCGCGAGCCGCCGCAGCGAGCGGGCCGCCGCCTGGTGCGCCAGCACGGCCCACGCGCCGCTGTACGGCTCGCCCTGCCACACACAGCCGTAGCCGCAGGGGAACCCGCCGTCCCGCGCGGGCAACAGCTCAACCCCGTGCGTGGGGCAGACGTACTCGTGCCACCAGCCGCCGGGCCGATCCGGAATATCCAGGTCGGTTACCGGGGCCACTGGGCTCCGGTGAGGTCGAGGGTCGACCCCGAGGCGAACCGGGCGGCCGGGCTGGCCAGGTAGACCACAGCCGCGGCGACGTCCTCCGGGGTGCCGCCCCGGCCGACCGGGATGGAGCCCACGATGGCGGTCTGCGCCTCGGGCGGGGTGAACGTGTCGTGGAACGCGGTGCCGCCGATGAAGCCAGGGGCCACCGCGGTCACCGTGACGCCCTGTGGGCCCACCTCCTTGGCCAGCCCCTTGGTGAAGCCGACCACGCCGGCCTTGGCCGCCGCGTACGCCACCGCGCCGCCCCCGCCGCCGTTGTGCGAGGCCAGGCTGGCCATGGTGACGATCCGGCCGCCGGACGCGGCGAGGCTGGGCAGGGCGGCCCGGCAGGTGAGGAACGTGGAGGTCAGGTTCACGTCGATGACGTGGTGCCAGTGCTCGTCGGTCATCTCGGCCACCGGGGTGCGGGCCACCAGGTGTCCGGCGTTGGTGACCAGAATGTCCAGCCCGCCCAGGAAGTCGACGGCCTGGGCCACGACGCTGTTGACCTGCTCGGCGTCCCGCACGTCCCCGGCAAAGGTCTTGGCGCGGCGGCCCAGCGCGGTGATGTCGGCGGCGGTCTTCTCGGCCTCGTCGGCGGAGTGCCCGTAGTGGACGGCCACGTCGGCGCCCGCTCCGGCGAGAGCCACCGCGATGGCCCGGCCGAGGCCATGGCCGGCGCCGGTCACCAGGGCACGGGCGTCGGTCAGGTCAGCAGTCACTTCAGCAGCTCCATTCACTTGATTCCGGTGGTGGCCAGTCCCTGCACGAAGTAGCGCTGGGTCAGCAGGAACAGCACGATCATCGGCAGGCTGGCCATGGTGGTGCCGGCCATCAGCAGGTTCCACTGGGTGGTGAATCCCTCGCCGGACTCCTTGAGCACGCTCAAGCCCAGCTGGACCACCCGCTTGTTGTCGTCTGTGGTGATCAGCAGCGGCCAGAGGAAGTTGTTGAACGAGTCCTGGAAGGTCAGCAGCCCGGCGGTGACGAAGGCTGGCTTGATCAGCGGGCTGGCGATCTGCGCCCAGATCCGCCACTCACCGAGCCCGTCGATCCGGGCGGCATCCTCCAGCTCGTGCGGCACCGACAGGTAGAACTGGCGGAACAGGAACACCGCGAACGGGGTCACCGCGCCCGGGATGATCAGGCCCCACCAGGTGTTCACCCAGCCGGAACCGCCGTAGCCGAAGATGTTGTTGCCACCGAACAGCGGCATCGTCTTGGCGATCAGGAACTGCGGCACGATCTTGGTGTAGGTGGGGATCATCAGCAGGGCCACGAAGCCCAGGAACACAGCCTCGCGGCCGCGGAACCGGTAGCGGGCCAGCGCGTACCCGGCCAGCGAGGCGAACACCAGGTTCAGCACCACGTGGCCGATCGAGATGATCAGGCTGTTGCGGAAGTAGACGTCGAACGGGGCCACGCTCAGCGCGTCGGTGTAGTTGGCCACCCGCCAGCTGCTGGGCAGCCAGGTCGGCGGGAAGTTGGCGATGTCCCGGTTGGTCTTGAACGAGGTGAGCGCCATCCACAGGAACGGCGCGACCATCGTCAGCGAGGTGACAACCAGCAGCACGTGCGTGGCGACCCGCGTCCTCGGGGTCACCCGGTCCCGGCTACTCATCCTCGCCCCCGCCGGCGAGCTTGCGATTGAGCATCGTCAGGGCGAACAGGAACACGAACAGCACCACCGATTTCGCGCAAGCCAGGCCCATCTGGAAGGTGGCGAACGCGTTCTTGTAGATCTCGTAGGTCATCATTGTGGTGGCGTTCGCCGGGCCGCCCCTGGTCAGCACGTAGACCTGGTCGAACGCCTGGAACGCGCTGATGATCGACACCACCCCGACGAACAGGGTCGCCGGGCGCAGCATGGGCATGGTGATCCGGCGGAACCGCTGCCAGGCGTTGGCGCCGTCCAGCTCGGCGGCCTCGTAGAGCTCCTCCGGGATGTTCTGCAGGGCGGCCAAGTAGATGATCATCTTGATGCCGATGCCCTGCCAGACGCCCATCACGATCACCGACGGCAGCGCGTAGCTGGGGTCGGCCAGCCAGGCCGGGCCGGTGATGCCCAGGAACGCGAGCAGCTTGTTCGCCAGCCCGCTGTAGGGGTCGTAGATCTGATACCAGACCATCGCGACCGCCACCGTCGCGGTGACCTGCGGCAGGAAGATCGCCGCCCGGTACCAGCTGCGGGCCCGGATCTGCTGGTTGAGCAGCACCGCGAAGAACACCGCGACGGCCATCGCCACCGGCACGGTGAAGAACGTGTAGACGACGGTGTGCCAGATCGAGGTCAGGAAGATCGGGTCGCCGAAGGACCTGGTGTAGTTGTCCAGGCCGACGAACCGCAGCGGCGCCAGCACGCTGTAGTTGGTGACCGACAGCGCGAAGGTGGCCAGCACCGGCAGCGCGATCCAGAAAAGCGCGTGCAGCCCGGCCGGCGCCACCATCGCCCACGCCACCCTGGTGCGCACGCTGCTCGCCTGGCGCCGTCGAGGGGTCGGCGCGGGTGCGGATGCGGGCACCTTGACCGGCAGCGCCGGCGAGAGCTCCGAGGAGGCCGTCATCAACTGGTCCCGAAGTCGGCGATCGCCGCGTCGGCGACGGTGGCCAGCTGGTCCAGGGCCTGTTGCGCACCCTGCCGGCCGGTGGTGACCGACTGCACGGTGTTGAGGATCTCCTCGCGCAGCGACAGCCAGGCCGGGATGCCGCCTTCGGACCGGCCGTACTTCAGGTTGTCCAGCCCGAACCGCACCAGCGGGTGATCCCGCACGTAGGGCGTGGTCTCCAGCTCGGTCAGCGCCGGCACGTTCCCCCGCTGCGCGGCACCGAGCAGGGACACCTGGGGGCTCGCGATGAAGGCGGCCAGCGCCTGGGCGGCGGACTGGTGTCGAGAGGCCGCGGACACGGTGACCAGGGTGCCACCGGCGAAGACCGAGGGTTTGGCCGGGTCGAGCAGGAACGGCTGCAGCTGTCCGAGCACCTCGGGGCGCTGCTTGGAGGTAGTGATCCACGCGTTGTTGTGCCCGATGGACATCGCGGCCCGCCCGTCGGCGAGCGGCAGGGTGGTGGAGTTCGGGTTGGAGAAGCCGGCGTCGATCACCCGGTCCTTGAGCTGCAGGTCGGCTACCCACTGCAGCGCGGCCACCCCGGTGGCGTCGTTGAATGCCGGCCGCCCGGCGCGGAACAGGTCCCCGCCGAAGGCGAACAGCACGGTCTCGAACATCTGGCGCGGGTCGATGCTCTGCACGTCCAGCCCGGTGCGGGTGAGCGCGCCGTTGGAGCCGCGCTGGGTGAGCGCGATGGCGTAGTCGCGCAGCTCGTCGATGCTGGCCGGCGGGCGATCGAAACCGGCCTGGGCCAGGATGTCCCGGCGGGCGATGCCGAACCGGGTGTCCAGCACCACGGGCAGGGCGAAGAGCTTGCCGCCCCACCGGCAGGGAGCGAGCACCCGCTCGGAGTAGCCGGTCAGGGCGCTTGGTGGGACGGTCAGCTCGGAGAGCACCTGCCGGGACGCGAAGGGTTCCACCCAGCCCACTCCGAGCATGATCACGTCCGCCGGGATGCCGGTGGTGAGCCCGGTGGTGATCTTCTGGTTCAGGTAGTTGTAGGTGGTGTAGTCCACCGACACGCTCACTGCCGGGTAGCGCGCGGTGAACTGGGGCAGCAGTTGCCGTTCGAACAGCGCCTTGCCGTCCGCGCCCGGGAAGATCGGGGTGAGCAGGTTGAGGTGCCCCTCGGGCGGCCCTCCGGTGTCCGACGGACTGGCCAGCCGGGCCCCGCAGGCGCTCAGTGCCGCGGCGCCGGCCGCCGCGGCACCACTCATCAGCAGGGTGCGCCGGGTCAGACCTCGCGACCGGGCATCCATCTGCAGTGCCTTTCGAGCGGTGGGATCGGTGTAACGATTTACCGGGGTTCGGCCCTCGAGGCTAGGGTCAGCCGCCGCGGGTGTCAACGACGGTAGCGGGGGCCTCTCGAGGACGCGGACTCAGGGCTCCTTCGACTGGACATGTTCCGGTCCAAGGTCGGCCGCAAGATCATCGTGACGCCGAGCTGAGCCCGTCGGGCGGGATGGCCTCGAGCGTCAACGGGCGCGATGGGCGATCGCCAGCTGGGTCATTAACCGCTTGGTGATCACGCCCTGGTGATTGTTGTCGATCAGGTGCCGGAGGCAGCTGAACAGTCCCTGCCGGGCGGGCGAAGGCAGGGCCCGGTGTCCGGAGAAGGTGGACAGCAGATTGAGATACCCGTCGCTGGTGTAGGTGTGGTCTGCCACGTAGCGGCGGAACAGCACCGGTCCGAACCTGCCGGACTGATCGAATTCCGCGCTGTCGCACGGCAGGTCGTCGGCGGCCTGAAGCTGCAGGCCCTGGGGAGTGGCCGGGTCGAACCGTTCGTAGCCGCGCTGCGCGTCGGCGAAGAACGCGTTCGTGCCGCCGGCGACGTGTTGAGTAGAGACCACCGCCAGGGTCCCGCCGGGCCGCAGCGCATCGGCCGACTTGCGGACCCGCACGGCTGGATCGACCCAGTGGAAGGACGTCGCGGCCACGACAAGGTCGAATGGCTCGGGCGGGAGCTGCCAATCCTCAAACGGAGTCACCACAACTCGCGCGTCGAAGCCGGTCAGCTTGCGCCGCGCGATTCCGGCTAGCGCGCCGCCCAGCTCGACGGCGGTAACCGCGCAGCCGAGTCGGGCCAGCGCCACGGTCGCCTGACCGGTGCCGCAGCCGATCTCCAGGACACGGGAGCCGGGCCCCAGAAGGGCCAGAGCGACAAGGTCGGCAAACAGTTCGGCCGGATATTCGGGGCGCGCCCGCTCATAGAGTTCCGCGTCTTCACCGAACGTTGCCCGCAGCCGGTGCCAGTCGGCGTCGCTCATGCTTCGCACGCTACCGGCACACGCTCGGGTGATCGCACTGATGGGCGTCCCGTGTAATTCCCGGATTAGCCATGTGGTTAGAGTTCAGGGCTGCGCGGGCGCGCGACGTTATATCGATAAGAAAGGGCCTGAGGTGGTGGGCACGGCTCCTTGGGGAATACGCATTCTCACGGCGGGATCTGTGGCGTCGATCGTGGCGGTCGCATGCTCTGCCTGCGGTGGCCCGGAGCCAACCGCCATGAGCCCGGAACAGGTCGCTAGCAAGATCACCAGTATGTTGGAGAGCCAGGCCGGGCACCTGCCGGGGACGGCCACCTGCGAGCGCCCCCTGGTGCTGAAGAACGGGGAGCGCACGCACTGCACGTACGTGGTGCAGCAGAAGCGCGGCAAGCCCGCGAAGCAGGTGGGTATGACGGTCAGCTACGTCTCCGGAGACTCCCAGCAGAACGCCCAGGTGCAGATCGAGCCGGACGGCGCCCCGGCGAGCTGATCCAGGCAGCTCAGGCTCCTGAGTAGCTGGTCAGTTCGACGGCAAGGCCATGTATCTATCATGGATCCATGTCAGCGCGGACTGAGACCCGGCCGGACGGACAGCCGAGGGAGAGCGCGGGCGACCGGGCATATGCCTTCGTCAAGGACCAGATCGTCAGCGGGGTGTACGCCGGCGGCACGCTGATCTCGGAGGGGGAGGTCTCCTCGGCGGTGCGCATTTCCCGTACCCCGGTGCGGGAGGCGTTTCTGCGGCTGGCGGCGGAGGGGTTGCTGCGGCTCTACCCCAAGCGGGGTGCGCTGGTGGTGCCGGTGTCCACCGCCGAGGTGCACGACGTGCTCGACGCGCGGCTACTGATCGAGCGCCACGCGGTGGAGATGGTGATCTGCGCCGGCCGTCACCGCGAAGTGGGCGCCGCCATGCGCGCGATCCTGGACAGACAGCACCAGATGGCCGGACCGATGGATGCGCAACGGTTCACCGAGCTGGACCGGCAGTTCCACAGCACCCTGGTGGAGGCCGCCGGCAACGTGCTGTTGGTCGGCTTCTACGCGACCCTGCGCGACCGGCAACTGCGCATGGGTACGGCCGCGCTGTTGCGCGACCCCGACCGACGCGCCGCCATCCTCGCCGAACACGCCGCCCTGGCCGACCTCATCGAGGCCGGCAATGCGGACGGGGTGGCCGGTGCGCTGGCCGAGCACCTCGCCGGTACCCGGGCCGCGGTGACCAACGGCTGAGGGTCAGGCGGGGGTCAGCGGGACACCTGCCTCGGCGGTCTGCACGATGAACGTGAAGGACTCCTGGAAGTACAGCTCGATCTGTTGGGCGTTGTGTGACTGGTAGCCGATGGACAGGTCCTGGCCGAGGTGCAGCTCGTAGTCGCCGCCCCGGGCGGAGAGCAGGAACGCGCCGTCGATCGCCGGCGCCCAGATGATCTCCCCGTCCTGGATCACCCGGGCGATGTGCTCGCGGATGGGGTATCCGTGGTCGGTGGTCTCGGCCACCTCGGTGTAGGCGTCCGCGGACAGCAACAGTCGGTACGGGCCGGCCACCCCGGCCAGCCGCAACGCGGTCAGCGCCTGCGCCACCGCGTCCGGGTATTCGCGGACCTCGGCCGGCAGCGCGATCGGCGCGTTGCTGCTGGACGCACGGATGCCGGTGATGTCGGCGGCCGGAAACCCGTCGAACACCGCCCGGTCCTCGGCGAACGCGATCTCCTGGGCGGCGTCCTTGACCGGCTGCCAATCGGAATCCTTGGCGCCCCGCTCGACATCGTCCACGGCGTCGCGGCTGACCACGAAGGGCACCCGCAGCTCGACCAGCGGCAGGACCGTGCGGGTGCGGGCGAGCACACCTTTGGCCGGTGGTTCGAGCTCCCGCAGGTGTCCGGTGCCCACGGCGGAGAGCGCGTCCCCAGACGGGCCGACCACGTCGACCACCCTGCGGGCCGCGACGTACTGGGTGAACGTGCGGCGCGCCTCGGCCTCGATATCGGCCCAGGCCGCATCCGAGATGGGCGCGAGCTCGCGGTGCAGGTTGTTCATCGTGCCGGGCTCCCTTTCAAACCGCCGATACGCAGGGACTGATCAGGTCGGGACTCCTCGGACGAGGACGCCACGGGCGGGCCGGGCGGATCATCCAGGAAGTCAGCGGTGGGCACGAAGAACAGGCTGCCGGTCACCGCGGTGGAAAAGTCCAGGATCCGGTCGTAATTCCCCGGTGGGTCGCCCAGAAACATGTTATTCAGCATTCGCTCGATCACTTCAGGAGTGCGGGCGTAGCCGATGAAGTAGGTGCCGAACTCCTGGGCGCCGGGACGGCCGAAGGGCATGTTGTCCCGGAGGATCTGTCGCTCCGTGCCGTTGTCGACGATGGTGGTGAGCGCGACGTGCGAGTTCGCCGGCTTCACGTCGTCGGCCAGCTCGATGTCGCTGAGTTTGGTGCGCCCCACGGCCCGTTCCTGTTCTTCCACCGGCAGCGCGTTCCAGGCGTGCAGGTCGTGCAGGTATTTCTGCACGATGACGTAGCTTCCGCCGGCGAAGTCCGGGTCCTCCTCGCCGATCAGAACCGCGTTCTGGGCGGCCGACCCGGTGGGGTTCTCGGTGCCGTCCACAAAGCCCAGCAGGTCGCGTTCGTCGAAGTACTTGAAGCCCTGCACCTCGTCGGCCAGGGTGACCTTTCCGGTGAGCCGGTCCATCAGCTGCCCGGCCAGCTCGAAGCACAGGTCCATCCGCCGGGCGCGGACGTGGAACAGCAGGTCACCCGGGGTTGCCACGGCGACGTGCCTGGCGCCGACCACCTTCTTGAACGGATGCAGAACGGCCGGGCGCGGTCCGTCGAACAGCCGGTCCCACAGCGCGGACCCGATGCCCACCACGCAGGTCAGCACGCCCTCGGGGATCCGGAAGCCGACCGACCTGGTCAGCCCGGCCACATCCGTCAGCAGGTCCCGGACGTCGTCCTCGGCGCCGGGATCGACGGTGAGCACCAGGAAGATCGCCGTGTCGGTGAGCGGCGTGAGCACACCCTGCGGCTCTATCGGGTTCTCCATCTGCTCCGCATCCTCTCTCGTCCTCCGGACGACGAGGCCGGGCGACGAGGTGACAGTACGATCACTGGCCGCGGCCCGCCCGCTGAGCCGAGGTCCGCCCTGGTTTTCGTCTTGCCTACACACAGCCTGCGCGGCTCGACACATTCCTGAGGAGCGAGGATGGCGCGCACCGTGGCCGCGCGGCCGAAACCTGGGGCTTAGCTGAGAGTGGGCTGAGGAAACGCTTCTCAGTTTACGTAGCGTTTGGGCTGGGAGTTTACCGTCCGCTGGGCATCGCAGGGGCGGTGCGTCCGGGGCAGTCCCTCAATGAAGGACGTATGTATGTCGGTCATCGTCATCGCGGTCGTGGTGACTGCGCTTTTCTTCGATTTCACCAATGGTTTTCACGACACCGCGAATGCGATGGCCACCTCGATCGCTACCGGGGCGCTGCGCCCGAAGGTGGCGGTGATCCTGGCCGGTGTGCTCAACCTGATCGGCGCGTTCCTGTCCGTCGCGGTGGCGAAGACGATCTCCAGTGGGCTCGTCGACGAAGCGAAGATCACCCCGGTGGTGATCTTCGGCGGCCTGGTCGGCGCGGTCCTGTGGAACCTGGCGACCTGGTTGCTCGGGCTGCCTTCCAGCTCCACCCACGCGCTCTTCGGCGGCCTCATCGGGGCCACCTGGGTGGCCGCGGGCACCGGCGCGATCAAGTTCGCCAGCGTGGTCAGCAACGTGCTGCTGCCCCTGGTCCTCTCGCCCATCGTGGCGGGACTCGTGGCACTGGCCGCCACCTTCATCGCCTATAAGATCGCTACCCGGGGTGAAGAGGGGACCATCACCCGAGGCTTCCGGCTCTCCCAGATCGTGTCCGCCTCGATGGTCGCGCTGGCCCACGGCACCAACGACGCGCAGAAGACCATGGGCGTGATCACCCTGACGCTGATCACGGTGGGCAGCCTGCCGGTTGACGCGGGTCCCCCGCTCTGGGTCATCGTGGCCTGCGGCATCGCCATCGCGCTGGGCACCTCGCTGGGCGGCTGGCGGATCATCCAGACCCTCGGCAAGCGGATCAGCGAGATCCAGAGTCCGCAGGGTTTCGCCGCCGAGACCAGCAGCGCGGCGGTCATCCTCACCTCGGCGCATCTGGGCTTCGCGCTGTCCACCACGCAGGTCTGCACCGGTTCGATCTTCGGCGCGGGCGCCGGCCGCCGGCTGGCCACCGTGCAGTGGGGCGTCGCCGGGCGGATGGCGTTGGCCTGGCTGCTGACCCTGCCGTGTGCCGCGATCGTGGGCGCACTGTCCGCGTGGGTCGCGGGCAGCGGAACCGTGGGGACGGTCCTGGTCGCGGTTGTCGGGCTGGCGCTGGCCGCCGGAATCTACGCCCTGTCCCGGCGCAAGCCGGTGACCGCGTCGAACGTCAACGACGTCCCCTCGGCCGAGCCGCTCCCGGTCGCCGCCTGAGCTGGAAGGACACGATCATGCACATCCACTGGGGCAGTCTGCTCATCGTCTTCGTGGTGTCCTTCGGTTCCGCCGTTGCGGTGGTCACGCTGGTCACCTTCGCGCTGGTAGGCCTGTCCGCTCGGGCCCCGGTTGGCTCGGGAGGCCGGCCGGCCGCGATGTCGGCGGGTGCCGGTACCGCGGTAGCGGCAATCTGCCTGGCGGCCGCAGCGGCCATCGTTTTGTACGGTCTCTACATCATCGTCGCGTGATCGCCCGGGCAGCCGACCAGACCGGGCCGGGCGCTACCGTTTGGGGGTGGATCAGCTCCCCGAACGTAGCAAGGTGCCGGCGTTCTTCCGGCGGCCCAGCCACTTGATCATCGCCGTCGTGGTGGTGCTCGCACTGATCGGTGGCGGGCTCTGGTGGGGCATCTCCAGGCCGAAGAAGTGCGACCTCTCCGTCGCCTCGCCCCGGCCGACCGGTATCGCCCTGCCCGCACCCGCCCCGGGTACCAGCGGAGAAGTGGATCTCGCCGGCTGGAAGCTGACCCTGCCGGAGGCTGGGGCACAGGGCACCGCCGCGAGCCGCACCCCCGCGGACAGCGTTCCTCCATGGCTGACCAGGGAGGACGACGGGCGGTTCACCTTCTGGGCGCCGGTGGCCGGGGTGACCACGCCGAACTCCCAGCACCCGCGCACCGAGCTGGTCAGCATGAACAACTTCCAGGCGGGCAGCAGCGCACACACGCTCACCGCCTCGGTCGCGGTGAGCCAAGCCCCGGCGGAAAATCAGGACATCATCCTGGGGCAGATCCACGGTGCCGGTGACATCAGCTCGGTGGCGTTCGTGATGCTGCACTACACGGCGGGCGCGATTCGGGTCGTGGTCAAGAAACAACAGGGCGGCACGGCCTCGGACAAGTACCCGCTGCTCTCCAACGTGCCGCTGGGGGCGTGGTTCGACTACACGATCAGCGACACCGGGGACGGCAACATGACCTTCTCCGCCAGGTACGGCTCGAACGCCCAGCAGGTCACCGTGCCCATTCCCGAGCCGTTCCGGAACGCCACGGTCCGCTTCCAGGCGGGCAACTACCAGCAGGGCACCACCTGCAACTCCCACGACGGGGCCTTGGTCACCTACAGCAACCTGCGGGAACAGCCGTCCACCGTGCCCCGGTAAGGGCTCGAACCAGGCGGCTGCCGCTGCTCTGAGCGGGGGACGGCGTTGACGGTCCTGGGCTGGCTCACTTACAGTCCTCGAAACCGTCTGTAAAGTTCCCTAACTAACTCGGGAGCACCCTCGTGCGAGCTGGCAGCCCTCGGATGCTGCGCGAGATCAACGATCGCGCCGCCATCGATGTCCTGCTCCGCGAAGGGCCACTGACGCGCTCGGAGCTCGAGGCGGCGATCGGGTTGTCCAAACCCGCCACCGCGCAGCTGCTCACCCGCCTCGAGCAGGAGGACGTGGTCGGCAAGGCCGGGCTGCGCAGCGGCGGGCGCGGCCCGAGGGCGCAGCGCTGGGCGGTCAACGGCGCCCTCGGCTACGTGGCGGCGGTCGATCTGACCCCGAGCGTCGCCGACTTCGTGGTCGCCGACATCGCCGGCGCCGTCCTCGCCGAGTACCAGGTGCCGCTTCCGGTGCACCGGGGCGCGGACGTGGTGGGCACCTTCGGCGAGGCGCTCTCACATGTCGCCAGGGCGGCCGGGCTCAGCCTGCCCGAGCTGGCCAACGTGGTGATCGGCGCCCAGGGCGCGTTCGACCCGAGGACCGGTCTGCTCTCCTCGGCGCCGCACATCCCCGGCTGGCTCGGCTTCGACGTGCCCGCCCGGCTCAGCGAGGAACTCGGCATCGAGGTCACCATCGAAAACGACGTGAACCTGGTCGCGGTCCAGGAGATGTCCGAGGGCAAGGCGGTCGGGCTCGACGACTTCGTGCTGGTCTGGTTGAGCGAAGGGGTCGGCGGGGCGGTGGTCATCGGCCGCCGGCTGCTGCGCGGCACCACCGGCGGCGGTGGCGAGATCGACTGGATGCGGGTGCCCGACCCGGTTTCCGTGGACACCGGTGAGCAGTGGCCGGCGGCCGGCGCCCGCTTCGGCAACCTGGTCGACTCACCCGCCGTCGTCCGGCTGGCCGCCGCGCACGGCGTGGCCGCCGACACCGCCTGGGACGCCGTCGCGCTGGCCCGCAAGGAAGGTGCCGACGGGTTCCTGGACGACTTCGCCCGCCGGGTCGCCGGTGGTGTGGCCAGCCTGGTCGCGGTGGCCGACCCCCAGCTTGTCCTGCTGTGCGGGGAGACCAGCCGGGCCGGCGGCGAGGAGTTCGCGGCGCGGGTGGCCGAGCGGTTGCACGAGCTCGTCCTGCCGCGCACCCCAGTGGCCGTCGCCTCGGTACGCGGCAATGCCGTGCGGGCGGGCGCGCTGCAGTCCGCGCTGGCCACCGCGCGCGCGGACGTCTTCGGCTTGGTCGCGAACGGCCTAGCCGCCAGTGAACTTTCGCTCAGAGCCGTCCCTGCCCGCACCGAATAGGAGGAGGGCCATGCACCCCCTGACCCACGCCCGGAGAACCGCCCGAGGGCACCGCCTTCGGCTGCTCGCCGCCGCGACCGCGGCCCTGCTGGCCACCGCCTGTTCCGGCGCCGCCGCGCCCAGCGGGGGCGGCGGCGGAGCGGCCGCGGCGCCGCCGGGCAAGGCCGACACGCTTACCGTCACCGTCTACAGCAAGTTCAACTCGCGCGAATACGACGTGGTCACCAAGGCGCTGAACAAGCTCCGGGACAAGTACCCGAACATCGAGGTCAAGCACGAGGGCAACCAGGACGACGACAAGATCACCCAGTCGATCCGGGGCGCCAACCCGCCGGACGTGGCGATCTCGTTCTATACCGACAACCTCGGCGTGTGGTGCGCTAACGGCAGTTTCCAGGACCTCCAGCCCTACATCGACCGGGACCGGATCGACCTCAACCAGATCCCGAAGGCGGTTCGCGACTACACCGTTTACCAGGGCAAGCGCTGCGCGATGCCGATGCTCGCGGACGTGTACGGCCTCTACTACAACACCGACATGTTCGCCAAGGCCGGCATCACCGCGCCGCCGAGGAACACCACGGAGCTGTTCGAGGACACCAAGAAGCTGACCCAGTTCAACCCGGACGGGTCGATCAAGGTCGCCGGCTTCATCCCGTCGATGCCGTTCTACGCCAACCAGGCCCAGTACTGGGCACCCAACTTCGGCGCGACCTACTTCGGCCTCGACGGCAAGTCCCACCTGGCCGACAGTCTGGCGTGGCAGGCGATGTTCCAGTTCCAGAAGCAGCTCGTGGACTTCTACGGCGGGCACGACAAGGTGGAGAAGTTCAAGTCCGGCCTCGGCGACGAGTACTCGGCCGACCAGGGTTTCCAGGCCGGCAAGCTGGCCATGGCCTACGACGGCGAGTACCGCGACGCGTTCATCAAGGACCAGGTCCCGACCCTGAAGTTCGCCACCGCGCCGGCGCCGGTGCTGGACAGCCTGTCCGCCCAGTACGGCGGCGGGTTCACCACGGGCACCATCATCGCCATCCCGAAGGGGGCCAAGAACCCGGCTGCGGCCTGGGAGCTGATCAAGCAGGTCACCCTGGACACCGGCACGCTGATCGACCTGGCCAACGGGCTGAAGAACGTGCCCAGCACGACCGCGTCGCTGACCGATCCGAAGCTCGATGCGGACCCCCAGTTCAAGACGTTCCTGGACATCTACGCCAGTGGCAAGCTGGTGGCGAACCCGCCGTCGCCGATCGGTGACGCCCACCTCAAGGTGGTCAACGACTTCGCCGAGCGGTGGCAAGCCGGCGCGGTGCCGGACCTGACCGCCGGCCTCAAGCAGGTCGACGCACAGATCAACGACGCGCTCGCGCAGAAGCCCCCGGGCGGTTGAGCGGTATGACGACCACGCTGTCCGCGCGGGCGGCCGCTCCGCCGCCCTCGCCCACCGCGGTGCGTAGCGGGGCCAGGCGCTACCGGACGGCCGCGGTCTTCATGGCGCCGGCCGCCCTGGGTTTCCTGGTCTTGTTCGCCTACCCGCTGGTCGCCACCGTCTACTACTCGTTCACCAGGTACGACCTGATCAACCCGCCCCAGTTCATCGGGTTCGACAACTACCTGCGGATGTTCACCAGCGAGCCGCTGATCCGCACGGCGGCGTACAACACACTGTGGCTGGTCGTCGTGCTCACCGTGTGCCGGGTGGCGTTCGCGCTCGGGGTGGCCTCGGTGATCTCCCGGCTCAGGTCGGGCGTGGGGCTGGTCCGGACCCTGTGCTATCTGCCGTCGCTGGCTCCGCCCGCCGCCGCGACGCTGGCCTTCGTGTTCCTGTTCAACTCCGAGTTCGGCCCGGTGAACCGGTTCCTGAAGCTGGTCGGGATCGACGGCGGCCTGTGGTTCAACTCGCCGACCATGTCGAAGCCGGCGCTGAGCCTGCTGGCGCTCTGGGGCTCCGGCGAGCTGATGATCATCATCCTGGCCGCGCTGCTGGACGTGCCGCCGGAGCAGTACGAGGCGGCGCAGCTCGACGGCGCCGGCCCGATCCGGCGGTTCTGGCACGTCACCTTGCCGTCGATCTCACCGGTGCTGACCTTCGGCGTGATCAACTCAATCATCTACGCGCTGCAGTTCTTCACCCAGGCGATCGTGGCGGGCTCCGCCGCGGCTGGCTCGGCCGACGTGGCGGGCAACAGCAAGTACATCGGCGCACCGCTGAACTCCACCCTGACCTATCCGGTCTGGCTCTACGTGCAGGGCTTCCGTTACTTCAACATGGGCTACGCGGCGGCGATGGCGGTCCTGCTGTTCATCGTCTCGGCCGGCTTCACCTGGGTCCTGGTCCGCCAGCTGCGCAGGTCCTCCCACCAGGAGGAGACGACATGACCACGCTGTCCGAGGTGACCACGCACCGGCCGGCCTCCGTGCCGCCTCGGCTGCGGGTCCGGCAGTCCTGGAACCGGCGGCTGCACTGGGTCGCGACGCACGCCATCGGGCTCGCGCTCGGCATCGTGTTCACCCTGCCGATGCTGTTCGTGCTGCTCACCGCTGTGATGAAGAGCGATCAGGCGATGTCCGCGAGCCTGTGGCCGACCGAGTGGCACTTCGAGAACTTCGTCGCGGTGTTCGACCGGGCGCCACTGCTGGAGTACTTCACCAACAGCATGATCTACTCGACGCTGGCCACGGTCGGTGCGCTGCTCTCGGCGATCCCGGCGGCGTACGCGCTGTGCCGGCTGCGCTGGCGCGGGCAGAACCTGTTCTTCATGCTCACCGTGGCCGCGATGATGCTGCCGCCGCAGGTGACCGTGGTGCCGCTCTACGACCTGTGGGTACGGCTCGGCCTGACCGGCACCCTGGTGCCGCTGATCGCCCCCTACTTCTTCTTCGACGCGTTCTCGATCTTCCTGCTGCGGCAGTTCTTCCTGACCATCCCCAGGGACTATCTCGAAGCAGCGAAGATCGACGGCTGCAACGAATTCCAGGCGATGGTCCGGGTGCTGCTGCCGATGGCCAAGCCGGGAATCGCCGCCACCGCGATGTTCTGCTTCCTGTTCACCTGGAACGACTATTTCGGCCCACTGCTCTACACCGGGGAGAACCAGGATCACTGGCCGCTGTCCCTGGCCATCGCGTCGTTCCGCGGTATGCACCACGTGGAGTGGAACCTGACCATGGCGGCCACCGCGTTGATCATGGCGCCGGTGATCGTGCTTTTTGTCGTCGCGCAGAGAACATTCGTCAGAGGCATCACGTTCACGGGAGTCAAGGGATGAAGCTGGCCGTCGTCGGCGGTGGGTCCACCTATACGCCGGAGTTGATCGACGGGATCGCCGGGCGCCGATCCACCCTGGATGTGGAGGAGATCGTGCTGGTCGACCCGGACGCGTACCGGGTCGAGACGGTCGGCTCGTTCAGCCAGCGGCTGCTCGAGCACGCCGGCCATCCCGCTCGGGTGCACACCACCGCCGACCTCGAGGAGGGTGTGGACGGCGCGGCCGCGGTGCTGATCCAGCTCCGGGTCGGCGGCCAGCGGGCGCGGCGCTCCGACGAGACGTTTCCGCACGTCTGTGGCTGCCTCGGGCAGGAGACCACCGGCGCCGGCGGGCTGGCCAAGGCGCTGCGCACCGTCCCGGTGGTGCTGGACATCGCCGACCGGGTGCGCAAGGTGGCCGGCGAGCACACCTGGATCGTCAACTTCACCAACCCGGTCGGCATCGTGACCAGGGCGCTACTGGGCGAAGGGCACCGCGCCGTCGGGCTGTGCAACGTGGCGATCAACCTGCAGCGCACGTTCGCCGGGCTGCTCGACGCACGGGTGGACGACGTGCGCCTGGTGCACACCGGGCTGAACCACCTGAGCTGGGAGCGCGGTGTGCTGGTGGACGGCGTGGACCGGCTGCCGGAACTGCTCGCCCGCCACGCGGAGTTCCTCGGCGAGCAGGTCGGCGCGCCGGTGGCGTGGATGCGCCGGCGGAACGTGGTGCCCTCGTACTACCTGAAGTACTACTACGCGCACGACGAGCAGCTGGCCCGCCAGCGCACCGAGCCGCCGCGCGCCGACGTGGTCAGCGACGTGGAGGAGGAGCTGCTCAAGGTCTACCTCGACCCGGAGCAGATGACCAAGCCGGAGCAGCTGACCAAACGCGGCGGCGCCTACTACTCGGAGGCCGCGGTGCAACTGGTGCACGCGCTGACCGCGGCCGGCCCGGCCGAGGAACACGTGGTCAACGTGCGCAACGGCACCACGTTCCCGTTCCTCCCGGAGGACGCCGTCATCGAGGCGCCGTGCCTGGTCGACGCCGACGGGGCCACGCCGATCCCGCAGCAACCGGTGGAACCGCCCTACGCCGGGCTCATCGCGGCGGTGACCGGGTACGAACAGCTGGCGCTGGAGGCGGCGCGCCGCGGTGGGCGGGACCGGGTGGCCGACGCGCTGCTCGCGCATCCGCTGGTCGGCCAGTACGCCAAGGCGGACCGGCTGGCGGACGACCTGGTGCGGATCAACCGGCAGTTCCTGCCCTGGGCCCGCGGATGATGCCGGTGCCGGACCTGCCGGACATGATCGCCGCGCTCGACGTGCCGGACGTGCCCGACATGCCGGACGTGCCAGACGTGCCCGACGTGCCGGACGTGATTGCCATCGACGGCGGCAACAGCAAGACCGAAGTACTGGTGGTGTCCCGGAGCGGCCAGGTGCTCGGCCAGTCCCGGGGCCCGGGCGCCTCGCCGCAGAACGTCGGGGTGGCCGCGTGTGTGGCCGCGCTCGAGGAGCTGGTGCTGCAGGCGCTGCCGGGCCCTCCCGCGCCGTGGGCGAAGCCGTTCGCCGTGCACACCTCGGCGTACCTGGCCGGTCTGGACTTCCCGCGCGAGGAGGAGGCGCTGTACGCGGCCCTGGTCGCGCGCGGCTGGAGTGACACACTGACCGTCGGCAACGACACCCTGGCGCTGCTCCGCGCGGGCAGCTCGGACGGCACCGGCGTCGCGGTGGTGTGCGGCGCGGGGATCAACGGCGCGGGGGTCGGCCCGGACGGGAAAATCCACCGGTTCCCGGCGCTGGGCAGGATTTCCGGCGACTGGGGCGGGGGCTTCCGGCTCGGCGAGGAAGCGCTGTGGTGGGCGGCCCGCGCCGAGGACGGGCGGGGGCCGGGTACCGCGTTGCGCGCGGCGGTGGCCGACCATTTCGGCGCCGAGACGCTGTTCGAGGTCATCCAGCGGCTGCACTTCGGGGAGATCGAACGGTCGTCGATCCACGGGCTGTGCCCGCTGCTGTTCCGGGTGGCCGCCGCCGGGGACCAGGTCGCGCAGGAGGTGGTCACCCGGTTCGCCGAGGAGGTGGGCACGCTGGTGGCGGTGATCCTGCGTCGGCTGGAGCTCACCACGTCCGCGCCCGAGGTGATCCTCGGCGGTGGTGTGCTGACCGGGGTGGGAGCGGTAGTGATCGGGGATATCGAGCGCCGGTGCCTGAAGGTGGCGCCCAGGGCGGTGGTGCGGGTGGTGGACGTCAACCCGGTGGTCGGCGCCGCGTTGTTCGGCCTGGACACCCTGGGCTCGCCGGCCGCCTCGATGGCCGCCCTGAAGGCCGCCACGCAACGCCTCTGACCAGCAGTTTGGATTGATCCACGCGGGTGCGGGGTACTGCTTTGCTGTGCCGAAAACCTCGGCCAGGAGGTAGCCATGTCTCTCAGCCAGCGGGACCGGTCCACGTCAGGCCGCTCCACCCCGCATCACGACCCGACCATGCCGTCCGAAGTCACCGGGCGACTGTCGATTTTTGATCGGTTCGCCACGCACGCCAGCGAGTTCGTCTCCCGTCCCTGGTTCTTCGTGGTGTGCGTGCTGCTGGTGCTGCTCTGGGCGCCGTCCTACTTCCTGCTCAGGACGTTGGACACCTGGCAGCTGATCATCAATACGGTGACTACGATCGTCACGTTCCTGCTGGTCGCGCTGCTGCAGAACACCCAGAAGCGCGCCGACGACGCGGTCCAACACAAGCTCAACGCGATCGCCGACGGCCTGGCCGACCTGATGGACCACATGGCCGATCGCGACGAGCGCCGCGAGCTGCGGAACGAGATGCTGGAACTGCGCGATGCGGTAGGCCTGGAAGACCGGGAGAGCGCCGACTGACCCCTTGCCCTCACCGGGGCAGTCTCACGACGGCGGGTAGCGCGGCGCGGTACGGAGGGTGACCGCGCCTGCCTCGGCGTGGGCCAACCTCCGACCGTTAAGGGATTGAGTGTACTTTTTATCCAACTTGCACTGGAAGTTGATCATCGTCGCCGGGATACTGTATGGCATGGGAATGGCCCAGCAGGTTTCTGAACTCGGCCCCCCCGTGCATGCGGAGCTGTTGAGCGTGTCCGAGGTGTCTGCCATCTTCCGGGTGTCAAAGATGACCATTTACCGGATGGTCCACGCCGGGGAGCTCGAGCATGTTCGGGTGGGTAAGACCTACCGGATCTTCGCGGACAGCGTGCGGGGCCGCCTCACGTTCTGACAGCCGAGGCGGCGGCGTCGGCCGGGGGGTTTGACTCAACCGCTCACAGGGCGATGTGTGCTCAGTCCAGGTCGTGCGGCGGATCTCCGTGACCGCCCAGGGTCCGGCCGAGTGGCCAGGAGGCTTGCGAGACGTACCGGGCGGTGCCGTCCGGGCCGGCGCCGAGCTCGCTGCGCACCAGGTGCAGGCGCTCGGCGGTCCACGTCGAGCTGGCGAATTCGGCCAGGGACGCCACGATGGGGCGCAGGTCGACCTCGGTGCGCGCGCGGGCCAGGGTGAGGTGCGGCCGGTAGGGCCGGTCCTCGACGGGTAGCCGGGCCCGGCGTGCGGCGGCCCGTACCGCCTCGGCGAGCCGGCGCAGCGCCTCGGTGTCGCCGCGTACCCGGGTCCACAGGACGCGATTGCCGAATCGGCCCGCCGAACCCAACGAGAGCGCCAACGGATTCGCTCTGGCGGCGGCCCGAGCCAGCCGCCGCGCCAATTCGGCCCCCGACTCGTCGTCGACCTCGCCCAGGAAGGCCAAGGTGAGATGCCATTGCTCCGGCCGGGTCCAGCGCAGTGCGGGCGGCTCCGCGCCGCGCGATGGGTCCGGGCAGCGCAACGGCATGGTCGCCGTGCTCAGCTCCCGGACCGCAGCCGCTGACGGGATCAGCGCGACGAACAACCGCATGGCGCCCATCGTGCACCGGGCGCCACACCACCGGAGTTCGCTCGGGCCGAGGCGGTGCCCGGCTCACCCGACCGCGGTTCGATCAGGACTTGCTCCGGGCCTTGCGGCTGTCCCGGTTGTTGGCCTTCTGGATCGCGTCGACCAGCTCGTTCTTCTTCATCGACGAGCGGCCGCGGATGTCCAGCTTGCGGGCCACCTTCAGCAGGTGGTCCTTGCTGGCGTTGGCGTCCACCCCGCCCTTGGTGGGACCGCGTCGGCTGGAGGCGCCGCCCTCGGCCTGGCGGTCCGAGGGCCCGGCCTTCTCCTTGGGCTCCCAGTGGTCGCCGACCTTCTCATGGGTGTGTTTCAGCGCGGAGAACGCGGTGCGGTGCGACCGTTCTCCCTCGCCGTAGGTCTCCACCGCCGAGTCGTGCGCCTTGGCCCAGGTGCGCTGGGCCTTCTTGTTCGAGCGCCGGATTGTGCTGGGCATTTCTTCACTTGCAGGCATACCTCGGTGTTCCCACTACACAACATCCAACACCTCTTCGCGCGGGGATCCGCTGGCCACAGGCCCAACCGAGTAGTGGTGCGGCCTAGCTCCGGGCAGGATCGGCAGGTAGCGGAACCGAAAGGGGAGCCCCAGGATGACCGACCCGACAACCGACCCGTTCGCCGAAGGCTGCGCCTGGATCGAGGGGCAGTATGTACCGATCCGCGAGGCTCGGGTCCCGATCCTGGACACCGGGTTCGTGCGCTCGGACCTGACCTACGACGTCGTCGGCGTGTGGCAGGGGCGGTTCTTCCGGCTGGAGGACCATCTGGACCGGCTGCTGGCCGGGTGCCAGCGCCTCCGGCTCACCCCGCCCCGCTCGCGGGAAGAAATTCGGGCCATCATGATCGAGACGGTCTGCCGCTCCGGCCTTCGGGACGCGTACGTGGAGGTGGTGGTCACCCGTGGGGTGCCCGGCCAGGGGGAGCGCGATCCCCGGAAATTGTCGGCGCGGCTCTACGCCTACGCGATCCCCTACGTGTGGATCGTGCGCCCGGAGCTGCAGGAGCGCGGCACCGACGTGATCGTCGCGCGGGACACCCGGCGGATCCCGCCCGGGTCGGTGGATCCCACGGTGAAGAACTTCCACTGGGGCGACCTGGTCCGGGGGCTGTTCGAAGCCTACGACCGGGACAGCTTGCTGCCGATCCTGCCGGACGGGGACGGGCTGGTCACCGAGGGCCCCGGCTTCAATGTCTTCGCCCTGGTGGACGGCGTCCTGCGCACGCCCGCGCGCGGCGTGCTGCACGGCATCACCCGCAAGACGGCCATCGAGATCGCCGAGGAGTCCGGCGTCGACATGCGGGTGGAGGATCTCCCGGTCAGCGCGCTCTACCGGGCCTCGGAAATCTTCCTCACCAGCACCGCGGGGGGTGTGATGCCGGTGGCGCACCTGGACGGCGCGGCGGTCGGAACGGGTGCGCCCGGGCCGGTCACCTCGAAGATCCGCGACCGGTACTGGGAACTGCACACCGACCCTCGGCTCAGCGAAGCGGTCGACTACGACTCGTGATCCGCGCCGCTCGGCCGCACATCCACCAGCAACTTGCCGGTGTGGCTGGAGCCGGGGCGCAGGATCTGGCCGAGTGCCTCGGGGACGCGGTCGAGCCCGTCCAGCACGGTGTAGCGGGCGCGCAGCAGATCGCGGCGCAGCCAGTCCTGCAGTTGCGCGGTGGCGCTCGGCCAGGTGTCCCGGTGGTCGGTGCCCACGTACCCGCGAATGGTGAGGCCGCCGCGGACCAGGTCGGACACGTTGGCGATGTGCAGTGGGCTGCCGCCGTTGTCGTACCCGGACACCGCGCCGCACAGCACCGCCCGCCCCAGGCGGCGCAGGTGGCGCAGGGCGGCCTCCAGCTGCGGGCCGCCGGTGTTGTCGAAGTAGACGTCGATGCCGTCCGGGGCGAGCCGGCTCAGTGCCGTGTCCGGGCTGCCCTCCCGGTAGTTGAAGGCGGCGTCGAAGCCGACCTCCTCGGTGAGCCAGCGAACCTTGGCGTCGGTGCCCGCGCTGCCGATCACCCTGGCGCCGCGCAGCCGGGCGATCTGGCCGGCCAGCGAGCCGATCCCGCCCGCCGCGCCGGAGACGAACACCGTCTCGCCCTCGGCAACCTGGCCGATCGTGGAGACCCCCACCCAGGCGGTGAGCCCCGGGTTGCCCAGCGCGGTGAGCCCATACTCGATCGGCCAGTCGCCGAGCAGCGGGTCGATCACCTCGACCTCGGCGGCCGCCACGGTGGCGTAGTCGCGGAACCCGAGGAAGCCGAGCACCCGCGCGCCGACCGGCACGTCCGGCGCCGAGGAGGCCAGGACCACGCCGACCGCGACAGCGCCGATCGTGTCGCCGGGGCGGTAGGCCCAGCCGGGCGCGGCGCTGTGGTCCATCCGGCTGCGGATCACCGGGTCGACGGCCACAAAATGGTTGCCGACCAGGACCTGGCCAGGCTCCGGGGCTGGCAGCGGCACCACCTCGCGGCGGAAATGCTCGGTGCGCAGCGGCCCCACCACCGGCTCGGCCAGCACGTATTGCGTCGCGGTCCGGGGGAGTGTGCCGCTCGCTGCCATCGTGGGGCCGCCCTTCGTCGCCGTCCGCTGTGCCCTGGGTAGCCGCGGACATCTCAGGTGGCAACACCGCTCGACGCCCGGGTAATCCGCCGGAGCCGCCGATAGACCGTTGGTGCCCGCTCGCCGCCACGAACAGGGGAAACAGCGGTCCCGCTGGCCCCAGCGGGCTTACCGTTCAACTGTCCTATCCGCTCATATCCTCCGGAAAGGGGAGACAGATGAGCAGTACGGTGCAAAGCGCGGCTCCACCAGGGAATACCAGGGCAGTTCCTGGGCCGAGGTTCGGCAAGGGGCTGCGTACTGCTCGAGGCGCGGCCACTCGGCCCCTCCAGCAGGCTGGCGAGATGCTCGAGCTGTTGATCGCGGTGCTGAAGAGCGCGGTCACCAACCCGCTCGGTTACTGGGGCGACGTGCGCGAGCAGATGTTCGACACTCTCAAGCTCTGTTGGTTGCCAATGATCATTTCCTGCACGGCGTTCGGCTTCGGCGCGCCGGGTTTGCAGGGCGGCAACATCTTCCTGCTGTTCGGGATCCCCGAGCGGCTGGGTTCGTTCTTCCTGATGGCCAGCGTTCGTGAGTTTGCTCCGTGGATCAACGCCATGGTGGTCGCCGGTGTGATGGGCACGGCGATCACGGCGGACCTCGGCGCGCGGCGCATCCGGGAGGAATTCGACGCCATGGAGGTGCTGGGCGTCGACCCGATCCGGACCATCATCCTGCCCCGGGTGATCGCGTTGACGATCATGACC
>DASWST010000261.1:0-25034 GCA_036402515.1 Pseudonocardia sp.
CCACCATCGCCACTCACGACCTATGACTTGCGGAAAGCGCGGGTGGCGGAGGCCTGGTCGCGGGGTTTGAGCACGATGGTGTCCAGGTTCACGTGGGAGGGGCGGCTGACCGCGAAGCCGATCACGTCCGCCACGTCCTCGGCGGTGAGCGGGGTCAGCCCGGCGTAGACCTGGTCGGCCCGGTCCTGGTCGCCGTCGAAGCGGACCAGGGAGAACTCGGTCTCCACCAGGCCAGGGGCGATCTCGGTGAGCCGCACCGGCTGGCCGAGCAGCTCGCCGCGCAGCGTGCGGTGCACCGCCGCCTGGGCGTGCTTGGCCGAGGTGTACCCGGATCCGTTGTCGTAGGTCTCGAGCGCCGCCACCGAGGTCACCGTGACGATGTGCCCGTCGCCGGAGCCGATCAGCGCCGGCAGCAACGCCTTGGTGATCCGCAGCGTGCCGAGCACGTTGGTCTCCCACATCCAGCGCCACTGCTCTTCGTCGGCCTCGGCCACCGGCGCCATGCCCTTGGCCCCGCCAGCGTTGTTCACCAGCACCCGGGCCGTCGGGATGGCTGAGGCGAACGCGGCTACCGAGTCGATATCGGTCACATCCAGTGGCAGCGCGGTCCCGTCCAGCTCGGTGGCGAGCTCCTTGGTGAGCTCGGTGCGCCGGGCACCCAGCACCACATGGAAACCCTGTCTGGCCAGCTCGCGGGCGGTGGCCGCGCCGATGCCGGAGCTGGAGCCGGTTACCACCGCGACGGGACGATCAGTGCTGCTAGTCACGAGATCCCAGGGTAGGCCACCTCTTGCGGGTGGGTGTTCGGTGCTGAGGCGTGCTATCAAGGGGCCCGTGAGGGGTCAGCGCATCGGCCGCGCCGTGACAGGTGTGGTGACTGGAGTCGTGCCTGGAGTCATGCCTGGAGTCTTGCCGCGGCCCAGGCGGGTGTGCGTGCTGTCGCTGCACACCTCCCCGCTGGAGCAACCCGGCACCGGTGACGCCGGCGGGATGAACGTCTACATCGAGCAGACCGCGGTGCGGATGGCGCAGCGCGGGGTGGCGGTGGAGATCTTCACCAGGGCCACCTCGTCGGACCAGCCGCCGACCGTCGAGCTGGCTCCCGGGGTGCAGGTGCGGCACGTGGTTGCCGGCCCCTTCGAGGGCCTGGGCAAGGCCGAGCTGCCCAGCCAGCTGTGTGCCTTCACCGCCGGCGTGCTGCGGGCCGAAGCGCGCTACGAGCCGGGCCACTACGACGTGGTGCACTCGCACTACTGGTTGTCCGGGCAGGCCGGCTGGTTGGCCAGGGACCGCTGGCGGGTGCCGCTGGTGCACAGCGCGCACACGCTGGCCAAGGTGAAGAACGCCGCGCTGGCCGACGGGGACACCCCTGAGCCCAGATCGCGGATCATCGGCGAGGAGCAGGTGGTCGCCGAGGCGGACCGGCTGGTCGGCAACACCGAGGCGGAGTCCGCCCAGCTGGTCGAGTTGTACAGCGCTGACCGGGAGCGGACGGTAACCATCCCGCCGGGGGTCGACCTGCGCCGCTACACCCCGGGCGACCGGTACGCCGCCCGCGCCGCGTTGAACCTCCCGGCAAACGCCGTGGTGCTCGCCTTCGTCGGGCGCATCCAGCCGCTCAAGGCCCCGGACGTGCTGCTCCGCGCGGCGGCCGAGCTGCTCACCCAGGCCAGGGCGGACGGACCCCGGGCGGAGCGGGCGCTGCGCCAGCGATTGATCGTGCTGATCGTCGGCGGTCCCTCCGGCTCGGGACTGGCCGAACCGACCGCGCTGCACCGGTTGGCCGCCGCCCTCGGTATCACCGACGTGGTGCGCTTCCTGCCGCCGCGGTCCCGCGACGACCTGGTGGCCGTCTACCGCGCCGCCGACGTGGTGGCGGTGCCCAGCCACAACGAGTCGTTCGGGCTGGTCGCACTGGAGGCGCAGGCCTGCGGGACGCCGGTGGTGGCGGCGGCGGTCGGCGGGCTGCCGGTGGCGGTCGCGGATGGTCGGTCCGGCCTGCTGGTGCCCGGGCACGGCGCGGTGGACTGGGCCGGCGCGCTGGCCTCGGTGGCGCTGCGGCCGGGATACCGGGAGAAGCTGTCCACCGGGGCGGCGCAGCACGCCGAGCGGTTCTCCTGGGACCGCACCACGGACGCCCTGCTGGCCACCTACGCGGACGCGGCCGCCCAGTTCCGCGCCAGGTTCGGCGTCCAGGCGGGCCTGGCCGGATGAGCGAGCCGCCGGCACCGAGCGAGGTCTCCGGCCCGGAGAAGGTGATCACCGAGGCGCTGCGGGATAGTGAGCTCAGCTTCACCATGCATGGGGACGGCCGGTTCCTGGCCACCCTGCCCGGCACCGCCCGGTTGCAGACGCCGACCTGGCTGCTGGTCAGCGAGCACGCGCTGCTGGTCGGCGCGTTCGTCTGTCGCCGTCCCGACGAAGGCCATCGAGAGGTCTACCACTTCCTGCTGCGCCGCAACGCCAAGCTGTACGGCGTGCACTACGCGCTGGACGCGGTCGGGGACATCCACCTGGTCGGCCGGATCGGCCTGCACGCGGTCACCGCGGATGAGATCGACCGGCTGCTCGGCCAGGTGCTCGAGGCGGCGGACGGGGACTTCAACACCCTGCTCAAGCTGGGTTTCGCCAGCTCCATCCGGCGGGAATGGGCTTGGCGGGTGGACCGGGGCGAGTCGCTGGCCAACCTGCGCGCCTTCGAAGGGCTCATCGCGGAGAACTGAAGGCCGGTCCGCTCGGCCCGGCGCGCGGTTTAACCAGGTCATGATTCGTCGGCGGGCTGGCTACGCTGGCCCGGCCACGCCTCCATGATCACCCAGGCGGCCGGTCGGCCCGCTCCCCGGCCCCGCCTGCCGTCCCCGGTAGGAGACCACCGATGACCGCAGTACCCCACGTCCGTTCGGCGCCTTCTCGGTCACCGGGCCGATCGCTGACCGCCCGGGTCGGGCGGGTCGCCTTGCTCGGCGTCGCCGCCGTCGCGCTCAGCGCGTGCGCCGCGTCCGGATCGGGCTCGGGCGGCGCATTCGGAGCGGGCAGCCCGCCCGCGGCTCCCGCCGCGTCCCCGCCGAGCCCGGTGGCGTCCCGGCCGGCTGCGCCGGGTTGCGAGCCCTACGCCCGCACCGAGCTGTACTTCGGCACCTCCCGCAAGGGCGCGTCGCCGGTCAGCGACCAGGAGTTCGACGCCTTCCTGGACGCCGAGATCACCCCCAGGTTCCCGGACGGGCTGACCCTGCTGCCCGGCTCCGGCCAGTTCCGTGGCTCGGATGGCAGGTTGGTTCAGGAGCGCAGCATGGTGGTGATCCTCTTCTACCCCCGCAAGGAGGGCGTGGAGGACAGCAAGAAGGTGGACGAGATCCGCGTCTCGTACGAGCAGAAGTTCAATCAGGAGTCGGTGCTGCGCGCGGACGAGCAGGAAGGCACCTGCGTATCGTTCTGACCGCCGTGTCCGACTTGTGACCTCGGCCGGCCAACCCGAGCGGGCTCTTCCTCCGTCCTGGTGGCGGTGAGCTCAGCTGTGGGCTCGGCGAGGAGGGGCGGACATGAGGTGGTCGCGGCGAGCCGGCGAGTTGGTCAATGCGCTGCCCAGAGGCGGCCGGATGATGCTGGTCGGGGTCGCGTTGATCGCCGCACTGGCGGTGACCTGGATGGCGGCGGTAGCCACGGTGACCGGGTCGGCGGCGAGTGCTCCGGCGGTCGCCGCCGGGGACGGCATACCGGGCCGGTTCGAGTCAGTCCCCGAGCCGGACGCCGACCCAGCGCCGGGGACTGAGTCGGCGCCAGGGGGCGGCTCCGGGGCGGCGCGGTACGGGCCAGAGCTGGCCGCTCCCGCACCCACTCCCGCCGGCCAGGACAAACAGATCGCGCCGCCCGGTGACGGGGGCAGCGGCTCACCGGCGGACCCGTTCGGCGGCGCGACGGACCGCGCGGTGGTGCGTACCGCCCGGCTGGAGCTCACCGTGGACGACGTACCCGAGGTCTCCGGTCGGGTGCGCGCGATCGCGGGCGGGGCGGGCGGCTTTGTGGCCAGCGAGCAGTCGGTGGACAAGTCGGCGAGTTTCGCCCTGCGCGTGCCGGCGCCCCGGCTGGACGAGGTCATGGGGCAGCTCGGCGGCGCCGGTCGAGTCACCGCCCGCTCCGAGCAGGCCGCCGACGTGACCGGTCAGGTCGCCGACCTGGATGGTCGGCTCGCTACCGCGCGAGCCAGCGTGGCGCGGGTCCGCGCGCTGTTGGACAAGGCCAGCACGGTGGGCGACGTCGTCATGATCGAGTCCGAGTTGACCCAGCGAGAGGCCGCTGGAGTCGCTGTCGAAGCGGACGGCCGCGCTGAGCAACCAGGTCGCCCTGTCCACCTTGACCGTGCGGCTGACCCCGACACCGGCAGCTCCGCCGCCGGCGGCCGGCGGGTTCCTGGCCGGATTGGGCGCGGGCTGGCTGGCCTTCCTGGCCGCCGGCGGCACGCTGCTGACGGTGATCGGTGCGGTCCTGCCGTTCGCGCTGCTGCTTGCATTGCTGGCGGCGCTCGGGCTGGCCGGCCGCCGGATGCTGCATCGGCGCCGCCCGGCCAGCGTCGCGCCGCCGGCGGACGGCGCCTGACCGACCGGGACCGGTGGTCGGGGGCGGAGTGACCCAAGCCTATGAGGGGGAGTCACGTACCTGGGTCACTCCGCTTTCAACCGCTCGCCCCGGCCTCCTCGTCATGGGGGAACGAGGAATCCCGGGCGGATGTGCGCGGCCCACGGGGGAGTGACCGCGAACTCCCCCGACGGCGGCGCACAGGGCCTGCCGCCAGGAGAAAAGTAACCCTGGCAGCGGTCCGATAGGGAATCAAGAGCCGGGTGCTGGACTATTCAGGTGGACTCCGAGGTGGTATCTGCCCGGTTACCCGGCGTGACCTCCGGCGGAACGGATCGTTGGGTGCAGTGGGCGCCCGTTCGACTGCGCCCCGCGGCTTGTCCGCTCCCCAACCGGGTGCCCCGGGCCGGCAGGAACGGCCCGGGGCGCACGAGTCTCATCCGCCGTTGCGTGGCCAGGCCGACAGCCAGGATCAGGCGGTGTGCGCGCCGGACTGCACGGCCACCACCCCGATGATCACCAACGCCAGGCCGCCCACCTGCACCCAGGTCAGCGTCTCGCCCAGGAACGCCGCGCCGATCAGCGCGACCAGCGACACCCCGACCGCCGCCCAGATCCCGTACGCCACGCCGACCGCCATTCCACGCTTCAGCACCTGGGACAGCAGCACGAACGACACCAGATAGCCGACCACCACGATCGTGCTCGGCACCGCTTTGGTGAACCCCTCGGAGAGCCGCAGCGAGATCGTCGCGGCCACCTCGCTCAGGATCGCGCCCGCCAGCAGTACCCACACCATGCTTGTTATCTCCTTCCATCGGCTGGCCCACGGCCAGCCCCGTTTGGCCAGTCTGCCTTGCTCGGTCGATTCCCCTGCTCGAACGGGTGTATCCGCTGGGCGGCGGCGCTGTGCGGCGATAAGCAGGGAGGCCCTGGCGGCCGCCCGTGCTACTTTCACCGGGCGTTGAATTTAAGCCATCCCAGGTTCACCCGGAGGTCACACGATGGATGCGCTGGTGCTGGACTTCGGTGCCATCGACGCGTCGATGGTTCCGTTGGTCGGCGGCAAGGCGGCCAACCTCGGCGAGCTCACCCAGGCCGGGCTTCCGGTGCCAGGAGGGTTCTGTCTCACCGTCGGCGCATACCGCCGAGTCGCCGAGGGCGCTGGGCTCGACGCGGTGCTCGAGCAGCTCGAGCAGTCGGCCGGCCGAACCGGCGGGGACCAAGCCGAGCTGGCCAACCTGGCGGGCAAGGCCAGGGCCGCGGTCGCCGCCGCCCCGGTGCCCGAGGACATCGAGGCCGAGGTGATCAAGGCCTACCGGGCACTCGCCTCGGAGGACGGGGAAGAGGTCCCGGTGGCGGTGCGCTCCTCGGCCACCGCCGAGGACCTGCCGTTCGCCAGCTTCGCAGGTCAGCAGGACACCTACCTCAACGTGGTCGGGGTGGACGCCGTGCTGGACGCGGTGCGGCGCTGCTGGGCGTCCCTGTGGACCGACCGGGCAGTGAGCTACCGGACCACCAACGGCATCCCGCACCGCGAGGTGGCGCTCGCCGCTGTGGTGCAACGGATGGTCAACTCACAGGTGAGCGGGGTGATGTTCACCGCCAACCCGGTGACCGGGCGGCGCAGGGAGGCCGTCATCGACGCCAGCCCCGGCCTCGGCGAGGCGGTGGTGTCCGGCGCGGTGAACCCGGACCGGTTCGTGCTCGGGCTGGACGGCGGCCCGGTGCGGGAGCGTCGGCTCGGCGACAAGCGGGTGGAGATCCTGTCGGTGGCCGGCGGCGGCACCATCCAGCGGGAGCGCCCGGCCGAGGCGGAGCCGACGGCCTGCCTGACCGACGAGCAACTGACCGAGCTGGCCACGCTGGGCCGCCGGGTGGAGGACCACTACGGCTCACCGCAGGACTGCGAGTGGGCGCTGGACGAGTCCGCCGCGATGTGGCTGACCCAGGCTCGGCCGATCACCACGCTGTTTCCGCTGCCCACCGATCCCGGCCCGGCCGGAGATGGCTCGGCGGCCTACTTCTGCATGACGCTGGCACAGGGGCTGATCCGGCCGATCACGCCGATGGGGCTGGCCTCGTTCCGGCTGCTCGGGTCCGGGGTCGCCGACCTGTTCGGGGTCCCGGCGCCCCAGGGAGTGGTCGGGCCGGGCGGGCTGAAGGTGGCCGGCCAGCGCGCGTTCCTCAACATCACCCCCGCGCTGCGGCACCCGGTGGGTCGCAAGATCATGCTGAAGATGTTCGGCGTGATGGAGGCGCGCGCCGCTGAGGTGCTGGCCAAGCTGGGCGAGGACCCCCGGTTCGCGGTGCGCAAGCAGTCTCCGCTGCCGCTGCTGGCCAGGGTGGCCAAGGTGCAGTGGCGGCTGCGGATACCGCCCAGGGCACTGCACGCGATGATCCGGCCGTCCGTGGCCGAAGCCCAGGCGCGGCAGGTCGCGGACCGGCTGGAGCGCAAGCTCGCGGTACCCGCCGGAGTCACCTCCGAGCAGCGGCTGGACCACGTGGAGCGGTCGCTGCGCGAGGTGATCGCCCCGACCATGCCCAGCCTGATGCCCGCCCCGGCGGCCGGATTCCTGATGCTCGGGTTGGCCGCCCGGCTGCTGCGCCACGGCCTTCGTGGCGGCGAGCTGCAGGTGGTGCTGCGCGGGCTGCCGCACAACGTGACCACCGAGATGGACATGGCGCTGTGGCAGCTGGCCAGCCGGATCAAGGCCGACGCTGAATCGGCGGCCGCGCTGAACTCGGCTCCGGCCGGCGAGCTGGCCGCCCGCTACCTGCGCGGCGCGCTGCCCTCGGTCGCCCAGGAGGGCATGGCGAGCTTCCTGGGCCAGTACGGGCACCGGGCGGTCGCCGAGATCGACCTGGGCCTGCCGCGGTGGTCCGACGACCCGACGCACCTGTTCGGCGTGCTGATCAACTACCTGCGGTTGGACGACCGGTCGGTGGCGCCGGACGCCCAGTTCGCCAAGGCGGTGGCCGGCGCCGAGGACCAGGTCCGCGAGCTCGTGGCCGCGGCGCGCCGGCGCGGCCGGGTGCGCGGCCGGGTGGTCGCCATGGCGCTGGGCCGGGCTCGCGCGCTGGCCGGCATGCGCGAGGAGCCGAAGTACTACCTGGTGGTCGCGCTGGGCAAGGTGCGCGCCCAGCTGGCCGTGCTGGGTACCGAGTTGGCCGAGGCCGGCCGGTTGACCGTCGTCGAGGACGTCTTCTTCGTGGACCTGGCCGAGCTGCGGCGGGGGCTGCGCGGCGCGGATCTGCGGGAGCTGGTCGCCGGCCGGCGCGCCGACTACGAGCGGGAGATGCGTCGCCGGCAGATCCCCAGGGTGCTGCTCTCCGACGGCACCGAACCGGAAGCGGTGTCCACCCAGGCCGCCGGCGCCGACGCGGCCGACGACCGGCTGGTCGGCGTGCCCGCCTCGGCCGGGAACGTCACCGGTATCGCCAGGGTGGTGCTGGATCCGGTGGGCGCACACCTGGCGCCGGGGGAGATCCTGGTCGCCCCCTCCACCGACCCCGGCTGGACCCCGCTGTTCCTCACCGCCGGAGGGCTGGTCATGGAGATGGGCGGGGCGAACTCGCACGGGGCGGTGGTGGCCCGCGAGTACGGCATCCCGGCCGTGGTGGGGGTCCCGGCGGCCACTCAGCGCATTCAGGATGGCCAGCGGATCGAGGTGCGTGGAGCGGAGGGCTGCGTGATAACCGGCTGATGTGAACGCTTCGCCGGCGCAGCGGGCTCCCGATGTGCGACACATCTCAGTAGGGTGACGCCGCCAGGGTCGAGCACCCGGGAGCTGGGAGGTGGATGGGCATGGCCACCATGAGCGATGTCGCAAAGGCGGCGGGTTGCTCGACGACCACGGTGTCACACGTGCTCAACGGCACCCGCACGGTTGCCGCGGACACTCGGCGGCGGGTGGAGCGGGCGGCGGTGGAACTGGGCTATCGCCGCCGCATCACCCGCCCCGGGCACGCGCCGCGCAACCTCACGGCCGTCGGCCTCACCCTCTCCGGGGTGTCCAACCCGTACTTCTCCGACCTGGTGCAGGGTGTGGAGCGGGAGCTCTCCCGGGCCGGCCGGGTGCTGGTGCTGGCCGACACCCACGACGACCCGGAGACCGAGCGGCGCGCGGTGGCCAGCCTGCTCAAGCACCGGATCGAGGCGCTGGTGATGGCCCCGACGGCGGGCTGGACGCGGCGCACCTGGCCTCTGCTGCGCGAGCGCCGGGTGCCGTTCGTGCTGGTCGACCGGATCGTGGACAGCGATGTGGACCAGGTCGGTGTGGAGAACGAGCCGGGAGCCTGCGTGCTGGTCGAGCACCTGCTCAGCCTGGGGCACCGGAGGGTCGGCATGATCGCCGGGCTGCCCGGGCTGTCCACCACGGTGGAGCGGGAGGTCGGCTACCGGCGGGCCCACCAGCGCCGCCGGGTCGACGTGGACCCCGCACTGATCGTCTCCGGAGAGTCCACTGTGGACGGCGGGCGACGCGCCGCGCACCGGCTGATGGAGCGGGCCGACCCGCCAACCGCCCTGTTCAGCGCGAACAACGCGATGACCGTGGGCACGCTGACCGCGCTGGAGGAACGGGGCGTGGCGGTACCGAAGGACCTGGCGGTGGTGGCCTTCGACGACTTCGAATTCTCCCCGCTGGTCCGGCCCCGGCTGACCGCCGCCGCGCAGCCCTGCCACGCGATGGGCGCACGCGCGGTGCAGCTACTGCTGCGCCGGCTGACCGACCCGGACCTGCCCACCCAAACCGTCCGCATCCCGGCCTCCATCGAACATCGGGAGAGCTGCGGCTGCGAGCGAGCCTCGGTCACCCGCGCCGGCCGCCCCAGCGCCCCCTCCGCCACCGCCGCCCCCGTCGCACCGCCACCAACCCCGTCGACGCAGCCCGTTGCGGCGGCGGCCGCACACCCGGCCACATCCGCGGCCGGGCAATCGCCGCATCCGGTGGCGCCGGCCGTGCACGCGGCCGCCGCGACGCCCGCGCCGGTGGGGAGGCAGGCGGCAAGCCGGCCCGGGGCATCCGCGGTCGGCTGAGTCGAGCTTGCGCAGACCCGCCGCGGTCGGCTGAGTCGAGCTTGCGCAGACCCGCCGCGGTCGACACAGATCAGTTCGGAGCTCGCGCAGACCCGCCGCGGCCGGCGCAGATCCTGCACGGTTTGTGCCGCCGGTGCTAGCTCTGTGTGGCCGGGTCCTCGCGAGCTTGCGCAGACGCGCCGCGGGCTGGGGGTTGCTCTGGCAAGCTGGGCGGCATGAGCGCCCCGTACCAGTTGGTGTTGCTGCGACACGGCGAGAGCGAGTGGAACGCGAAGGGTCTGTTCACCGGGTGGGTGGACGTCGCGTTGTCCGCCAAGGGTGAGGCGGAGGCCCGCCGGGCTGGCGAACTGCTCGCCGAGGCCGAGGTGCTGCCGGATGTGGTGCACACCTCACTGCTGCGCCGGGCGATCTCCACGGCGAACCTGACCCTGGATGTCTGCGACCGGCACTGGATCGACGTGCGCCGGGATTGGCGGCTCAACGAGCGGCACTACGGCGCGCTGCAGGGCAAGAACAAGAAGCAGGTGCGCGAGACGTTCGGCGACGAGCAGTTCATGCTCTGGCGCCGCTCGTACGACACCCCGCCGCCGCCCATCGAGCCGGGCAGTGAGTTCTCCCAGGACGGCGACCCGCGCTACGCGGCACTGGGCGATGCGCTGCCCAGGACCGAATGCCTCAAGGACGTGGTGGCCCGGATGCTGCCGTACTGGGAGACCGCCGTCGTGCCCGATCTGCGTGCCGGCCGCGCCGTGCTACTGGCCGCGCACGGAAACTCGCTGCGCGCACTGGTGAAGCACCTGGACGGGATCTCCGACTCGGATATCGCCGGGCTGGACATCCCGACCGGGATCCCGCTGCGCTATCAACTCGACGAGCAGCTGCGTCCGCTCGTCCCGCACGGGGAGTTCCTGGACCCGGAGGCGGCGGAGATCGCGGCCAAGGCGGTGGCGAATCAGGGCCGGTGAGCTCCGGCGCGGTCAGAGACCCGGGGCCACGACCGGAGACCGGCGGCCAGTCCCACAGCAACGGTTCACTCGACTGGGTGAACACGACGTGAACGGGCCGGGAAATCTAGCTTGGAGACGGGTCACACACGTCACCTCTCGGGGGTTCAGGCTGGTCATTGGCCCCCTGATGCCGCTTACCATGCTGTCGTGAGCGCCCTGGCGAGCGTCGCCCTGGCCGTCGCCACCCTTCTGGTTGGCTTGACCGCCGGGGCGCTGTGGGCTCGTCGGCCCGCCCGCCGCTCGGCCCGTCCGGCTGGCCCGACCTTCGCCGATCTGTTGCACCGCGTGGTGCAGTCCTCACGCAACGGGGTCGCCGTGCTGAACCGGTACGGCGACGTGGTGCTGCACAACCCGAGGGCGAACGAGCTGGGCCTGGTCCGGGTCGCCAGGGCGGATCCTCGGGCGCTGAAGGCGGCCGAGCAGGCCATCGGCAGCGGCGCCGCGCTGGAGGTGGACCTGTCCCCGCTGGAGCACCGGGGCCGCCAGCCTGAAGCGGTGCTCGGCCACGTCCGCCCGCTGGGCGACGGGTTCGCCGTGGTGGACGCCGAGGACACCTCGGACATGGTTCGCCTGGAGGCCACCCGGCGGGACTTCGTGGCCAACGTCAGCCACGAGCTCAAGACCCCGGTCGGCGCGGTGGGGCTGCTTGCCGAAGCGGTGTTGGACGCCGCCGACGACCCCGACGAGGTGCGCCGGTTCAGCACCAAGATCCTCAACGAGGCCACCCGGCTGGGCGCGCTGGTCACCGAGCTGATCGCGCTGTCCCGGCTGACCGGCGCGGAGCGGCTGCCCGAGCTGGCCGTGGTCGAGGTGGACGAGGTGATCACCGAGGCGCTGGCCAGGTGCCGGCTGGTGGCCGAGTCCACCGGCATCGGCATCACCGTGGACGAGGCCAGCGGCCTGGCGGTCGACGGTGACCGGACCTTGCTGGTCACCGCGCTGTCCAACCTGCTGGACAACGCCATCGCCTACTCCCCGCCGAACACCGCCGTGTCGGTCAGCCGCCGCCGGGTGGACGACGTGGTGGAGGTGGCGGTCACCGACCGGGGCATCGGCATCGCGACGGAGCACCAGCAGCGGGTGTTCGAGCGGTTCTTCCGGGTGGATCCCGCGCGCTCCCGGGCGACCGGCGGCACCGGGCTGGGGCTGGCCATCGTCAAGCACGTGGCGGCCAACCACGGCGGCGAGGTCAAGCTGTGGAGCCACCCGGGCACCGGCTCGACGTTCACCCTGCGGCTCCCCGCGCACGGTGTGGACAGGCTGCCCGGTTCCGGGGCGACCGCCGCGCAGAACGGCGGTGCCCCCCATGGAGTTCCACACGGTGGAAACAACGGCGCCCACTCCGGATCCGGTGCCGCCCGGCACCTGGCGTCGGATCTGGCCGCCGGCCGCGTCCCCGAGCGCATCACCGAACCAGGAGGAGTGCTGTGACCAGGGTGCTGATTGTCGAGGACGAGGAGTCCTTCGCCGACCCGTTGGCCTTCCTGCTCCGCAAGGAAGGCTTCACCGCCGCCGTGGCCGGCACCGGCCAGGACGCGCTCGAGGAGTTCGACCGCAACGGTGCCGACATCGTGTTGCTCGACCTGATGCTGCCCGGAATGAGCGGCACGGATGTGTGCAAGGCGCTGCGCCAGCGCTCCGCGGTCCCGGTGATCATGGTGACCGCGCGGGACAGCGAGATCGACAAGGTGGTCGGCCTGGAACTGGGCGCGGACGACTACGTCACCAAGCCATACTCGGCTCGGGAGCTGATCGCCAGGGTGCGCGCGGTGCTGCGTCGGGGCGGCGAGTCGGAGGACACGTCCCCGCCGGTTCTGGAGGCCGGCCCGGTGCGGATGGACGTGGAGCGGCACGTGGTCACCGTGGCCGGCGGCGAGGTGCCGCTGCCGCTGAAGGAGTTCGACCTGCTCGAGTACCTGCTGCGCAACGTCGGGCGGGTGCTCACCCGAGGCCAGCTGATCGACCGGGTGTGGGGCGCGGACTACGTCGGCGACACCAAGACGCTGGACGTGCACGTCAAGCGGCTCCGCTCGAAGATCGAATCTGATCCGTCGGTGCCCAGGCACCTGGTTACCGTGCGCGGCCTCGGCTACAAGTTCGAGACCTGAGGGTGTCCGGCTTACCCACCGCCGGCGCTCCGGCGCCCGGGGTACGGTAGATCACCGTGCGCCTCGGAGTGCTCGACGTCGGTTCCAATACCGTGCATCTGCTCATCGTGGACGCGCACCGAGGCGGCCACCCCACCCCGATGGCCTCGGAGAAGACCGCGCTGCGGCTGGCCGAGTCGCTGGATTCCTCCGGGCGGCTGAGCCGGGCCGGGGCGGACGCGCTGGTCCGGGCGGTGCGCACGGCGCGCAGCTCGGCGAAGGCGGCCGGCTGCCGGGACGTGCTGGCGTTCGCCACCTCGGCGTTGCGGGAGGCGCCCAACTCCGTCGCGGTGCTGTCCCGGGTGCACGCCGAGACCGGGCTCGCGCTGCAGGTGCTGCCCGGAGAGGACGAGGCCCGGTACACGTTCCTGGCGGTCCGCCGGTGGTTCGGCTGGTCGGCCGGCCAGCTGCTGGTGCTGGACATCGGCGGTGGTTCCCTGGAGCTCGCCTCCGGCATCGACGAGTTGCCCACGGTGGCCGAGTCGCTGCCGCTCGGCGCCGGGCGGTTGACCCGGGAGTGGTTCAGCTCCGATCCGCCGTCCCGCCGGGAGGTCGACGCGCTTCGTGCCCACGTGGAGGCGGAGCTTGCCCCGGTCGCGGCCAGGCTGGCCGGCGAGCGAGTCCCGGATCGCGCGGTCGGCACGTCCAAGACGTTCCGCTCGCTGGCCCGGCTCACCGGGGCCGCCCCGTCCAGCGCCGGGCCGAGGGCGCGCCGGGTGCTCACCGACGCCGGGCTGCGCCAGGTGCTCGCGTTCATCAGCCGGATGTCGGCCGCTGACCTGGCCGAGCTGGAGGGGGTCAGCCCCAGCCGGGCGCACCAGTTGGTAGCCGGCGCGGTGGTCGCCGAGGCGGCAATGCGGGCGCTCGGGATCCATCAACTGGAGATCTGTCCATGGGCTTTGCGCGAGGGCGTTATCCTGCGACGCCTGGACTGGCTTGACGGGGCGACCCGAAGTGACCTTTCGTCGCAGGGCACGACCGCGACTGGACTGGTCGCGCCACAGGAGGCACGGTATACGGGATGACAGCGGACCACAGCTCCGATTCGGGGCGCCAGCGGACCGTCGCCGAGCTGCTCGAGCAGTACGGCGGCGAAGGTCACGGCGGCGGTGGTCGACGGCGTCGGCGCGGCGGCCAGGCGGAGGCGGAGGCGCCGGCGGGGGCGTCCAGGCCGGAGGAGCCGACCAGCGCGGAGAAGGCCGCCGCCGAGCAAACCTGGTCCTCGTTCTCCGCCGTGGCGCACGAGCAGCCGGCCTACGGCTCGCCCGGCGGACCGTCGGCCGTCGATGTCCCGGCGGACTCGCCGTGGAGCGGCTACGGCTCGACCGGGCTCTCCGGGTACTCGCCGGGCGCGGAGGCCGAGGAGTCCCGCAACGGTGCCTCCTCGCTGGATCAGCCAGGTGGCTCGGAGTGGGCGCGGCCAGGGGCGACGGTCTGGGCGCATCCCGGTTCGGACCCGCTGCCCGCGTCCGGCACGTTCGGCGGCTACCCGCTGGGCACCGCCAACGGCTCCGCGGCGGACTCGTACCCGGTGGACTCCTACCCGCTGGATGCGTACCCGGCTGAGCCGGAGCTGACCAAGCCGCCGGAGGTATCCACCGAGCAGCTGCCCCGGTACGCCAACCGGCGTGGCGGGCCGAGCACCGGTCCGATCACCGATCCGATGCCGCAGCCCGCCATCCGCCCGGCGGCCGAATCACTCACCGGTACCGGAGCCATCAGCCCGGGTGCGGTCGCGGATACCGCCGCCATCAGCCCCGGCGCGGTTCCGGGAGCCATGAGCCCAGGCGCCGTTGGCGCCACCGCGGCCACCCGTACCGGCGCCACCCGTACCGGCGCCGGCAAGGTCGTCGGCGACAGCGGGCCGAGCACCGCAATCTCCGCGCCGGCCGATCTGTTCGACGACGGTGACGACGAGGCGGGCGCCGCGCCGGGTCGTCGAGGCAAGGGCCGGGCCAAGGCAGCCGCCAGGGCCGCGGCCGCGTCGATGGTGGACGTGCCGGCCGGCCTGGGTGCCGACGAGCCGGAGCTGGATGAGGCGGAGTCCGGCTGGAAGGCCTGGGCCATCCTCATCGCGCAGGGCATCGGCGGCGCGGTCGGCGGCGCGCTGCTCTGGGTCGGGTTCCGCTACCTGTGGCTGAACCTGCCCGTGGTCGCACTGGCCGCCGCCGTGGTGGCCACCGCGGGTCTGGTGTTGGTGGTGCGCACAATCCGTGGAAGTGACGACCTGCAGACGACTATGCTCGCGGTTCTGGTCGGCCTGATAGTGACGATCTCGCCCGCGGTACTCCTGCTCGCCCTTCATTGAGGTAGCGCCTGTGCAACCACCCGCCCCACTGGTCGCGCTGTCCACCGCGTCGGTCTATCCGGAGTCCACCGAGGTCGGCTTCCTGCTGGCCGCGGAGCTCGGCTACGACGGCGTCGAGCTGATGGTGTGGACCGATCCGGTGTCCCAGGACATCCAGGCGATCGAGCGGCTCTCCGCCCGGTACCGGGTCCCGGTGCTGGCGGTGCACGCGCCCTGTCTGGCGGTCACTCAGCGGGTCTGGGGCACCGATCCGATGGAGCGGCTGCGCCGCAGCGGGGCCGCCGCGGACTATCTGGGCGCCGGCACGGTGGTGGTACATCCGCCGTTCCGCTGGCAACGGGGCTACTCGCTGGCCTTCGCCGACACGGTGGAGGAGGTGGCCCAGCAGTACGGGGTGGCGCTGGCCGTGGAGAACATGTTCCCGGTGCGCCGGGCGGGCCTGCGCGCGGTGCCCTACGCGCCCAGCGAGGACCCGACCGACGTCGGTCACCGCTACTACACGCTGGACCTGTCGCACACCGCCGCCGCCGGGGTGGACGCACTGGCCATGATGGACCGAATGGGCGACGGCCTGGCGCACATCCACCTCACCGACGGCAGCGGCGCCACCCGGGACGAGCACCTGGTCCCCGGGCGCGGCAGTCAGCCCTGCGCCGAGGTGTGCGAGCGGTTGGTCAACAACTTCTTCACCGGCGTGGTGGTGCTCGAGGTGAGCACCCGCCGCGCCCGGACCAGGCACGACCGGGCCGCGTTGCTGGCCGAGTCGCTGCTGTTCGCCAGGTTGAACCTGCAGCCTTCGCAGCCCGTGGTGCCAGCGGCGCGCGCGGTGCGCCGGGACGCGCCGGGCCGGCCGAACCGTTCCGGGCGGCGGGCCAGGGTGCCCGCCCAGGCGCCGGCGGCGCGCCCGGAGGCGGTAGTGATGCCGGGCACAGATCGGGCGCGCTGACCTCCGTCCTGGCGGGGCGGGGTGATAGAGCTAGTACATGAACTCTCAAGCCCCGGCGAGCACCGTTGCGGCCCCGGCGGCCGCTCCGTTCTCCTCGGCGCTGGTGCTCACCCCGGCCGAGTCCGGCGGGTACCGGGCCGAGCTGTCCAAGGCGTGGACGGTGGGCGGCCACCGGGTGCACGGCGGCCTGTTGCTGGCGCTGCTCACCAAGGCCGGGCTGGCCGGGCTGGACGCTCACACTGGCGATTCTGAGGGCAGCGCGGAGCCGGCCGAGCCGGTCGCGGTCACCGCGGAGTTCCTGCGCGCCCCCGCTCTGGGGGAGGTGGAGCTGGCCACCGAGGTGGTGAAGGTGGGCCGCACCGTGTCGGTGGTGCGCGTGGCGCTGCGTCAGGACGGCCGTACGGCGCTCACCGGGACGGTCACCACCGGCCGGCTGCCGGACGGACCGGACACCTGGTCGAACCTGCCCGAGCTTGCTCCTGAGCCGCCGCCGGGCGCCAAGCTGACCTCGGACACCTCCGACCGGGTGGCCCCGCTGGCCCGCTCCTGCGACGTGGTGCTGGACCCGGTCACCGCCACCTTCCTGCGTGGCGAGATCGGCGACCTGGTGCTGCGCGGGTGGGTACGGCCGGTCGGTGAGCAGCCCGACGTGTTGTTCGCGCTGCTGGCCGGCGACATCCTGCCGCCGCTGATGTTCAACCTGGGCCGCCCCGGCTGGACGCCCACCGTGCAGCTCACCGCGCTGGTGCGGGGTCGTCCCGCGCCCGGCTGGCTGCGCATGGAGGCGACCTCCCGGGTGCTGCGTGGCGACTGGTTCGACGAGGACTACACGATCATCGACCGCGAGGGCCGGCTGATCTGCCAAGCCCGCCAGCTCGCCCTGGCGCCGAGGGGCTGAGGGGTCAGCTCGGGCCGGCCTTCAGCTGGGCTGCGGCGTCAGCTGGGCCGACCTTGAGCTGGGACGCGCTGGGTGTTCGGACTAGCGTGACCGGTCATGAAGAGCATTGCGGTGCTGGGCGCCGGCAAGATGGGTGAGGCGTTGCTGGCCGGGCTGGTCAAGTCGGGGCACCCGACCGATCAGTTGTGCTTCACCGAGCGCCATCTGGATCGGGCCAGCGAGGTGACCGAGCGCCACGGGGTCCGCTGGGTGGATGTGGCTGGTGCAGCCGAGGTGGCGGACGTGCTGGTGGTCGCGGTGAAGCCGCAGGACATCGAGCCGCTGCTGGCGGAGCTGAAGTCCGCGATCCGTCCGGGAACCCTGGTGGTCTCGATCTGCGCGGGGCTGCCCACCGCGCTGTTCGAGCAGCGGCTGCCGGAGCACACCGCTGTGATCCGGGTGATGCCGAACACCCCGATGCTGATCGGTGAGGCGATGAGCGCGATCTCGCCGGGCCGCTACGCCACCGAGGAACAGCTGGTTCAGGTCACCGGGATGCTCAGGGCGGTGGGCCGGGTGGTGCGGGTACCCGAGTCGCAGCAGGACAACGTCACGGCACTCTCCGGGTCCGGGCCGGCCTACTTCTTCTACCTCGTCGAGGCGATGATTGAGGCCGGGGTTCTGCTGGGGATGAACCGGCAGTTGGCCACCGAGTTGATCGTGCAGTCCGCGGTGGGCGCGGCGCACATGCTGCGGGACACTGGGGAGCACCCGGCGGTGCTGCGCGAGGCGGTCACCTCCCCGGCCGGAACGACCGCGATGGCGCTGCGCGAGCTGGATCTGCACCGCACGCGTGCCGCGATCACGGCGGCGCTCGAAGCGGCGCGCAATCGGTCGATAGAGCTAGGAAAAATTAACACACTGTAATCATCATCCGAAACACGCTAGGCCATTCGGGTACTCTACACTCGATAGGATTGTTATAATATTCGCTTGAGTAACCGCAGCCACGCTAGTCTCATACGCAGACAATTGACCCGATCGTGGGTGTGTAGCGATCGAGTCACATGGTTGAGGCGAGGGGCTTCATGGCGGCAGAGCAGACGAACCGTCCGGATCTCGGTCAGGTCCAATTTCTGACCGTGGCCGAGGTAGCCGCGATGATGCGGGTGTCCAAGATGACCGTGTACCGGCTGGTGCATTCCGGCGAGTTGCCGGCGGCCCGGGTGGGGCGATCCTTCCGGGTGCCGAGGGAGGCTGTGCAGGACTACCTGCGCAACGCCTACCACGACGCCGGTTGACCGCCGGTTGCGGGAACCACCCCGGACGCCCGGCGCCGATGGCGGTCGCCCGGGTGAGGGGTGCACGGGCGCGGAATCCGGCCAGGTAGACTCGTCCTTTAGTGCCCGCCGGCGCCGTCACCGTGGAGCGTCTCCATGGTCGGTCGCATGGAGCGGCATCAACAAGCCAGAAGACAGAAGGGGTGCCGCCGCGTGGGCTCGGTCATCAAGAAGCGTCGCAAGCGTATGTCGAAGAAGAAGCACCGCAAGCTCCTGCGCAAGACTCGCGTGCAGCGGCGCAAGCTCGGCAAGTGAGCCGGGGCGATAGCTCAGACCAGCGGATCCGGCCTCAGAGGGCAATCTTGGTCCCGGCCGAGGTGGGTCGCCGGGCGCGCTCGCACGCGCGGCGGCGGCCACCGTCCAATAGGTAACCTTGGGGTCTCTTCGGGGTAGCCGCACGTAATAGGTGCGTGAATTCGGCCGCTTGTCTTGCCTCGGTCTCCGGCCCGGGTACTAGCATCGGGCGTCGCGGTTCAGGCGGGCGACGGTTCAGGAGATCTTGGTGGGTCCTTCAGTCATCCTGGTGACCGGCGTGAGCCGGTTCATCGGTGCTCATCTGGCTGCCCGTTTGGCGGCCGACCCGAGCATTGACCGGGTGCTGGGGGTAGACACCGTGCCGCCGCCCAGGGACCTGCTGCGGGGCATGGGTCGGGCCGAGTTCGTGCGGGCCGACATCCGCAACCCGTTGATCGCCAGGGTGATCACGTCGGCCGAGGTGGACACCGTTGTGCACACCTCGTTGTTATCCAGCCCGGCGGCGTCCGGCGGCCGGGTGGCGATGAAGGAAATGAACGTCATCGGCACGATGCAGCTGCTCGCGGCGTGCCAACGCTCGCCGAGGGTGCGTCGGCTGGTGGTCAAGTCGACGACCGCTGTGTACGGATCCAGCCCGAGGGACCCGGCCATCTTCACCGAGGCGATGGCACCGAAGGCGCTGCCGTCCGGTGGCTGGGCGAAGGACGCGTTCGAGATCGAGGGCTACGTCCGGGGTTTCGGGCGCCGCCGCCCAGATGTCTCGGTGACCGTGCTGCGATTCGCCAACTTCATCGGTCCGCGTGTCGACACCTCGCTGACGAGGTATTTCACCCTGCCGGTCGTGCCCACGGTGTTGGGCTACGACGCGCGGATGCAGCTACTGCATTCCGAGGATGCGCTGGCTGTGCTGGAGCAGGCGGCCCGGCAGGATCTCCCCGGGGTGTTCAACGTCGGTGCCCCCGGCGTACTTCTGCTCTCTCAGGCGATCCGACGAGCCGGGCGGGTGCAGGTATCCCTGCCGAGCCTGGTGGTCGGCCCGGTCAGCCGCTTGATCCGCGGTGCCCGTCTGGTCGACATGACGCCCGAGCAGATGCGTTTCTTGAACTTCGGCCGGGTGGTGGACACCGACCTGTTGCGTGACACGTTTGGGTTCACGCCGAGGTGGACAACCATGCAGGCCTTCGATGACTTCGTGCACGGCCACAACCTTCGCCCAGTGATCTCTCCCGCGCAGGTCCGCGCGGTGGAGCAGGGCGTGATGGCCACCGCGCGAGCCCTACTTTGAGGGAGAACCCCGTGACCGAGGCGCGAGTGATCCCATTACACGCCGAGGTATCCCATACCGATCCAACCCGCACACGATCATCGCGCAAGCAGTCGTCCCGCGTCCAGGTCTCCCGCGCCCAGTCGCGCGCTCAGGCCGGCCGCAATGGAGTCCTACGTGAGCCGGCCCGCGCCGGAGCACGTCCGGGCGTGACGCCGCCATCGCAGTCGATACCGCTGCCGGACGCGCTCCAAGAGCCGACCACCGACGAACAGCTGGCCCCCGTCCGGGTGGTACGCCGCCCAGCGGTGACCGAGCAGCGCCCGGAGCCGGCGACCGCCGGCAGCATCGGGTCTGAGCTGGAGGAGCGGCTGTCCGACCTGCTCGGCTTCCTGCGCCGGCGGATTTCCGGGGACTACCACATCGACGAGTTCGGCTTCGACCGCGAGTTCGCCGACCACATTGTGATGCCGGTGCTGCGCCCCCTCTACGAGCGCTGGTTCCGGGTGGAGACCATCGGCATGTCGAACGTGCCGCTCACCGGGGGCGCGCTGCTGGTGGCCAACCACTCCGGCACGCTGCCGATCGACGCGATGATGACCACCGTGGCGCTGCGCGACCACCACCCGACCGGCCGGCATCTGCGGATGCTGGGCGCCGACCTGCTGTTCCGCACGCCGATGCTGGGTTCGATCTCCCGCAAGGCCGGGCACACCCTGGCCTGCAACCCGGACGCCGAGCGCCTGCTCAACTCCGACGAGCTGGTCGGCGTGTGGCCGGAGGGTTACAAGGGCGTCGGCAAACCATTCAAGGACCGGTACAAGCTGCAGCGGTTCGGCCGCGGCGGCTTCGTGTCGGCGGCGATGCGCTGCGGCGTACCGATCATCCCGTGCTCGATCGTGGGGGCCGAGGAGATCTATCCGCTGATCGGGGACCTCAAGCCGCTGGCCCGGCTGTTCGGGCTGCCCTACTTCCCGGTCACCCCGACGTTCCCGCTGCTCGGCCCGCTGGGCGCGGTGCCGCTGCCGTCAAAGTGGTACATCGAGTTCGGCGAGCCGATTCGCACCGACCGGTACACCGCGAGCGACGCGGACGACCCGATGCTGGTCTTCAACATCACCGACCAGGTACGCGAGACCATCCAGCAGACCCTGTACCGGCTGCTCAGCCAGCGCCGCAACGCCTTCACCGGCTAACCGCGCGGGGCCGCGCCGGGTGACGGCCGAAGTGCCACTTGTCGTTGGAATAAGACGCGGCAGGTGGCACTTGTCGTTGGAAAAAGACGCGACAAGTCGGGGCAGGGCGGCACCGGGTGGGGCGGTTGGGCTAGGTGCGGCGGCGGTAGGCGAGGCCGGCGGCGACCGCTCCGGCCACCGCGCCGGCGCCGAGCACCGAGGGCACGCCGATCTTGGCCGCCTTGCGCCCGGTGCGGAAGTCGCGGATCTCCCAGCCCCGGGCCCGCGCGATGTCGCGGAGCTCGGAATCCGGGTTCACCGCCACCGCCGTGCCCACCGCGGACAGCATCGGCACGTCGTTCACCGAGTCCGAGTAGGCCGAGCAGCGGCGCAGGTTGAGGCCCTCCCTGGCGGCCAGCGCGCGCACCGCGTGCGCCTTCGCCGGCCCGTGCAGCACCTCGCCGACCAGCCGGCCGGTGTACTTGCCGTCCTTGCTCTCGGCCACTGTGCCCAGTGCACCGGTCAGCCCCAGCCGGCGGGCGATGATCAGCGCCAACTCCACCGGGGTGGCGGTGACCAGCCAGACCCGCTGGCCGGCGTCCAGGTGCATATTCGCCAGCGCCCGGGTGCCCGGCCAGATCCGGTCGGCCATCAGCTCGTCGTAGATCTCCTCGCCGAGCGACACCACCTCAGACACCGAGCGGCCGGCCACGAAGGACAGCGCACTCTCCCGGCTGTTCGTCACGGTTTGCGGGTTCTCCCGGCCACCGATCCGGAACTTCAGCTGCTGCCAGGCGAAACCGGCCAGATCGGAGGTGTCGAAGAACTTGCGCGCGGCCAAGCCCCGGGCGAAGTGGAAGATGGACGCGCCCATCATCATGGTGTTGTCCACGTCGAAAAACGCGGCGGCGGTGAGGTCGAGCGGAACCACCGCGCCGGTGGTGTCCCTGACCGCGAGCTCTGGGTCGAGGTTGGCGACCGCGGCGGCAGCCGAGGCCTCGCCGGCAATCTCGGCCGGGGTCGCGACGGGCTGCTCGGCCGCGCCTGGCGCGACCACGGCGCCAGGAGTGACGGCCGGAGCGGAACCGGTCGCCGCCGCGGTGCTTCCGTCGCCGCCTTGGTGCCGCGTCGCCGGTCCAGAATCAGGTGGTACAGCCACCCAACGCCTCCGATCAGCGGGGTGCATCCTTACCCACCCAGACTACTGGGGTCGCGGCGGCGCGGTCGCGGTTCGGGGTGTGGTGTCAGCCGGTCGTCTTCGGCCCGGTCGCGGGATGGCTGAGCGGCTGGAGCAAGATCGGCAGCAGCAGCGGCAGGTTCAAACCCGGCTTTGGGGTCGACTCGGTGGTGCTCGGCAGCCCGGTGCCCTTGGTGGTCTCCTTGCTGGGCAGCTTGCCCACCCCGGAATTCGAACCACCGGTCAGATCGGACAGGCCGGGCAGCCCGGTCCCGCTGTCCTGCTTCGACTTGTTGTCCTTCGTCGAACCGTTGGACTCGTCCGAGGAGTCGGTTGAGGACCTGCCCGAGTCCGAGGAACGCACGCTGGAGCGGTCCGAGCTGCTCGGACCACTGGGCGGCAGTACCACCGTCGTGTTCGGCCCGGAGGTGGACTCCTTGCTGTCGCACAGGCCCTTCGCCGGCAGCGGACCCAGCTGGTCCGACTCGCCGGAGGTGACCTTGTCGCAGCCCTGCCGGTTACTCAGCGACTGGGCCCTGGTGCGCAGGTCTTCCAGCATCCGCAGCGAGTAGTCCGCGTCGGGCTGCGCGCTGGCCGGCATGCTCGAGCGCAGCGCGGAGAGCTTCTGCGACTGGGTTTCCGCCCAGTTCGCCAATGCGCCCAACTCGGCGCTGTTCCCCGAGCCGGAGGCCAGCGCAAGCCGGGATCCGGAGGCGGTCTGCTCGTTGAAGCCCGACAGCGCCTGGCTGATGTCCGCGCCCCGGTTGTTGGCCGGCACCTGCTCGGTGTTCAGTTGCTGGACCTCGTCGATCCGGGTGGCCGCGTAGTCCAGCTGACGCTGCGCCTTGTTGCCCTGGCCGGGAGTGAGCCCGACCAGCGCCGACTCGGTGGTCTGCTTGACCCCGTACAGGCTGTCACCCGGAAGTGCGTCCTGGCTGAACATCGCGCCACCGCCGGTGACCGCGAGCACCATCAGGGCGGCGGCCGCGCTGATCCCCAGCAGGCCACGCCGCTGCGGGCTGGGTGCCTTGCTGGTCGGGAAGCGGTGCCGGCCGCGAGCCTTGCCGATGCCGACCACGTTCGAGCGCTCGGCCTCGGCCGGCTCCTCGTCTTCGATGATCGGTGTGTCCACCATCGTGGGGGCGTCCTCGAAGGACGGCCGCTCGGTCGCCATGCCGGCCACCATGGTGGTGGCGGAGCTCTCGGTGGTGGTCTCGTTCGGGGCCTGCAGCATGGTGGCGGCCGCTGCCATCACCCTGGCGCGCATCCGAGCGGAGGCATCGGCGTCCGGCGACGCCGTCGCCCGGCTCTCTCGGAGCAGCGCGACCACATCGAGCTCGCGGCGCAGCTGCTCGTCACCGAGTGGTACGGCGTCTGCGCCGAAATCCACCGCGGCGGCGAACCGCTCGCTGTCCTGGCCTCCCGAGGGCATGTCTCCCGTCCTCACTGCGTCACCGTGCTTCCCCGACCCTGACTTACACAACGAGTCAGCGGACGGAGGGTTACGGGGGTGACGACGTTCATCAGTTCGGGTGATGAGGGGTTTGAATCCCTGCGGGACGTGATCACGGGAGTGGATCCCCGCCCCTGGTAACCCCCGCTCATCGTAGGCCTTCCGGGAGTAGCTGGGCGAGTCGTCGCACTGCCCGGTGCTGCAGCGCCTTGACCGCGCCCTCGTTGCGTTTCATCAGCCGCGCGGTCTCGGCGACCGACAGCCCCTGCAGGAAGCGCAGCGCGATGCATTCCTTCTGATCGGAGTTCAGCTTGGCCACGCAGCGCAGCAGTTCCTCGTGGGTGGCGCCGTCCAGCACCTGCTGCTCGGGGCCGCTGGTGCTCGGCGACAGGTCGGCGATCTCCGACGTGGTCTGCTCGAGCCGGTAGCGACTGGACTTCACGTGGTCGAGCACCAGGTTGCGCGCGATGGTGACGAACCAGGCGCCGATGTCCCGACCCTGATAGCTCACCGAGGCGATGCGGCGCAGCGCGCGTAGGAAGGTCTCGGCGGTCAGGTCCTCGGCGAGCTGGCGGTCGCCAACCCGGAAGAGCACGTACCGGAACACCATCTCGTGGTACCGGTCGTAGAGCTGGCCGAAGGCCTCCTGGTCGCCAGCCTGGGTGGCCCGGACCAGATCCCATCCGGCCAGCCCGTTGCCGTCGGCGGTCGGGCCCTCGTTGCTGGGGGCGGCGGAACTGGCCAGCTCCTCCTCCTGCTGCTCCGGCACCTCGGGGGTGGGCGGAGGAGTCGCGTGGGTGCTGTGCGAGCGCTGCGCGGCGCGCGGCTCAGTCACCCTCGGGCCCTCGGGGCGCGGCACCGAACGGGTGCGGGCCGGCCCGGCGGGCGGCGGCGCGGCATTTTCGGGGACCGGCGGCGCGGAAACCTCGTCGGGGCGGGGCCGAGGCAGCACCGGAACCGGGTAACCAGGTCGACGACCGGCCGGCTGACCCGGGTGATTTGCGCGCTGGTCCATGCGCTGGGTGGCGGGGTCCACCCGGGACGAGGCGAGCTGACCACCGACTTCCGCCTCCGAGCGTTGCTCGGAGCGCAGAAGCCTCGTTGGTCGGAACGGCCGGGTCACGATTCCTGGAGTGGGCTGCTCGGGGCGACCCGGGTCGAGCGGACCAAGACCCGAGACGGGACCGGCGGTGTGCCGGTGACGTTCAGCATGTGGCGCTCCCTCGGGGATCGACGGTGCCAGGGTGGCTGGCGCTCAGCCTGCCCAGCCGGCCGTGGTGGGGAGCATAGGGCCGAACGTGTCAGCGCCTTGAACGCAGCCCCGCGTTCCGCGAATGCAGCCGGTGAACGGCCCCTAACACGCGGTCGGCGCGGCATTTGTGTCGTTCGGCGGTTGGTGGGCGTGTCGCGGCCCGACGAACGGATGCTTGCCGCCGGTGAACGGGATCTCCACGGCTGATCGCTCTAGCCGG
>DASWST010000262.1:0-30436 GCA_036402515.1 Pseudonocardia sp.
TTGTTGTCGTTGTTGTCTTTGTTGTCGTTGTTGTTGCTGTCGTGCTTGTTGTTGTCGTTGTCCGAGTCCCGGAGGTGAACCGGCACCCAGTCGTTCGTGTTGACCCAGTTACCCCTGGGCAGCACGGTGACTCCGCTGGACAGCGAGCGCGCCCCAGCGGGCGCGGCGACACCCGGCTTGAGCTGCACGAGCTGCTCCCCCGGGTTGAGAACCTGGGCGACCGCCGGAACCGGGCCGGACGGCGCGGCGGACAGCGCCGGTGGCGGGGCCGCCGACAGCGCGACCGGGGCGGGCAGCGGCACCGCGCCGGAAACCACCGACTGGGCGATCACGGTGACCGCGCCGAGCGCGCCCACGGTCAGCACTGCCGCCGTGGCGGCCGTGGTGGTCCGGTTCATCGCGTTCGCCTGTCGAATGACGGCGTCGACCGGGGGCAGCATGACGGCTCGGGTCAGGTCCTCGTCCAGCCGACGCAGCGCGGCGGCTCCGAGGTTGACGTTCTCGTTCACATGTCCTCCCAGTTCACAGCGGGCGGCTGGGTCGCGGGGCGCAGCGCCATGTACTCGTTGAGCTCACGGCGGGCTTGCGCCAGGCGACCTTCGACCACCCCAAAGTCAATGCCCTCGATCTCTGCTACCTCGTCGAGGGGTAGGTGCGCGATGTCGGCCAGCACCAGTACCCGGCGCCGGTAGAGCGGGATCTGGCGCAGCGCGTCCAGCACGGCGGCGTGCGCCGGGTCGTCGGACGGTGTGTCCGCGGCGCGTGCCCGGTCGAGGCCGAGCCTGGCCTTCAGGCGCCGCCACTTGCTGGTGGTGCCCTGCACCGCCATCTCCCGCACCCAGCCCGTCGGGTTGGGCAGCTCACGGATGTCCGCCCAGCGCTGCCAGGCCCGCGCATACGCTTCCTGGACCAGATCCTGCGCCTCGGCTGAGTTCAGCGTGATCATGCACAGCTGCGCGACCAGCCTCGGGTAGTTCATCTCCAGATGCGCACCGAACTCGGCGCGCAAGCTGGGTTCCGGCGCGATCGTGACAGTCGCGCCCGGATACCCCATCTCGGGCCCCGGTTGCATCCCCATCCCGTGCTCCACGTCACTCCCCCTGCCGCCGAATGGCCGCCCCCAGATTGCTCATATTTCGGAGAGAAGGGCGGCTCGGGGGGCGTGACCGCCCCTTCTCCACATGGCCAAGACGCTTGCTGCGCCCGCCTTGCATCGAGTGTGTCGAAGGTCGGCGGGAAACCGTTACAGCCCGGCGGAACTAGTGTGGGCCGGGCCCGGTTCAGGTATCCGCCATCCGGTGTGTCTCGCCCAGCGGTCGGCAGCGATCCGCGCGCCGACCCACCAGCCTTGCCCGGCCGTGTCCTGGCCGCCCGCCGCACCATCCCGGCGCGTCGCGGCTATGTACTCCTCCCTGGCCTTCGGCTCGGCGCGCAACCAGTCCCGCTGGAGCAGTGCGTTCCGGTATCCGGCCGAGTCAACCGGGCGCACCAGCAGCTCGGCCGGCCGCCCCGGGTCGGCCGAGGCGTACGTCCGGGTGCCGCCAACCTCCGAGTCCAGCGCTAACACCGTGTCCGACGCCGGGGAGGCTTCCGACGCGCGGACGAAGCCGGCGGACCGCAGCGCCTGGCGCAGCTCGTCGGCCAGCTCGGGGGGTACCCCCAGCTGGATGTGCAGCAGGTCCGGGGCGGGCAGACCGGGTACCGAGGTGGGTCCGACGTGGGCAACCGCCATGGCGACGTCACCGACCGCGTGCCGGATCCGCGCGGCCAGCCTGGCGTACTGGGCCGGCCACTCGATGTTGGGTTCCACCAGCCGAGGCGGGGCCGGCGGGGGTGGCCGGTCCAGCCGGAGGTTCGCCTCGAAGGGGCGCAGCCGCTCGTGCCACAGCCGGTCCACCTCGGCGAGCACCGTGTCCGGCGTGCCCGAGTTGTCCAGCCAGACGTCGGCCGCGGCTCGGCGGGCGGCGTCATCGGCCTGCGCGGCAATCCGGGCGCGGGCGTCCTCGGCGGTCATGCCACGGTCGGCGACCAGCCGCCGGACCCGCTCCTCCACAGTCGCGTGCACCACCACGACGAGCGCGAACGACGGAGCCAGCGAGCCCTCCACAAGCAGCGGGATGTCCTGCACCAGCACGGCGTCGTCAGCCGAGGCGGCCACCAGCTCGGCGGTGCGCTGACCGACCAGCGGGTGCACCACGGCGTTGAGCCGGCGCCGGGCCTCCGGGTCACCGAATACGATCGAGGCGAGTTTCGGCCGGTTCAGTGCACCGTGCTCGTCCAGCACCTCGTCGCCGAAGGCAGCGACCACGCTGGCCAGCCCCGGGCTGCCCGGTTGGACCACCTCGCGGGCGATCACGTCGGCGTCCACCAGCGTGGCGCCCAATTCCACCAGCCGCCGAGCCACCGTCGACTTGCCCGCGCCAATGCCGCCGGTCAGCCCGATGCGCAACATGAGCGCGACGCTATCGCGACGCTCCGGTCGGCTCGGGGGCGAGGTTGGGCAGCACCCGCTGGACCATGTCCACCATCACCGCGCGGATGTACTCGGCCGGGACGACACCGCGCTGCATCGTCATGGTGATCGAGGACCGGCCGCTGCTGACCATCAGCACGGTCTTGACCCGCTCGTCGAAGAGCACCGCCCGCGCGCTGCCGATGGACAGGCTGTCCGACGAGGCGGCCTCGAACCGTTCGGCGGCCGTGTTCGTGCCGAGCTGCTTGTCGGCGGCGGACCGGCTGCTGTACGCGGCCAGGACCATCTCCAGGTCGGGGGTGGCGGCGCGGTGGCCGGGGCGGTCGTACTGGCAGGTGAGTCGCTCCAGCCGGCCCACCGAGGGCGCCGGCAGCCCCAGCACGGTGTGCACCGAGACGCTGTCCACCGGCTGACCGAGCAGCGCGGACATCGCGGGCCCGGCCAGCACGTCCGTGCAGTCGATCGGCAGCAGCGTCTCCCGCTCCGGCGTCGGGCCTAGGGCCCGGCCCCCGGGGTCGTTGGAGAAGGTCGGAATGGGCTCTACGGTGTTGCGCTGCCCGGGGCCGCTGCCGCAGCCGGCGAGCGCGCCGAAGCCGATCGCGACAAGCGCCACGATCGCAGCGGTGAACGGTCCAGCACGCACGGTTCGCACGGTAGCCCCGCCGGACGCCCGCGCCGTTATTACACGTCCTAAACCACTCGAGCCGGGTACCCCCGAAAGTCTTGGGGGTACCCGGCTCGGTGAGTCAGGCTGCCCCGGCGTCAGTGTGCCGGGACCGGTCGATCAGGCGTGCTCAGGCGCCGCCGGAGAGCTTCTCGCGCAGTGCGGCGAGCTGCTCGTCGCTAGCCAGCGTGCCGCCGTCGGCGGAGGTGGCGCCGTCCGAGGAGTAGGTCGACGGGGCCGGCCCGCCGCCGCCTTCCTCGGTGCTCGCCGCCGCGTCGGCTTCGGCCGCCTTCTTGAGCTGCGCGATGTGCTGCTCGTAGCGGACGTGCGCCTCGGCGTACTGGCGCTCCCACTCCTCGCGCTGGCTCTCGAAGCCCTCCTGCCAGTCGCCGCTGTCGACGTCGAAGCCCTCGGGGTAGATGTAGTTGCCCTCGTTGTCGTACTCGGCCGCCATGCCATACCGGGTCGGGTCGAACTCCGTCTCGGTGGTCATGCCCTCGTTGGCCTGCTTGAGCGACAGCGAGATGCGGCGCCGGTCCAAGTCGATGTCGATGACCTTGACCATGCAGTCGTCGCCGACCTGCACCACCTGCTCCGGGATCTCCACGTGGCGCTCGGCCAGCTCGGAGATGTGCACCAGGCCCTCGATGCCCTCCTCGACACGGACGAACGCGCCGAACGGCACCAGCTTGGTGACCTTGCCCGGCACGATCTGGCCGATCGCGTGAGTGCGGGCGTAGAGCCGCCACGGGTCTTCCTGGGTGGCCTTGAGCGACAGCGAGACACGCTCGCGGTCCAGGTCCACGTCGAGCACCTCGACGGTGACCTCCTGGCCGACCTCGACAACCTCGCTCGGGTGGTCGATGTGCTTCCAGGACAGCTCGGAGACGTGCACCAGGCCGTCGACGCCGCCCAGATCCACGAAGGCACCGAAGTTGACCACCGAGGACACGACGCCCTTGCGCACCTGGCCCTTGGCCAGCTGGTTGAGGAACTCGCTGCGGACCTCGGACTGGGTCTGCTCGAGCCACGCACGGCGGGACAGGACCACGTTGTTGCGGTTCTTGTCCAGCTCGATGATCTTCGCCTCGATCTTGCGGCCGACGTACGGCTGCAGATCGCGGACCCGGCGCATCTCCACCAGCGAGGCGGGCAGGAAGCCACGCAGCCCGATGTCCAGGATCAGGCCGCCCTTGACGACCTCGATGACGGTGCCCTCGACCGGCTCGTCGGCCTCCTTGAGAGCCTCGATCGTGCCCCAGGCGCGCTCGTACTGCGCGCGCTTCTTGGACAGGATCAGGCGCCCTTCCTTGTCCTCCTTCTGGAGGACGAGCGCCTCGACGTACTCTCCGACCTTGACGACATCGGCCGGGTCGACGTCGTGCTTGATGGACAGCTCCCGGGACGGGATGACGCCTTCGGTCTTGTAGCCGATGTCGAGCAGGACTTCGTCCCTGTCGACCTTGACGATGGTGCCTTCAACGATGTCGCCATCGTTGAAGTACTTGATCGTCTGGTCGATGGCGGCGAGGAAGTCCTCCTCCGTCCCGACGTCGTTGACTGCAACCTGCGGTGTGGTCGGGGCGGCGGTGGTGTCGGTGGACATGCGGTGGGTTGCTCCGGTATGGATTGATGGAGAGATGGGCAGGGGCTCTGGCGGTGCGTGGGGATCACTGCCGATACGAACCCGTCACGATCCAACGCGGACCGGCGACGGAATATTTCGAGCGGCAGATAAACCCATGCGCCTCCATGCTACGCGTCACCCGATCGGGCGGGCAACGCCGCCCCCGCGCCTTTGGGCAGCTCCCGGCGCGGGAAAGATGCGCCGGTGGATTCCACGGAGAAACGTCTCAGCGTGGCCGCCGTGGCCCGACGGCCGATGAGCTCCGCCGCCTCCACCGCCGCGAGCCGGCGCTGGTGGGACGCGGATGCCGAGGACTACCAGGCCGAACACGGCGCGTTCCTGGGTGACGAGGACTTCGTCTGGTGCCCGGAGCGGCTCCGCGAGGCCGACGCCCGGCTGCTCGGCGAGGCCGAGGCACTGGTCGGCGCCAGGGTGCTCGAGGTGGGCTGTGGGGCGGCCTCCTGCGCCCGCTGGCTGGCCCGCCAAGGTGCCCGCGCGGTCGGGCTGGACGTCTCCGCCGGGATGTTGCGGCAGGCCGCCTTGGCCGCCGCGCGCACCGGTGTGACAGTGCCGTTGGTGCAGGCCAGCGCCGAGCAGCTGCCGTTCGCCGACGCCAGCTTCGACCTGGCCTGCTCCGCATTCGGCGCGGTCCCGTTCGTCGCGGACCCCGGCGCGGTGATGCGCGAGGTGGCCAGGGTGGTGCGCCCCGGCGGCCGCTGGGTGTTCGCGGTGAACCACCCGATGCGCTGGATGTTCTCCGACGACCCCGGCCCGGACGGGCTGACGGTGATCCAGTCCTACTTCGACCGCTCGCCGTACGTGGAAGTGGATGACCAGGGCACACCCAGCTACGTCGAGCACCACCGAACCCTGGGTGACCGGGTGCGGGACGTGGTGGCCGCCGGGTTCCGCCTCGAGGATCTGGTGGAACCGGAGTGGCCGGAGGGGCTCACCGAGACCTGGGGGCAGTGGTCACCGCTGCGCGGCGCGCTGTTCCCGGGCACGTCCATCTTCTGTTGCGTCAAGCCCGGCTGACCGGTTTCAACGCGGCGCGGCGGCCGGGAACCCCGGAAAATACCTGTTCGGAACGGCCGACCACCTGTTTCAGCGATAACCGAGATCACCGCCTAGATCGTCAAATGACGACATGCGCGATCATGGGCCCGGCGGCGGCCAACGAGCACGTCGGCACGCCGTCAGTGGCCTGTTCGTCCCGCTGGCCGGTCTGCTGGTGGCCGCCGTGGCCTGCTCCGGCGCATTGATCAACGGCTCACTGATCAACGGCTCACTGGTCAACGGCTCACTGATAAACGGCTCAGCCCCGGCGCGGGCGACCGAGCCGGTCAACGGCGAGGTGCTGCTGGCCGCCGCTTCGACACCGGCGGCCGGACTGACCGACGTGGTGGCCCGGATCGACGCGATGGGCGCCTCCGGGCCGTCCGAGGCCGAGTACGGCATCGCGGTGCTGGACCGCCGCACCGGGCAGCTCACCCTCGGCGAGGAGGGCGCGGTCCCGTTCTACTCCGCCTCGGTGGTGAAGCTGTTCACCGTGGTGGACATCCTGCACCGCGCCGACGTCGGCACGGTCAGCCTCACCGACACCCAGCGGACCCAGATCCAGGGTGCCCTGCGAGTGAGCGACAACGAGGCGATGAACGCGCTCTGGGAAGGGTTCGGCGGGCCCCGCACGGTGACCGAGCTGGTCGGGCTCGCCGGGCTGCGCGACACCAGGCCGCCCGAGCAGCCCGGGGCGTGGGGCAACACCAGGCTCTCCCCCCGCGACGTGGTGGCCGTGTACCAGTACGCCTTGACGAAACTCAGTCCGGCGAACCGCGACATGGTGCTGAGCAGCCTGGCCACCCCGGGCACCGCCGGCGCGGACGGTTTCAACCAGTCGTTCGGCGTGCTGCGGACACCCGGGCTGCCCGGCGCGGCGGGCAAGCAGGGCTGGATGCGCACCCGAGGGAACCTCTACCTGCACAGCACCGGCATGGTGGGTACGGACCACCGATACCTGGTCGCGATGCTGAGCAAGCAGTCCGCATCGGTCGGCTATCCCGCCGGGCGTCAGCGGCTGGACACCGCCATGGGCGCCGTCGCTTCGGCGCTCGGCCTGCTCAAGGGCGCCGCCGGCGTACCTGGGAGCTCTCTGTGAGCAGCTGTCAAGAAGCTGTGAAGTTGACCATATCGCTAACAAGTTGAACGATTACAACGTCAAATAAGACGTGCGCGAAGATCGAGAGCACCGGCGGCAGCCCGCCGGGCGTCGGGGCCGCGGCGGCCGCCCAGCTCGCGGTGGTCCTCGCGGACGCCACCGATCCTTTCTCCTGCCGTTCGCGGCGCTGATCGTTTCCGCCACCATCGGCTCATCCGCATTGATCATCCGGCACGGTCAGCTCGTCCGGTCCGCCGCCGAGGACCCGGCGCTCACCGCGCAGACCGGCCCGGTCGACCCCACCGCCACCGCGGTGGCCGCCGTTGACGCCATGGGCAGCACCTCGGCCAACTTCGGCGTCGCGGTACTGGACCGGGTCACCGGGCAGGTGAGCATGGGCGCGCTCGGTGCCACCCCGTTCTACTCCGCCTCGGTGGTGAAGCTGTACACCGTGGTGGACATCCTGCACCGGCTGGACATCGGCGAGGCCACGCTCACCTCAGCTCAGCAGAGCTCCATCCAGCGCGCGCTCAGCGTCAGCGACGACGGTGCGATGAACGTGCTCTGGGAGCAGTTCGGCGGCCCCCGTACGGTGACCGAGCTGATCGGCCTGGCGCAGCTGCAGGACACCTCCCCGCCGGCCAACTCCGGCGAGTGGGGCGAAACGCTGACCTCCCCGCGGGACGTGGTCGCGGTGTACCAGTTCGCCCTCAGCTCGCTCAGCCCGGCGAACCAGCAGCTGGTGATGAGCGCGCTGACCAGCGCGCAGAACACCGGCGCGGACGCGTTCGACCAGTCGTTCGGCTTGCTGCGCAGCCCCCGGGTACCCGGCGTCGCGGCCAAGCAGGGCTGGATGGCCGACGGCGGGTGGGAGTACCTGCACAGCACCGGCGTGGTTGGCTCGAACGACCGCTACGTGATCGCGGTGCTGACCAAGCGCCCGGCCTCGGACGGATACCCGGTGGGACGCGCGGACGTGAGCGCGGCGACCAGCCAGCTGACCAGCGCGCTCAACGTGGTCGCCTGATCAATCAACTGGCCGGCGGCGGAGCACCGGTGCGCTGGCTGAGGCTGAACCAGTTGCCGGAGTCGTCCCGGAACAGCGCCTCGGTCCCGTAGAACCGCTCCGCCGGCTCCTGCACGAACGTGACGCCGCGCGCGACCAGCTCCTGGTACGTCTTCTGGCAGTCGTCGGTGGCCAGCACGCCCGGGCCGATCGCGCCCTTGGCGACCATCGCGCGCAGCTGCTCGGCGGTCTCCGCGTCGTGGCCCATCCGACAGTCGGCGAGGACGAACTCCACATCGGGCTGCTCGGGCGGACTGGCGGTGAGCCAGCGAATGCCCTCGCCCATGTCGAAGTCGCCGGTCACGGTGAAGCCCAGTTTTTCCGTGTAGAACGCCTTCGCCGAGTCCTGGTCCAGCACGTACACGGTGACGTGGGAGATGCGCTTGATCATGGTCGCCACGCTAGCGGCCGGACGCCCCGCCGGGCTTCTCCTGGATTGCGCTCCGAGCGCCGGCGGCGGGCGATCCGGGGCGGGACCAGGCCAGCACGAAACAACCCGGCACCGGCAGCGGCGCCCGCGCGGCCCAGTGCCGCCGCCGGTACTCCGACGGGGACATCCCGACTACCTCACGAAACCGGGAGCTGAACGAGCCGAGGCTGCTGAAACCGACCAGCAGGCACACCTCGGTCACCGTGATGTCGGCGGAACGCAGCAGATCCTGCGCGCGCTCCACCCGCCGCCGGCTCAGGTACGCCCCGGGCGGCTCGCCGTAGGCGGCCCGGAACGCGCGCGCGAAGTGATAGCGGGAGAACCCGGCCTCCCTGGCCAGCCCGTTCAGGTCCAGCGGGTCGACGTAGCGCCGGTCCATCAGGTCCTTGGCCAGCCGCAGCCGGACCAGCACCGGGACCGACGGCACCCGCGCCGGAGCCCGGCTAGTGCGCCGCGTCGTCCCAACTGCGCCCGACACCGACCGACACCTCCAGCGGCACGGACAGTTGGTGCGCCGCGCCCATCTCCGCGCACACCAGCTCCTCGACCGCCGCCCGTTCCCCGTCGGCGATCTCCAACACCAGCTCGTCGTGCACCTGCAAAAGCATCCGCGAGCGCAGCTTCGCCTCGGTCAGCGCGCGGTGCACCCGGAGCATGGCCACCTTGATGATGTCCGCCGCGCTGCCCTGGATCGGCGCGTTGAGCGCCATCCGCTCGGCCATCTCCCGGCGCTGCCGGTTGTCGCTGGTGAGGTCGGGCAGGTAGCGGCGGCGGCCGAGCATGGTCTCGGTGTAGCCGTCCTTGCGCGCCCGGTCGACCACGCTGCGCAGGTAATCCCGCACCCCGCCGAAGGTCTTGAAGTACTCGTCCATCAGCAGGCGGGCCTCCTCGGTGGAGATCCGCAGCTGGCCGGACAGCCCGAACGCCGACAGCCCGTAGGCCAGCCCATAGTTCATCGCCTTGATCTTCGCGCGCTGCTCCTGGGTAACCGCGGCGGCGTCCGCACCGAACACCCTGGCGGCGGTCTCGGCGTGGAAGTCGTGCCGGGAGCGGAACGCCTCGATCAGCGCGGCGTCTTCGGACAGGTGCGCCATGATGCGCATCTCGATCTGGCTGTAGTCGGCGGTCATCAGCTCGGTGTATCCGGCACCGACCACGAAGGTCTCCCGGATTCGCCGCCCGGCCGCCGTGCGGATCGGCACGTTCTGCAGGTTGGGCTCGGTGCTGGACAGCCGCCCGGTAGCGGCGATCGTCTGGCTGTAGGTGGTGTGGATCCGACCGTCGTCGTCGATCGACTTGAGCAGCCCGTCCACGGTGATCTTCAGCCGGGTGGCGTCCCGGTGCAGCAGCAAATGGGACAGGAACGGGTGCCCGGTCTGCTCGAACAGGCTCTGCAGCGCGTCCGCATCGGTGGTGTACCCGGTCTTGGTGCGCTTGGTCTTGGGCATGCCCAGCTCATCGAACAGCACCACCTGCAGCTGCTTCGGCGAGCCGAGGTTGATCTCCTTGCCGATCTGCGCGTACGCATCCTGCGCGGCCTGCTTGACCTGGGCGGCGAAGTCGGCCTCCAGCGCGGCCAGGGAGTCGTGGTCGACCGCGATCCCGGCCTCTTCCAGGTCGGCCAGCACGCCGAGCAGCGGCAGCTCCAGGTCGGCCAGCAGCTCCGCGCCGCCGAGGCGGGCCAGCTCCCCGTCCAGTGCATCGGCCAACTCGCCGACCGCGTGCGCGCGCAGAATCTCGTCGGCGGCACGCTGCGCGTCGGCCTCTTCCACGCCGCCGAGCAGGGAGAGCTGACCGTCCTCCGGCTCGCCCTCCACCCGCAGCTCACGGCGGAGGTAGCGCAGCGCCAGGTCGGCCAGGTCGAAGCTGCGCTGACCGGGGCGCACCAGGTACGCGGACAGCGCGGTGTCGCTGGTCAGCCCGGCCAACCGCCAGCCCCGGGCGCGCAGTGCATGGATCGCTGATTTGACCTCGTGCGCCGCCTTGGGCACCGCCGGATCGGCCAGCCATTCGCCGAGCGCCGCCTCGTCCTCCGGGGTGAGCGCGGCCAGCTCCAGGTAGCCGCCGTACCCGTCCGCGGTGGCGAGCGCGATGCCGTCCACGTCCCGGCCGATCCAACTGCCCAGGCTGCCATGGAAGCCCAGGCCCACCCGGCGCCCGTCGCGGGCGTGCTCGGCCAGCCAGTCCGGCAGCGCACCGGGCGCCACCGTGCCGCCAGTGACCTCGAAGCCCTGCTCGGCCTCCGGCTCGGCGCTGGTCAGCGTGGCGAACAGCCGCTCTCGCAGCACCCGGAACTCCAGCTCGTCGAACAGCCGGTGCACCGCTTCCCGGTCCCACGCGCGCACCGCCAGGTCATCGGGGGCGACGTCCAGCGGCACCTCCCGGACCAACTCGGTGAGCTGACGATTGAGCAGCACGTTGGCCAGGTTGGCGCGCAGCGCGTCACCTGCCTTGCCCTTCACCTCGTCGACCCGGTCGGTCAGCTCGGCCAGCGAGCCGAACTCCCGGATCCACTTGGCGGCGGTCTTCTCCCCCACCCCCGGGATGGACGGCAGGTTGTCGCTGGGGTCGCCGCGCAGCGCGGCAAAATCCGGGTACTGCGCCGGGGTGAGCCCGTAGCGCGCGTTCACCTCGTCCGGATCCACCCTGGCCAGGTCGGACACACCGCGTTTCGGGTACAGCACCGTCACCGCGTCACCGACCAGCTGGAACGCGTCCCGGTCGCCGGTGCAGATCGCCACCTGGTAGCCCTGCGCCTGGGCCTGGGTGGTCAGCGTGGCGATGACGTCGTCCGCCTCGTAGTTCTCCACCGCCATCGACGGCACGGCCAGCGCGGTGAGTACCTCGCGGATCAGATCGACCTGGCCGCGGAAATCGTCCGGGGTGGCGGTCCGGTTGGCCTTGTACTCGGCGTAGGCCTCTGACCGGAACGTCCGGCGGGATACGTCGAACGCCACCGCCAGGTGGGTGGGTTGCTCGTCGCGCAGCAGGTTGATCAGCATCGAGGTGAAGCCGTAGACCGCGTTCGTGGTCTGCCCGGTCTGGGTGCGGAAGTTCTCCGCCGGCAGCGCATAGAACGCCCGGTAGGCCAGCGAGTGCCCGTCCAGCAACAGCAGCCGGCGCCCGGCCTGGTCTCGGTCCTCGGTGATCTCTGCGCTGGTCCCAGAGGCGGTGGTGGCGGTCACTCGGGCGAGTCTAGGCCGACCCCCCGACCGTTCTCGACCGGCTCCTCACCCTCCCCCGCCGCCCCCTGTGGCCCGCGCCGGCGGTGGCCGGCACCCACCCCGGTGGCCGGCACCCGCCCGGTGGCAGGGCACCCGCCCCGGCGGCCGGCACCCGCCCGGTGGCAGGCACCCGCCCCGGCGGCCGGCGCAGACCCAGTGCATCAGGACCCTCCTAGTCGAGGTGGGCGGGGTGCTCGTTCTGGTCGCCGGCCGCCGGATTGGGCGGCAGCAGCCGGCCCTCCAACCGCCAGCTGCCGCCCTCCTCCCGCCAGCGCAGCTCGCCATGGTGCCGACCCCGCTCACCAGCACCGGGCTCGCTCGCGGTGACGCGGCGCTGCCTCGGCATGTCGTCCAGCCGAACGTGCGGTTCGGCTCGGTCGTCCAGCGGTGCCGGGCGCTCGTCGCCGCGCCATGGCTGGTGGGCCCGCCAGGCCGCGCCCCAGGCCCGCTCCTGCGCATCCCACCGCCGGGCCAGCAGGCCACCCACCCAGCTCATCCGGCCGCGCAGCGCGGCCAGGTCCGACCTCGGCGTGTGCCGCGGCCCACCCCCCGCCAAGGTCTGGTCACGCTGGTACCGCCAGTCACTCCCGTCCCGCAGGTCTGTTCCGTAGCGCGGTGCGAGCAGCGCGAGCGCGATCAGTCCAACCACGATCAGCAGGCCAGTCATAGCCATCGCCTCCCTGTGGACCTATCCTCGCCCTCATTGGCTTGCTCTCACAGAGCCAATGCCGACGAAGTGGACTGGTCCAATGGATGGTGATCGGCACGTGACCGGTCGGACGCTGGCCAAGCACCTGGGCTCCTGGCGTAGCGACGGCGCCGGGGTGGCCTACGTCGAGCTGGCCGACCGGATCAAGCTTCTGGTGCTGGACGGCCGGCTGCCCACCCGGACCCGATTGCCCGCCGAGCGGGAGTTGGCCACCGCGCTGCGGATCAGCCGGACCACCGTCGCGGCCGGCTACGACCTGCTGCGCCAGACCGGATTCCTGCACAGCCGGCGCGGCTCGGGTAGCTGGACCATGCTGCCGGACGCCCCGGGGGGCGCCGCCGAGCTGTCCCCTTTCGCCCCGGCCGGCGACAGCTCAGCGTTCGACCTGGCCTACGCCTCGCTGGCCGCGCCGCCCGAAGCGCTGGCCGGTGCGATGGCCTGGGCCTCCGAGCAACTGGCCTGCGTGGCCCGGGGCAGTGGCTATCAGCTGCTCGGGCTGAACTCGCTGCGGGACACCGTGGCCGCCCGGTTCACCCAGCGCGGGTTGCCCACCAGCCGGGATCAGATCCTGATCACCTGCGGCGCCCAGCAGGCCATGGCGCTGGTGTTCTCCGCCCTGGTGATGCCCGGGGACCGGGTCCTGGTGGAGCACCCCACGTACCCCAACGCGCTGGACGCGATCGCCAGGGAGCACGCCCGCGCGGTGCCGGTCGGGTTCGCCGGCAACGACTGGGACCTGGACACCATCGCCGCCGCTGTGCGGGATGCCTGCCCCCGGCTGATCTATCTCATGCCGGACTACCAGAACCCCACCGGGCGGTGCATGAACGACGAACAGCGCACCGAGATCGTCGAGCTGTGCCGGCGCACCCGGACCCCGCTGCTGATCGACGAGACGATGGGCGAGATCGCGCTGGAGGGCAGCCCGCCGGCGCCGCTGGCCGCTCGGGCCAGGGACAGCGGCTCCGCACCGATGATCACAATTGGGTCGGCCAGCAAGACCTTCTGGGGTGGGATGCGGGTCGGCTGGGTGCGGGCCCGGCGCCCGGTGATCGAGCAGATCGCCAGGGCCAAGGCCTCCATGGACATCTCCACCTCGGCGCTGGACCAGCTGGTCACCCAGCATCTGATGAGGCACATCGACGAGGTGCTGGCCCGGCGGCTGCCCGCCCTGCGGTCCGCGCGGGATCACCTGAGCGGGCTGTTGACCAGGCACTTCCCCAGCTGGCACGCACCCGTGCCGACCGGTGGCCTCTCCCTATGGACCGATCTGGGCGCACCGGTGTCCAGCGCGCTGGTCGCGGCGGCCGCCCGGCACGGTGTGCTGCTCGCTGCCGGTCCCCGGTTCGGGCTGGACGGCGCCTTCGAAAGGTACGTGCGACTGCCCTACACGCTGCCCGAGCCACAGCTGGACCTGGCCATGGAACGCCTGGCCGCCGCCTGGTTGAGCCTGCCGGGATCGGAGGTGTCGAGCATGGGCTGGTCTACCCCGCACGCCGAGGTGGCCTGAGCGCCGGTCGGCCTCCCCTCGGCGCCGACACCTTGTCGAACGGAACATAAGCTGCGCCGATGTCGACCCGCACGCCGGAACCGCCCCGCATGTCCCCACAAGTGGCTGCCGAACAGCTGACCGACCGGATGGGCATCCAGATCCTCGAACTGAGCCGCGAGCGGGTGGTGGGCACCATGCCGGTGGAGGGTAACCGGCAGCCGTTCGGGCTGCTGCACGGCGGGGCCAGTGGCGTGCTGGTGGAAACGCTCGCCTCGGCGGTGGCCGCCCTGCACACCCTGCCGGACCGCTTCCCGGTTGGCCTGGAGCTGGCTTGCACCCACCACCGAAGCGCCACTGAGGGGCTGGTCACCGGGGTCGCGACGCCGCTGCACGTGGGTCGGCGCACCTCGACGATCGAGGTGGTGATCACCGACGAGCGGGGCCGGCGGACCTGCACCGGGCGGCTCACCTGCATGCACCTGGAGGAGCGCCCAGGGCCGCCGCCGGCCTAGAGCGACCGCGCCGGGACGCTCCGTCGGTCAGCGCGAGTTCCCGGCCGCCTGCTCGGCCTGCCACCAGCGGGGGGGCCGGAAGCCGAAAAGACGCAGCCGGGCGTGCACGGCCAGGCTGACTAGCGCCCAGAAGATCGGGAACACCGGCCAGAAGTACACCATCCCGGTGGCCGCCCAACGGCTGATCACCGCGACCGCCAGCGCCAGGACCAGCACGGCGTGCACACCCAGCGCCACCCGGTCCCAGCTGTCCAGCCGCCTCGGCCCTGGCCTGCCCGGCTGGGCGGGCGGAGCAGGCGACGGCAGGTCGGCGACCAGCGGATCCAGCTCCTGGCGCATTCGGGCGGCGTAGGCCGACGACAGCCGGTCCTCCAGCTCAGCCATGGTCAGCCGGCCCTCGGTGGCGGCCTCCCGGATCCGCTCGGCGGTGAGTTCCCGCTCGGCGTCCGAGGCGCGGATATCTGTCCTGGTGATGAGTTTCTCGTCCATGCCACCATGCTGCGCACCCTCGCTCCCGCGCGCGTCGTCGTGGCGGCGGCTCCTTGCCGGGCCCGACTACCGCGGGCGGAGTAGTTCGGCCGTCCACCGAGGGGCGACGACGATCGGGGCCGGGGTGGCTACCGTCTGCGGTGTGGATCGCGGGGAGTGGCGCGGCGCCGGTCGCGGGGCGGATCGCCTGGCGGCACTGGCCCGGCTGGTGGTGCCCGGGCTGGTCGCCGGGGGTATCCAGCTCATCGGCAGTTTCGGCGCGAGCATGCGGCAGCCGGCGGCGCGCCCGCTGGACGCCGTCGCGGTGGTCCTGCTGCTCGCCGGGCCGCTGGCGCTGCTGTCCCGGCGACGCTTCCCGGTAGCCACGGTGGCCGTCACGGCGGCCGTGATGCTGGGCTACCTGGCGGCCGGGTACCCGTACGGGCCGGTGGTGCTGTCTTTCGCGTTCGCCCTGATCAGCGCGGTATTTCACGGGCACCGCCGACCCGCGTGGGTGCTCGCCGGGCTGACCTACCTCGCGCTGGTGACGGTGAGCTGGCTGCGCCTGGGTGCACCGAGTTCGTGGGTGCTCTCCGGGATCGCGGCCTGGCTGCTGGTCATCCTCACCGTGGGCGAGCTGGCCCGCGCCCGCCGGGAGCGCCTGGCCAGGGAGCGCCAGGACCGGGCGGAGGCGGCGCAGCGGCTGGCCACCGAGGAGCGGCTGCGGATCGCCCGCGACCTGCACGACGTGCTGGCCCACCACGTCTCGCTGATCAACGTGCAGGCCGGTACCGCGCTGCACCTGCTCGACGAGCAGCCCGGGCTGGCCAGGGAGGCACTGACCGCGATCAAGGCGTCCAGCAAGGAGGTACTGGTGGAGCTGCGCACCATGCTGGGCGTGCTGCGGCGGGTGGACGAGGATCTGCCCCGCTCCCCGATCGCCGGCCTAGCGGGGCTGGACGAGCTGGTCGAGCGGATGCGCGGCGGCGGGGTGCCAGTGGCGGTGCGCCGGGCCGGGGCGGCACGGGCGCTGCCGGCCGCGGTCGACACAGCCGCGTTCCGGATCGTGCAGGAGGCGCTGACCAACGTGCACCGGCACGCCGGCACCGCTACCGCAACGGTGCTGGTGGATTACTCCGGTCCTCAGGTGGTGGTGCAGGTCGACGACGACGGCCGGGGGCCGGCCGCTGTGCCCCGATCGGGCGCGGACGCCGGGCAGGGCAACGGCATCCCCGGGATGCGGGAGCGGGCCGCCGCGCTGGGCGGCCGGCTGTGGACCGGTCCTCGGCCGGGCGGCGGTTTCCGGGTGCGGGCCGAACTGCCCGCCCTCGCCCAGCCAGAGGCCGAGCCGGGAGCAACCCCGGGAGCCACGCCGTGGGCCGACCAAGGCGCCGAGCCGGGAGTCGAGCCGGAGGCCGCGTCAGGCGCCGAGCCGGAGGCCGGGCCGCTGGCCGAGTCGAGCCAAGGGGACGACCGAACGTGATCAAGGTGCTGCTGGCCGATGACCAGGCCCTGGTGCGGGCCGGCTTCCGGGCGCTGCTGGATGCCCAGGCCGACATCACCGTGGTCGGCGAGGCGGGCAATGGCGCCGAGGCCGCGCGCTCGGCCGAGCTGACCCGTCCGGACGTGGTGTTGATGGACATCCGGATGCCCGGCACCGACGGGCTGGAGGCGACCAGGCGGATCGTCAGCAATCCGGTGCTGGGTGGGGTCCGGGTGCTCATCCTGACCACGTTCGACGAGGACGAGTACGTGTTCGAGGCGGTGCGCATCGGGGCCAGCGGGTTCCTCGTCAAGGACACCGAGCCGGTGGAGCTGCTGCGCGCGGTCCGGGTGATCGCCGAGGGCGAGGCGCTGCTCTCCCCCGGGGTGACCCGCCGGCTGATCGGCGAGTTCGCCCGCCGGGCCCGCCCGGGCCGCTCCATGCGCGAGCTGGACCTGCTGACCGCCCGGGAACGGGAGATCGTCGCACTGGTCGCCGAGGGACTGTCCAACGACGAGATCGCGGCGCGCCTGGTGGTCAGCCCGGCGACGGCCAAGACGCACGTCAGCCGGGCCATGGTCAAGCTCGCCGCCAGGGACAGAGCGCAGCTGGTGGTGCTGGCCTACGAGACCGGCCTGGTCCGCCCCGGCTGGTCCGGCTGACCTGCACGAAAGCTCCGGCTAAGGTCGTCAGGTGGTGCGCACCCCCGCCTCGACGAACCTGGTCCTGGCGATCATGGCCGGGGCGCTGCTGGCCGGTTGCGCCGCCGCTCCCCCGACCCCGGCCGCGCCCAGCACACCGGCCTACGCACTGCCACCCCGCCCGGTGCGACCGAGCGAGACGCCGCTGGCGCTGCCGCCGCAAACCCAGGGCGACACCCAGTTCACCCTCATCGGCCTCACCTGGCTGGACGCGATCCTGGGCAGCCACGCGGAATGGCAACCCAAGGGCCGCTACCTGCGCATCCGGCTGGTCGTGGTCAACACCGGCCGCTCCGGCGCCGCCTTCGACACCGGCCGTCAGCAGCTGGTCACCGCCGACGGCACCGCCCACGACGTGGACCCGCAGGCCATGCTGATCAAGCGCCAGCCCGGCAAGTTCGACCTCGGCGCGAACGTGCGCCTGGAGTTCGACCTGTACTACGACCTGCCCAGGGACGCCCGCCCGACCGCGCTGCGGGTGCACGGCGGCCCCACCCTGACCGACCTGAAGAACCTGGACTCCACCGACATCCCGCTGAACTAGGCACGGCGGCCCCGTCACCGCTCCTCGATCAGCGCGCCGAGCCCGTCCAGCACCCTGGCCAGCCCGAACTCGTAGGCGTGCTCCGGACCGTACGCGGCGCCGTGGGCGGCCCCGGCGGCCGAACCGACCCGCGCGGCCAGTGGGTACCGCGCCGGATCGAACATCCGCTCCAGCACCGGAGCGGTGGCCGCCCACCACTGCTCGTCGTCCGTCGCTCCCGCCGGGCGCAGCGATGTGGCGTCCGCTGAGGCGCGCGCCCAGGCCTGCACGAATCCGAGCAGGTAGGTCAGCGCGGCGTCCATCGTCACGTCGTCCAGGCCGAGCCCGTTCAGCGCGGCCAGTTCGTGCTCGTATTTGGCCAGCTGGCCGGGGCCCAGCGGCGGCCGGACGGTGGAGATCTCGGCCGCCCAGGGGTGCGCCTCGAACATGGCCCGGTTCTCCGCCGCGACGGCGGTCAGCCGGCGCCGCCATGGCTGACCAGCGGTGTCGGCGCGCGTGAGCTGGGCGTATGCGGCGTCCAGCATCAGGTCCAGCAGCTCGGCCTTGCCCGGCACGTAGGTGTACAGCGTCATCGGCGCCACCCCGAGCGCGGCGGCCACCCGACGCATGGTGACCGCGTCCAGACCTTCGGCGTCGGCCAGCTCGGAGGCCGAGGCCACCACGGCATCGATGCTCAGCGCCGGCCTGGGGCCGCGTCGGGGCCCCCGGCCGCCGGGCAACCGCCAGAGCAGCTCGAGGGTGCGGACCGGGTCGCCGGCCCCGCTGCGCTCGGAAGCCATCGGAACATCTCCTCGGAGCGTATTGCTGTACGGCGTACGTTGTACTACGTACGTTGTACTACATACGGCTTTAACTCGTCATCACTCGGGAGGCTTCATGCGAGTCAGCGCATCCGCCCTGTCCCTCAACGTCAACGACCCAGCGGCGTCCAGCGCCTTCCTGGTGGACCACTTCGGCTTCACCCAGGAGATGGCCGACGACGGTTTCGCCTCGCTGGCCCGTGCCGACGTCGGCGTGAACGTGGTGTTCCTGCGGGTGGGGATGCCCACCCTTCCCGAGGACCAGCGCGACGACCACGCGAGCGGCCTGATCCTGGCGTTCACCGTGGACGACCTGGAGGGTGAGCTGCACAGGCTGCGAGCCGAGGGCGTGGCCATCACCATGCCGCTCACCGAGGAGGAATGGGGCGAGCGGGCCTTCCAGGTGCGCGACCCGAACGGCGTGATCGTGCAGCTGCTGGACTGGAACGGCGCCGGCAGGCCGGAGACCTACCAGGCGGCCGCTCACCGCTGATCCCGCGCGGCCATCAGCGGCACGGCGAGGTCGGCTCGGCCAGGTTCAGGGCCGGGTCGGCTCGCCGTTGTGCATCTCGGTGTCCAGGTCGCCGCCCAGGTAGGCGGCCTGCACCTGCGGGTCGTTGAGCAGGTCGTGCGCTGGCGCTGACTTCACCACGCGGCCGGTCTCCAGCACGTAGGCCCGGTCGGCCAGCTGCAGTGCCTGAGCGGCGTTCTGCTCGACGAGCAGCACCGTGGTTCCCCGCCGGTTGATCTCAGAGATGATCGAGAAGATCTGGTTGACCAGCATCGGCGCCAGCCCCATGGACGGCTCATCCAGGAGCAACACCTTGGGCTTGGCCATTAGCGCCCGCCCGATCGCCAGCATCTGCTGCTCACCGCCGGACATGGTGCCGCCGAACTGGCTCTTGCGCTCGGCCAGCCGGGGGAACAGCTCGTAGACCTCGGCCAGGTCGGCGTCCTTGCTGCCCTTCCGGGCGTACGCGCCCATCAGCAGGTTCTCCTGCACCGACATCCCGGGAAAAATGCCCCGCCCCTCCGGTGCCTGGCCGATGCCGATGACCACCCGCTTGTGCCCAGGCATCCGGCTGATGTCCCGGCCGTCGAAGCTGACCCGGCCGGAGCTGAGCGGGCGCAGGCCGGAGATGGTCTTCAGCGTGGTGGTCTTGCCCGCCCCGTTCGCGCCGATCAGCGCGACGATCTCGCCGGAGTCCACCTCCAGGCTGATGTCCTTCAGCGCGGCGATCTTGCCGTAGTACACCGCGATGTCCTTAACCTCAAGAAGCATCGGCCGGCGCTCCCAGGTATGCCTCGATGACCCTCGGGTCGGACCGCACCTCGCGGGGTAGCCCCTCGGCGATCTTCTGCCCGAAGTCCAGCACCGTGATCCGGTCGCTGATATCCATCACCAGTCCCATGTCGTGCTCGATGAGCAGCACCGTCCGGCCCGAGTCGCGGATCCGCCGGATCAGCTCCTGCAGGGACCGCTTCTCCGCGGGGTTCATCCCGGCGGCCGGCTCGTCGAGCAACAACAGTTTGGGATCGGTGGCCAGCGCGCGGGCGATCTCCAGCCGGCGCTGGTCGCCGTAGGGCAGGTTGCTCGCGGAGTCCGCGAGGCGACGCGAGATACCGACGAAGTCCAGCAGCTCGGCGGCCTTGGCCCGGCCGTCCCGCTCCTCGTGGCGGTGCCATGGCAGCCCCAGCGCGGCACCAACCGCGCCGGTCCGGTGATGGGCGTCCGCGCCGACCATGACGTTCTCCAACGCGGTCATGTTGGCGAACAACCGGATGTTCTGGAACGTCCTGGCGATCCCCCGCTTGACGATCTTGAACCGCTTCGTCCCGTCGATCCGCTCACCGAGGAACCGGACCGCGCCCTCGGTCGGCCGGAACACCCCGGTCACCACGTTGAACACGGTGGTCTTACCCGCGCCGTTCGGGCCGATCAGCGCGGCGATCTGGCCCTGCTCGACGCGCACGTTCACCTCGCGCAGCGCGACCACACCGCCGAACCGCATGGTCAGCTTGTCCAGCTCCAGCGCCGCCACCGGCCGCCGCTCCTGAGGTCCGGTCATTTGCGCACCTCCACCGGAGCCGCGCTCGGGTTTGCCACCTCGGCGCCCATCGCGCTCCCCGCGCTGTGCTCGGCCATCTCCGCGCTGCGCCGTCGGGACGGCAGCAGGCCCTGCGGGCGCAGCGCCATCATGATGACCAGCGCCGCGCCGAACACCAGGATCCGGTAGTCGGCGAACCCTCGGAAGCGCTCCGGCAACCAGGCGATCAGGAAAGCGCCCACCACGACGCCGGGCAGGTTCCCCGCGCCGCCCAGCAGCACGGCGGCCAGGATGGTGGCGGACAGGATGAACGGGAAGTTCGTCGGGGCGATGAAGATGACCTTGCCCGACCACACCACGCCGGCCAGGCCGCCGACCATCGCGCCGATGGCGAAGGCGAGCAGCTTGAACTTGAACGTGGGCACGCCCATCAGCTCGGCGGCGTCCTCGTCCTCCCGGATCGCCGTCCACGCCCGGCCCACCCGGCTGCGCTCCAGCCGCAACGAGAACACGATGGCCAGCACGATCATCGCCAGTACCAGGTAGTAGTACGGCAGCGGGTCGAGCAGGAACTCGACGCCGAAGAGGTTCGGCGGATGCGGCACCGGGGTCAGCCCCCTGGCCCCGCCGATCTCGTTGGTGTTGATCGCGGTGATCCGGACGATCTCGCCGAACCCGAGGGTGACGATGGCCAGGTAGTCACCGCGCAGCCGCAGGGTCGGCGCACCCAGGATGACCCCGGACACCGAGGCCAGCACCATGCCCAGGATCAGCGTCGGCCAGAACGTGAAGCCGTGCTTGATGCCGAGGTAGGCCAGCGTGTAGGCGCCGATCGCGAAGAACGCCACATAGCCCAGGTCGAGCAGGCCGGCGTGGCCGACCACGATGTTCAGCCCGATGGCCAGCAGGATGTAGGTGCCGATCGGGTTGAACAGCAGCGAGGGCCAGTCGGTGTACGGCGACATGAACGAGCCGATCACCGGGCTGGGCGCGGCGATGGCAAGCAGCAGGAGCAGCAGGTACACCACCCAGCGCTGCCACCGCGGGGCCTGCGCCCACCAGTCCCGGACGGTGTCGCCGAAGCCGCCCACGGCGCTTCTCGCCCGCGACAGGGGGCTGCCGATGCGAGGCCCGGGGCTCATGCGCGGGCCTGCTGTAGGGACTCGCCGAGAATGCCGGTCGGTCGGAAGAGCAACACGACGACCAGGATGACGAACGCGATGACGTCCTTCCACTGCGACCCGAAGAAGATGGCGCCCCAATTCTCCACCAGGCCGAGCGCGATGCCGCCGACCAGGGCACCCCGAATGTTGCCGATGCCGCCGAGCACCGCGGCGGTGAACGCCTTGATCCCCAGCACGAACCCGATCCGGAAGCTGATGTTCTCGAACTCCAGCGCGTACAGCACCGCGGCCACCCCGGCCATCGCGCCGCCGAGCAAGAAGGTCAGCCGGACGATGGTGTCGATGTTGACGCCCATCAGCACGGCGGCCTCTGGATCCTGCGCGGTGGCCCGGATGCCCCGGCCGATCCGGGTGCGGATCACCAACTGGTCGAGCGCGACCATCATGACGATCGCGGCGATGAAGATGACCAACTGGTCGGTCTTGACCTCGGCGCCGAACACGGTGAACACGGTGTCCCGGTCCACCAGGCGAGGCACCGGCGCGTCGATCCGTCCGGGACGATGGAACACATCCGGGATGACGATCAGGGCGAAGAACTCCTGCAGGAACACCGAGGCGCCGATCGCGGAGATCAACGCGGCCAGTCGGGGCGCGTTGCGCTTGCGCAGCGGCCGGTAGGCCAGCAGCTCGAGCAGCACCGCCGCTCCGCCGGAGATCGCCATCGCCGCGACGAACAGCAGCACCAGCATGCCGACCAGGGCCAGGCCGGACAGCGGCCCGGGGGCGACCAGGGATAGTACAAACAGCGTGGCGAACGTGCCGATCATGAAGATTTCGGAGTGCGCGAAATTGATCAGCCGCAGCACGCCGTAAACCATGGTGTAACCGAGAGCGACCAGCGCATAGATCGAACCGACCACCAGGCCGCCGACCGTGCTGGGACCGAACTGCTGAATGAAGTCGTTGAGCACTGCGCGAATAGCCTCCGAGGCGGCGCGCTCGCGGGGGACGGCGCGCTCAGGGCAACAGCGCGCAGCCTACGCGCGCCCGGGTAATCCGATCAACGCGAGGGAGCGGCGGCATATGCGCCGCCGCTCCCCCCGCGTTGTCGGTCGGCTCAGCCTAGTTTCGCGGCCTTGGAGTTGCCTAGCAGCTCCAACTGACCGTTCTTCACCTGGTGGATGAAGATGTCCGTGCTCACCACGTCACCGTTGGGCTGGAACTTCACCGGCTTGGCCACACCGTCGAAACTCAGCGTGGCCAGGAAGTTGTTGATCCCGTCCGACGTCGCGTCGCCAGCCTGAATGGCCTTGATGAACGCGGTGGCGGCGTCATAGCCCTCGGTCGCGTACACCGCCGGGTTGACGTTGAACTTCGACTTGTAGCCGTCGTAGAACGTCTTCAACGAGCCCTGGGTGGCGGACGCGCCCGGGACGGCGCAGGGGCAACCGACGATCGCGCCCTCGGCGGCCTGCGGACCGGCACCGTTGATCAGGCCGACATCCAGGCTTCCGTCGCCGGTGGCGAACAGCGCGGTCACCCCGGCGTCCCGGATCTGCTTGAGCAGCCGGCCGCCCTGTGAGTAGTAGCCGCCGAAGAAGATGACGTCCGGGTTGTCCGCCTTGATCTTGGCTACCGAGGACGAGTAGTCCGACGAGGCCTGCGCGAACTGGTCCCGCTCCACCGCCACGCCCTTGGAGGTGAAGTCCTGGTTGACCGCGTCGGCCAGCCCGACGCTGTACTCCTGGTCGTCGGAGATGACGAAGGCCTTCTTGGGGCTCTTCGCGGATACCAGGAAGTCGGCGATCGCCGGGCCCTGCTCGGAGTCCGCGGCCACCACGCGATGGAAGTACTTCCACCCGTTCTTGGCCAGCCCGGGGTTGGTCGCCGACGCCGAAATGCTCGGGATCTTCGCCTGCTCCAGAACCGGATCTGCCGCCTTGGACTCACCGGAGAACGCCGGGCCGATCAGGCCGACGATTTTGTCCTGCTGAATTGCCTTGGTGACCAGCGGCACCGCCTGGTCCGGGCTGCCCTGGCTGTCGTACTCGACCAGTTCGATCTGCTTGGGCGGGTTCGAGGCGTTGTAGGCGTCAATCGCCATCTTCGCCCCGTTCCGAGGCGGAATCACGATGCCCGAGTTCTCGCCGGTGAGGTCACCCATGAACCCGATCTTGATGGTGTTGGCAGAGGATCCGCCGCCACCTCCGGCCCCGCCGCCCCCGCCGCCGCACGCCGACAGCGCCAACGCACCGGCGAGCAACGCCGCGGCCGCGACTACCGTCCGCTTCCGACTCATCCTGGAAACCTCCTGCAGCTTGCGAGCTGATCGAGCGACGGTTCCTGAGCACCGCCAGTCCCGGTTCACCCATTCGTGAGCGTGGGAAACCTAGTGGACCTTGGCGCACGCCGTCATCCCGGGGGGCCCCCTCTTTACCAGAACGAAACTGGATCATCGCCAATTGTGATCATCCAGGTGCGCTGTGTAGCCGGATGAGGCCGTCCGGAGCTCGCAACATGCCATGCGCCCGGTCGACCCGCCGCACAGAGCAGCGGGTTGGGCCGACCGGCGCCGGGCGGTCAGGAGGTCGCGGTCGGGGTAGCCAGGCCGCTGATGATCGCGTCCGCGACGGCGCGCATAGTACTGCGTCGGTCCATCGCGGTGCGCTGAATCCAGCGGAAGGCCTCAGGCTCGCTCATCGCGTTGTTGGTCATCAGCAGGCCCTTGGCCCGGTCGATGGCCTTGCGCGTCTCCAGCCGGTCGTTCAGCGTGGCGACCTCGTTCTCCAGCGCCTGCATCTCGGCGAAGCGACTCACCGAGAGCTCGATCGCCGGCACCAACTCGTGCCGGGCGAACGGTTTAACCAGGTAGGCCATGGCGCCGGCGTCTCGCGCCTGTTCGATCAGCTCACGCTGGCTGAACGCGGTCAGCATGACCACTGGGGCGATTCGCTCGCCCACGATCGTGCTGGCCGCCGAGATACCGTCCACCTTGGGCATCTTGATGTCCATGATGACCAGGCTGGGTCGCAGCTCGCGGGCCAACTCGACGGCCGCCTCGCCATCGGCGGCCTCAGCGACTACCTCGTATCCCTCTTCGCGGAGCATCTCGGCCAGGTCGAGACGGATGAGCGCCTCATCCTCGGCAATAAGCACACGATGCGTCACAGCGGACACCTCGGGCTGGGGTTGCCGGGGTGCGGCAGCCTTCGTCACGGGGTTCTCCCTTGTTGGGTCGGGACCGAGCCTCCAAGATTACCGGGCTAGGGTTGCCCCCATGATGTGATCCCGCCGTCGTTAACATCAGCTTCATCACGCCCCCGTAGCCCAATCGGCAGAGGCAGCGGACTCAAAATCCGTCCGGTGCGGGTTCGAATCCCGCCGGGGGCACCACTCCTCACCAGGCCGAACACCGGTTCGCGGCCCGGTGTAGAGATCAAATCCCCTTCAGAACCCCTTCAGGCGCGGCTCGACTCCGGTTACAGAGCGTGTCCGGCCGAGCTAGCCTCGGTCATGATCAACTGTGACCTGGGCGACAAATCCGGCGAGGAGACCCGCTGTAGCTGCACCGAGGAAGAGATCGCCGCCGGACACCGGCACCGCTGCCCCGCCGGGCCACCCGCCTACCGCGCGGTCGGGCCGTGGGCGGACCTAACGCCCGAGGAGATCGAGGCCACCTGGCGCGACGAACGGTCGAGCAACCCGGAAGGGCACCAGTAGGCATGTAGGACCGCTCGCCGCCCCGACCCCTACATCTTGTGTTACAGATTTGTAATTCGAGCGGGCCGATGCGTATCGTCTCCGGTACCTACCAGTCAGAGGATCAAGACCATGGCCATAACCTTCAAGAAGGGGCCAAGCATTGAAGGGCACTACTACTTCGAGGCAAGGGACCACTCGGAGAAGTTGCTCGCCACAAGCGCCTTCTTCAGCGAGGGTTGGCAGTGCCTGGCGGCTACGAATTGCATCACCGGGGCACCCCGACCGTCCGAGTCAAACAAGATGGTGATGGCACGTGGCTGTTCGAAATCTTCGCGGGCGCCGGCAGCCCCACCGTGCCCGAACGCGCCCGGCTACTCACCAGCGAACGCTATGCCAGCCAGGAGCAGGCTGAGGCGATGGCGCTGAAGTTCATGGAGGACGCGAAGAAGGACGGCCCCGACGCCCCCGTCGTCATCCTGTCCTGACCGACGCCCCTCGCCGCCCAGGAGACGACTCAGCGCCCCGGCCCGTCTACTCGGCGGTCACCGGGGCTCTCGTGGGCGTAGCGAGCAGATGAGGGCGCTACGGGCGGGAGCGGCGTGGCTGCCTACGCGGGCCGGGTTCCTTGCCCTGCTCATGCTTCTCCTGCAGCTCGCGCACCAACCGGGCTAGCTCCAACTCACGGGCGGTCGGTTCCGGGGTTGTGGTGAGGTTGAGCCGCTTCGGCGCATCTAGGCCGAGCAGTGTGCGCTTCTCCCGCGCGAGCTTCCGCAGCAGCTCCACACAGGTTGCGAAGTCTTCACCACTCTCCAAGCGTTCCGATACAAGGCAGGTCAGTTCTTCATTGCGCTGGAGTTCAATAATGCGCTCTTCTTCAAGGCCCGGTGGCGCCTGTGCCTGTTTGCCCTCTTTGAGTAGCTTGCTGACTGTGGCCTGTGAGCAGCCGAGTTCCTCAGCAATGTAAGCCTGTGATTTCCCTCGGCGCACCAATTCCCACGCCTTGTTGATCTTCTCGGCGCGCACTGCCGGGTTGGGGTATGGGTCGGTTGGGGGTTGGGTACCGTTCGCGCGGGCTTCCGCTCTTAGCTCGGCCGCACTCTTGTGACCGTTGGTGTTCGACATAGTTCCCCTTAGCCGCGTTTGCCCAGGAAACTGCGATTCAAGCTGTAATCAGTAGCGGGGCGGCCCAAGCCACCGCGCTATCTCCGCTACAAGGACAAGCTCCGGGCGGAACTCGGCAGCAGCGGGCAGTAGGTGGTACTCCGCACGGAGCCGCGCTGCCTCGCTCGCCGAGCCGTATGTGTACTGCGTCCCCCCGCCCCTCCGATCTTGAAAAGGACCGGCGCCGGGCCGATCTTGACGCCGAAAAGTCCGGACGTCCGGAAAATCCCGGGACGTCCCGACTATTTGGCTTGCCGTCAAATAGGGCCGGTTGGCGGCCGGGGCCGGTGCCGCGTGCGCGGGCTCTCGTGGCGCCTCTGCCCGTGCCGTGCCACCGGCAGGTCTCCCGCTCGTTCCGGCAGGGCTCGCTGTCCCTGTGGCGCGGTAGGCCGCAACGCACCCGCACAGGTACCTCCGAGCCCCGGAGACTCGCCCACGGGTCCGCCCCGCCCCCAATCTTCATGACGTGGGTACCGGTACGCCGAGGCACGCCGGGCACGCCACCCCCCGCACCAGGAGCGGCCCGATAGGCAGCACGACGACGCGGAGCGCCAGGGCCGGCACGCCGCAGAAGTCGCAGTCCAGCGCGGCACCGCTAGGTAGGGCGCGCTCGGCGGCGCGGAGTTCCTGGCCGCGCTGCGCATCGCAAGCCGGGCAGAGCGCCCGGTGCGGTTCGCCCGGCCACAGAACCGTGGGCGAGTGCCACGAGCCGTGCCTGCAGCGGCGCACCCGGGCGAAGTCCTCGACGTGTAGCGCGAACCACGCGGTAATGGCTGGGGGCGGCGCAGGCTCAGTATCCAACCGGAATACGGCGGGCGGCTCCGCGCCGGACATGCGGAGCTTGCTGTAGTTGTCCGCTATGGCTTACCGGGCGTCAGGGTGCACCGCATCAAAGGCTAGAGCAGCCCTCGCTGGCGGGCAGGCTCCCGGCCGAAGGACAGTGGGTCACCTCGCGGACCCGTGTCATTGCAGGTCAAACGGCAATGATCTCGACAAGATCGGGGAGTCGACCCCTCCGTGCTGGCCAGCCCATGCGTGGGCCATCTAGACACGGTGGTTCACTCGAGCCACAAGAATTGACGGCGGTAACACTGGCGTGAGCGCCGGCGACAACGGGTTGCACATCGACCCGAGAGGCCCACCCGTTGACCGCTTCCCCGCACCCGCCACGACGCAACACTCCCGGCAGGGTGACTCTCATCCTCGCCATCATCGGCGCTGTTCTTGCATCTATCCCTGGCACTGTCGCACTGGGTGGGCTGCTGTGCCTGATCCTGATCATACCGGCGATCGTCGCCTATTGGAGGGCACGCAAGGGCAGGGCAGACAACGTCCGCCCCTCACTCGCCGCGCTCGTGCTCGCACCCGTGTTTTTCAGCGTCGCCCTGATCATCAGCCCCAGCCCCCCGCAGGCCAGCACGGCTGCCGAGACAACGCCGGTCCTCGCTCCGGCCAGCGCACCTGCGGCCCAACAACTGGCCCCGGCCATCACCCCACCAGTTGCAATTGTGCCGGCGCCTGCCCTCGTTCAGCCGCTCACGCTGGAAGCGCTCCCAGCTCCAACGGAGACACAGGCTCCTGTCCGCAGGCCTGTCCAGGCTCAGGCCCCAACGCGCACCCATACCCCCACCCCGGTCTACCCCACGCCGCCGGACACGAATTCAACCTGCGACGAGGCGACGCATTACATTAATTCCAGCGGTAACTGCGTGCTTCGACCCACCCACGCACCCACGCCTCCCACAGGAGCTTCAGCCAAGTGCGGAGACGGCTCGTACAGCTCAAGCCAGCATCGGCAGGGAACGTGCTCTCGACACGGGGGCGTAGCGGAGTGGCTATGAGGCGGGGCGAGCCTCTTTCATCCGAGCCGGATTTAGAGGAGTGGATATTAGTACCCGTCGCGGGCAGGGCCTTCCTGACTACATCGAAGACCCGGTAGTACTTGCACAGCTCTTCAGTAGCTGATGCGACGCCGCTATGAACCTTTCAGCGCATCAAGCGAATATATGACGCATTCGCACGATAGCGAATACCCATAAGAAGAGGTGCACAAGTACGCCCAGAGTCAGTGCCACGGTCGTAAACAAATCCGTATTGGAGGTGACGCCCGTGAAGCCCACGACGACAAGCGTGAAGAGGTACGCAGCGAGCTCTGTGCGCGTGCTCATGACCGTCGAAATTCGGGCTGCGCTGAGCAACGCGCGCTGTTCAGTGGGCTCAACCGGTGCATCGACGGGTAGCAGCCGAATCTTGAGCGCACAAACGATCGGGCTCAGTAGCCCACATGGACGTGACGCCCGCCACCCGAGGGACTGATCGAACGTGCTGGGGCCTCCGTAGTGCCGGATGCACGATGACGGAGCAGCTCATTTCAGCGCGTTGACGCCCAAGGCCCCCAACGCAACGACCGCTGATGACGTGCTCGCCAACGCCGACACAGCCGCCGCCTTGCCTTCGACTTTTCGGAAAATCCCGCTCGCGAGCTTTCCCAGGTGCTTCGGCGAATCAGTAGTCTGAGGTTCTGCCATTTATGCTCAATGATCTGGCAGCCACCAAGGATGCCGGTGGCGTTGTTGCGACAGTACAGACCCTTCCGGGTCTCTGCGCAGCACGGCACTTTTGCTTGGAACATGAAGAAACCCAGCGAGCCAAAGGACAGGACCGCTAACCAGGTATAAGGCATATTGACAAGGAACCAACCCCAGTAGAGCACCGGCAGCAGGATGTATCCCCAGGTCCGCTTTAGCCAATCACGTGTGCTCTTTTTCATGAGTCGACCTACATGTCAAGACATTACCGACTTTAACCGGCGATTCCGATCGGTCAACCGGGCCCCTCGGCCTTGATCCAGAACGCGGAACGTGACTGCCCCGCTGCCAAATGGACGAACTGCTGACGCAAAGCGGTCAATCCAGCTTCGTTTCCCAGCCTGGCCAACTCTTGAGGAGCTCAGGCGGCCGGTCCCTGCCGCGCGGCCACAGCCGGGCACGATACGAGCCCGCCGGCACCTCGCACGAAATTTGGTTCACCGCCACCAGACGTCGCTAAGCCGAGCTGCCCGCTCACAGAAGCGTTCGCGGAGCGGTTGCGCAGTTGGGCTTGGCTACGCGCCGATTTCTTCGCGCAGTACTCGCCGAACCATTGTCGATCTTGTTAGAAGCGATCTGAGCGGCTGCGGGTCCATTGACCTGCTGAAACGATGGCCGTTCGGACACCAGCTTCACATAGTAGAAGATGTCGCTGCGAAGAAAGATCGCTACGGTGAGCTTCACCCTCTTGCGCCGTTGATCTTCCCGCTTGAAGGGCATACCCATATCTCACCATAGACCTATTGCATCTTTGAGTATTCTCTCCGGTACGCCTCTCCCTCGTGATTCCTCAATCGTGTAGTAAACGCTCTTTTGAGTACTATGGAGACAAATTCTCAAGCAAAGAACTTCCCCCTTTTTCAGACATTGGAATCACAAACCGTTGAGGCAATCCCTGCGTCTACTTTAAAAAACCAAACAGTTACCGATACATCTCTTGCCGACACCCAAGCGTTCTGCTATAGTCATAAGACTGTATGTCGAAAAGCACGGATGTTCCATCTGCCACGAAGGGCTGCGCGACGAGGCAAGCTTCTGACAGCCTTTCTGGCAGCAGATACCATCGGCATAGTTTTGCTATTACTGAATCTCGCAAATTGGACTAGTAACCCACACATACTTGACGGGCTCTACCTTCAAGCGGCTCCCGACGTGATTATTGCGTACAGGGCAATCGACATAGTCATTAGTACTGCCATACTCATAGGCATGATACGATGGAAAAAGCTTGCCGTGTACGGCTTCTTTCTTACTTGGATGGCCGGCCTGATACTGTCGGCGACTTTCCTTGCCGTTGACCCAACACACCTGCCGCCGCCTCCTACGCCGGCTCCTCCGGCTCTGTTGGTATATATGGCAGCAAATACTGTTGTTGCAGTGGTGGCGATTTTAGCGATCAGACGCAAATGGGCAAACTTTACCTAATCCTGATGACCAGGCAAGGTTCTACCTTAAATGACTT
>DASWST010000263.1:0-29555 GCA_036402515.1 Pseudonocardia sp.
CCCAGAAACGCGAACCGTCCTTACGGACCCGCCAGCCCTCGTCCTCCAACCGCCCCTCAGCGATGGCCACCTCAAGCTCACGCTCCGGCTTACCCGCCGCAATATCCTCCGGCGGATAAAACATCGAGAAATGCCGACCCACGGCCTCATCCACCCGATAGCCCTTGATCCGCTCCGCGCCCGCATTCCAACTCGCTATCCGGCCACTCGGATCAAGCAGGAAAATCCCGTAATCGCGGACGTTGTGCACCAGCAGATCAGCGCCCACCTCGGTCGGCCTCCGGGCGGCAGCCTGCTGATCGGCTCGTTTCTCGTGTGGCGCAGCGTGCACGGCGCCCAGCCTGGCACGGGTGCGGCGGGTGCGCCGGGCCTTACCCGATTGCGGCCGCGCTGGGCTCTGACACCAGCTCACACCAGACCACCTTGCCCCGCCCATCGACGCGGAATCCCCACTTGGCGCCGAGCTCGTCCACCATCCGCATCCCCCAGCCGCCGTCGGGCCCGGGTTCGCGCAGCCTCGGCAGCGTCGGGCTCTCGTCGGACACCTCGACCCGCACCCATCCAGATGAAATGGTCAACCGCAGCACCGGCGCGCCCTCGCCGTGCAGCAGAGCGTTGGTGAGCAGCTCGGACACCACCAGCACAACATCGTCCACCAGCCCCTGATACGACCAGCGGTGCAACGCACGGCGAGTGAACGCCCGGGCAAACGGAAGACCCTGGGCGTCTCTCGACAGGCGCAGCTCCTCATCGGAAACCGATGCTCCTGACTCCACCGCTGCACTCTGCGCCATGCCGCGCGTTCCCACGAGACGCATTGATGTCAGATCAGCTGGTGCATCTGCTCTGGCGCAGCTGATGCATCTGCGTCAGTCCAGGAGGTCCTGCCTGCGGGCGATCGCCACCGCCTCCAGCTTGGACCGCGCGCCGAGCTTCTCCAGCACCCGCTGCACGTGGTTGCGGGCGGTGTTGCGGGTGACGCCGAGCCGTTGGCTGATCGCCTCCGTGCTGGCTCCTTCGGCGAGCAACAGCAGCGTCTCCCGTTCGCGCGCGGTCAGACGCGCGGCCGGACCTGGCTCCCGGCCGGTGAGCCGGTCCAGGACGCCGGCCAGCAAGCCGTGGCTGAACACCACGTCGCCGTGAGCCACCTGTCGCACGGCGGCTTCCAGCTCCTCCAGCCCACAGGACTTGAGCAGCAGACCCGCCCCGCCGGCCTGCGCCACCCGGGCTGCCACCGACGCGGTCGCCTCGCCGGTCAACACCAGCACCCGCACGCCGTCCGCCGCGGCCTCCAGCTCGACGATCGCCTCGATGCCGTCGCCGTCAGGCAACCTTCGGTCCAGTACCACCACGTTCGGTCGGGTGGTACGGGTCACCGCGATGGCCGACGCGATGGACCGGGCGTGGCCGACCACCTCTATACCGGCCGCCCGGTCCAGGGCCATGCCGATCGCCTCGGCCACCATGTCGTGATCTTCCACGAGCACCACCCGGATCGGGTGGTCACCTGGCGTCGGCGCTGACATGCAGGGCTGACCTCGACTCGCGGGAACGGCGGATGCGCGCCCGATATTAGTGTCCCGAGTCGCCGCGCCACGGGTACCCCGCCGGGGTCCCGTGTTCGCGGGCCCCGGCGGTTTCAGGCGACGTCAGCCGAGCTTGGCGTCCTTGGAGTTGCCGAGCAGGTCGAACTTTCCGCCGTGCACCCGATGGATGAAGATCGCGGTGCTCTCCACATTTCCGTTGGGCCGGAACTTGATCGCCTTCGCAACACCCTGGTAGCTGATCGTGGCCAGGTAGTTGTTGATCGACTCCGAGGTTGTGTTCCCAGCCTCGATCGCCTTCACGAACGCGGTCGCCGCGTCGTAGCCCTCGGTGGCGTACACGCCGGGATCGGCGCTGTACTTCGCACTGTAGGCGTCGAAGAAGGTCTTCAGATCACCCCGGGCGGAGGCCCGGCTCGGCACCGCGCAGGGGCACCCCACGATGGCGCCCTCGGCGGCTGATTGCCCGGCCCCGTTGATCAGCCCCACATCCAGGCTGCCGTCCCCGGCGGCGAACAACGCCTTCACCCCGGCGTCCCGGATCTGCTTGAGCAGCCGGCCGCCTTGCGAGTAGTAGCCGCCGAAGAAGATCACCTCTGGGTTCGCGGCCTTGATCTTGGCGATGGTGGAGGAGTAGTCCGAGGCACTCTGCGCGAACTGGTCCCTCCCCACGGTCAGGCCCTTCGCGGTGAGGTCCTTCTCCACCGCATCGGCCAACCCGACGCTGTACTCCTGGTCATCGTTCACCACGTACGCCCGCCGCGGCTGGGTGCTGGAAACCAGGAACTGGGCGATCGCCGGACCCTGCTCGGCGTCGCTGGCAATGACCCGGTGGAAGTACTTCCACCCGTTCTCCGCCAACCCCGGGTTGGTCGCCACCGGGGAGATGTTCGGGATCTTGGCCTGTTCCAGCACCGGGTCCGCGGCCTTGGACTCCCCGGAGAAGGCCGGGCCGATCATCGCCACGATCCCGTCCTGGACCGCCTTGGTTGCCAACGGAACCGCCTGGTCGGGAGTGCCCTGGCTGTCGTACTCGAGCAACTCGATCTTCTTGGGCGGATTCTTCGCGTTGTAGGCCTCGATCACCATCTTGGCGCCGTTGCGCGGTCCAGTGACCAGGCCGGAGCTCTCCCCGGTGAGGTCGCCCAGGAAGCCGATCTTGATCGTGTCCGATGCGCGGGCCCCACTTCCGGCGCCCCCGGCACCGCACGCCGACAGTACGAGGGCGCCGGCCAGGAGCGCGGTCGCGGCGGGGAACGCCCGCTTCCACATCATTCGAGTAAACCTCCTTGATCTTGAGCGGGCCTCGGCGGGTCGTGTCCGGTGCGAGGCATAGCCCGGTCACAATCGACTACGAGGCTTGCGTGATCCTTGCAATGCGCTTGAACAACCGCGCCGGGATGGCCGCTGGCGCAGCTCAACGGCCTGTGTGGCGACCAACTCAACTGAGGGGCGAGGCGAAGGCGGGGTTGCAAATCGACGCCGGAGGGGTATGCCTAACGCCATGAGTGATTCAGTTGCGGTGGTGCGCGAGACCGAGCGCAAGTATGAGGCGGACGACGCGGTGGTGCTGCTCGACCCGGCAAGGCTGCTCGGCCTGGATCCGGGCTCCCAACCAGAGGAACAGCAGCTCGAGGCGGTCTACTTCGACACCCCGGATCTGAGGTTGCTGCGCGCCGGGGTCACGCTCCGGCGCCGGGAAGGTGGGGCCGACGAGGGTTGGCACCTGAAGTTGCCGGCGGGGCAGGACAGCCGGGATGAATTGCGGTTGCCGCTGACCCGCACCCGGAGCAAGCCCCCGGCGGAGTTCGTGGCGCTCACTCGACTGAACACCAGAGGCACGGCGCTCGGCCCGGTCGCCCAGTTGAACACGCAGCGCCGCCGCTGGGTGCTGTCCGACGCCCAGGGGCATGAGCTGGCCGAACTCGTCGAGGACCAGGTCAGCGCACACACCATGGGCAAGCAGACCACCGCTGTGTCCTGGCGTGAGGTCGAGGTGGAGCTCGGCGAACACGGCCAGGTGGAACTGCTCGATCGGATCGAACGCGAGCTGCTCGAGATCGGGGCGCACCGCTCGGCTTCGGGCTCGAAGCTGGGCCGGCTGCTCGCCGGTCAGTTAGCGTCCGCGCCGGACAGGGACTCGACCAAGGGCTCGGGCAACGGCGGGAAGCCCAAGGTCAAACGCGGGTCCGCGGGGGAAGCTGTACTGGCGTACTTGGACGCGCAGGCCGAGCAGCTGCGCGCCCAAGATCCCCTGGTGCGCCGGGACGCCCCCGACTCGGTACACCAGATGCGGGTGGCGGCTCGCCGGATGCGCAGTGTGCTGCAGGCCTACAGCAACGTGATTGACCGCGAGGCCACCCGGAGCTTGACCGACGAGTTGAAGTGGCTCGGTGGCGAACTGGCCGGGGCCAGGGACAGCGAGGTGATCGAGGAGCGGCTCACCAGCGTGCTCCACACGCTGCCCGAGGATGTGGTGCTCGGGCCGGTCTCCGCGCAGATCACCCGCTCGCTGCAGCGGCGCGGCGCGGAGGGCCGGGAAGCGGCACTGGCCGCGCTGGACGGTGACCGCTACCTCGCCCTGCACGATGCCGTGGACCAGCTGCTCGCCGACCCGCCACTGACCTCCCGGGCCAGCCGGCCGGCGCGGAAAGAACTGGCCAGGAGCGTGGCCAACGTGTGGCGGCGGCTGCGGAAGCGGATGGCCTCGGCCGACGCCGCCTCCTCGGGCAACGAGCATGACGTCGCGCTGCACGAGGCCAGAAAGTCCGGCAAGCGACTGCGCTACGCACTGGAGGTCGCCGAGCCCAGTGTCGGGAAGCGGGCCGACCGGTTCCGGAGCCGGGCCAAGGACGTGCACACCCTGCTCGGCGACCACCAGGACTCGGTCGTCGCGCGCCCGGTGATCCGCGAGCTTGCCGCACAGGCGCACCTCGACGGCGGCAACGGCTTCACCCACGGCGTGCTCTACGGACTCGAAGTGGTCAGGGCGCAGCGGGCCGAACTCGAGCTGCCCGAGGCGTGGCAGCGACTGGGCAAGCCCAAGAACACCAAGTGGCTGAAGACCTGAGCACACGTCTCGACCGCCGCCCGCGCGCGCATCAGCGAACTGGAGCACGCGCGGGATCATCCGGGCTAGCGAGCCCTCCGAAGCGCCGGTCCGCACACCTGCCGCCGGTCCGCACACCTGCCGCGGCTCAGCGGACATGCCTCGGCCCCACCGGGCGGTTGCGAGCCTCCCGATGGGGCCGAATGGCGATGCGCCCGCCTCAGCTGACGGACGCGGCGTGGCTCACGGAGTCGGGCGGTCTACCTCGCCGCGCCATGCTCCGGTCTCCACCCCTTGTCTCGATGAACCCCTTGAATCGGCAAGGAATGCCTCGAATTGCGTCCACTGGTCGTTTGCGGCACGTACTGGAACTCCTACGTCCACGGATTCCGTAATCGTGTCGACCATCACGACCTTCCTTCACTCGATTGGGTAGGTTCGGATCCCGCCGATTACCCGAGCTCAGGTTCCCTGGTGACGTTCCTCAGTGCGCTCGAATGCCTCGGCACGCTCTTCGTGGCGTTCCGCCTCGGCGTGGGCCTGGTCGGCCTTCTCTTCCTGCTCGGCCTTGCGCTGCTGAGACTGCCCTTCCGCACGCAGGCTGTCGCTTCCGGTCACGCCACCGACAGCTTCCTTTGCCTTGCCCTTGACTTCCTCAAAACCGCCCACGGTCGACTACCTCCTCGGAATAGACCGATCGTTTCCACCCCAGGCCTACCCGGAGCGGGCCAGTTTCACTCATTGCCCGCCACTCATTGGCGGCCGGCGTGATCCGCTGGCCCTGGCCACATTCCCCGCAATGGCCCGGCGAAACCTTCCGGCGCGACATTCGCCTGGCGGAGAGTCAGGACGGGCGGTAGAGGGTACGGGAGAAACACCGGGATTCGCGCCGCACCCGGAGCGGGATGCCATCGGCGCGAGAGGAGAGCCGATGACTGACGTGGACGCCAGCGCCACCACCTCGAGTCCAGCGCGCCGGGAGGGGGTCCCGACCGTGGTCGTGCCGGTGGAGAACCAGGGCGCCTTCTGGGATGACCGAGGCAGCCTGCTCGCCTGCCTGCGGGAACCCACGCCTCGGATCCCGCCCGTGTTCGGTTACGACGAGGTCGGCTCCGAGCTGTTCGAGGCGATCACCCGACTGCCCACCTACTACCTGACCCGAGTGGAGTGGCAGCTACTGCACCGGCACGCCCAGGACATCGCCGCGCGGCTCGGCGCCGGCTCAGTCGCCGAGCTCGGCAGCGGCAGCGGAAAGAAGACCCGGGTACTGCTCGCCGCCTGCCTGCGCCGGCGCCCGACCGCGTACCTGCCGATCGACGTGAGCCGGGAGATGCTGGATGCCTCCGCCGCTGCGCTGCGGACCGAGTTGCCCGAGCTGGTGGTGACCGCCCTATGGGGTCGCTACGAGGCCGCGCTGGAGTGGCTGCGCGCCAACCTGACCGCCGACGCGCCGGCCCGGCCGCTGGTGGTGAGCTTCCTGGGCAGCAACATCGGCAACGCCACCGGCCCCGAGCGCGAGCGCCTACTGGCCGACATCGCCGCCGCGCTGCGCCCCGGCGACGGGTTTCTGTTCTCGGCGGACCTGCGCAAACCCAGGCGGGTGTTCGAGCGGTGCTACAACGACCCGCCCGGCCACACCGCCTTCCACGATTTCCGGCTCAACCACCTGACCCACCTGAACCGTCGGTTCGGCGCTGACTTCGCCATCCGACGGTTCGACCCGCGCGCGCACTACAACGAGGCCACCGGCATGGTGGAAGGCCACCTGTACGCCCGCGCCGACCATTCGGTCACTGTGCGTGAGCTGGACCTGACGCTCCGGCTGCGCCGCGGCGACTCGATCAACGTCGGATTCTCCGCGAAGTTCAACCCCGAGGCGCTGGCCGAGGAGGTGGCCCGGCACGGGATGGTGCTGGAGCACCACTGGGTGGACCCGGAATGGCGCTACGGGATCTTTTTGGCGCGACTGCCGTAGCCGGAACCCATCACCCCCACCCACCGCTGTTGTTCATCCGAGTGGCGGATGTCAGTGGTCGGGCACGCTAGGCTCGGCGAGGATTTCGGGCCGTCGACGCATGAGGTTGTCCGGTATCGCGTCAGGTGGGTAGGTGGAGGGGTCGTGGCTGAGTCTTCTGTCGGGCCGATGGTCGAAACCGACCTTGGTATATCAAGTGAGGCACTGCTGCCGCAGCTCGTCGAACATCTCCGGCAGAACCGGACGGCATTGCGTGAGGAGTGGGCGCGGCGGATTACCGATGCCAGGCTGCTCACCGCGATGACCCCGGAGGAGCTGTTCTCCGAGGCCACCTCGGTTTACGACAATTACGTCGAGGTGCTCGAGACCGGCAGTGTCGAGGCGCTGCAGGCCTATGCCCGCAACCTTTCCGAACGCATCATTCCTCGGGGCGTGGAGACCGACGAGGTGCTCGGGATCGTGTTGTTGTTGCGTGACGTCCTGGCTCGGTCCCTGTTCGAGAAATACCAGTCGGACTTCAAACTGCTGAACCGCGTCCTGGACGCATACGAACCGGCGGCGAACCGGATCGCGAACACTGTGGGCGTCAGCTTCGTGCAGGAGCGCGAGCGAATCATCCGACAGCAGCAAGAGGCAATCCGCGAACTCTCCACACCGGTTCTGCAGGTTCGCGAGCAGTTGCTGATTCTGCCGATCATCGGGGTGTTGGACGGGCAGCGGGCCCGGCAGCTGACCGAGCAACTACTGCGGGCAATTCGGGCAAACCGGGCCAAGGTCGTCGTTATCGATATCACCGGTGTGCCCACCATCGACTCAACGGTGGCCAACCACCTTGTCCAGACCGTCGACGCGTCCGGTCTGATGGGCGCGAGCGTGATCATTACCGGGTTGTCGTCGGAAATTGCGCTGACCCTGGTGACGATCGGGCTGGACCTGTCGAAGATGAACGCGGTGGGCGACCTACAGGGCGGTATCGAAGAAGCCGAGCGGCTGCTCGGCTACGAGGTCACCCGCGCCGGCGACACCCACACAGGCTGAGCCCTCCACGCCATGCCGGTCCCCATTCTGAAACAGGGCAACTACCTCATCGCCACCGTGCAGGCGGCGATGACCGACACCGATACCCAGCGGCTGCAGGATGACCTGATGGAGCGGGTCGGGTTGTTCCGCACGCAGGGCATCATCGTGGATCTGACCGCCATCGACGTCATGGACTCCTTCGCGGCCCGCTCGCTGCGCACCGTCGCGCACATGACGCGGCTGCGCGGCGCCGAGACGGTCATCGTCGGCCTGCAGCCCGAGGTCGCCTTCGCGATGGTCCAGCTGGGACTGGCCTTCGAGGACATCCACACCGCGCTCGACCTGGAAGAAGGCCTGCTCCTACTCAATCGCCGGGTTGCCGAGCGGCGTCGCGCGGACGGACGCGACGGTGGCCGCTGAGGTCGTCGTGCCGGTGAACGGCCCGGACGACATCGTCACCGCCCGCCAAGCCGGCCGGGTGATGGCCAGCGAGCTCGGGTTCTCGCTGACCGACGTGACGATGATTGCCACCGCGATCTCCGAGGTGGCCCGCAACATCACCAGCTACGCCGGCAGCGGGGAGATCCGGCTGCTGGTGGAGGAGCGCAGCGGCCGCAAGGCGCTGGTGGTCGAGGCGGCCGATCAAGGACCGGGCATCGAGGACGTGCCGAGGGCGCTGGAGGACGGCTTCTCCACCAGTTCCGGGCTCGGCGTGGGCCTGCCAGGCGCCCGACGTCTGATGGATCAGCTGGAGGTCCACTCTCGGCCGGGCCACGGAACCCTTGTGCTGATGTGGAAATGGTTGCCTCCCGATGCGGGCTGAGGGACGGCTCGGTCCGCTGGAGTGGGCGGTGGCGGCCAGGCCGATCAGCGGTGAGGAGATCTGCGGAGACCACTGGGTGGTGGCCGATACCGGCGACGGGGCGCTGTTGGGAGTGATCGACGGCCTCGGTCATGGCCCGCATGCCGCGCTCGCCGCCCACCGCGCCGCCGAAGTGCTCGCGGAGAATCCCGCCGAGCCGCTGGATGTGCTGATTCTGCTGTGCCATCGCGCGTTGCTGGACACCCGGGGCGCGGCGATCACCCTCGCGCTGGTCACCTTCGGCGATCCGGGGCTGCGCTGGCTCGGGGTCGGCAACGTGGCCGCGTGCCTGGTCCGGGTCGGGCCGGGTAGTCCGGCGCCGGTCGGAGCCCCGCAGCACGGCGGCATCGTCGGGTATCGGCTGCCCGCCGGGCTCGATGCCCAGGACAGTCCGCTTCAGGCCGGCGACCTGTTGCTGCTGGGCAGCGACGGGCTGCGCGGCGACTTCGCCGACGACATCGGGCCGCTCCGAGCTCCTGGTCGGCTCGCCGAGGACATTCTCGCCCTGTCGGCCAGGGACACCGATGACGCGCTGATCCTGGTCGCCCGGTATCGGGGTGGACCGCGGTGACCTCGCCGATCGAGTCATTCCAGGCGACCTACCGCCTCGCGCTGCGCCGGCACCTGCGCGAGCCCACCGAGACCACGCTGGCCGCGGGGCACGAGATCGGCCGCCAAGCCCTGTCGGACGGGCTGAGCATCCTCACGGTGACCGAACACCATTTCCGGGTTCTCGCCGAGCTGTACCCCGACCTGGCACAGTTCACCTCGACGCAGCTCGAAGCGGCGCTGCAGTTTCTTCTGCAGACCCTGGCCGCGCTGGACATCGCCACCCGAGGCTTCCTCGACCGGACCCGGGGCTACCAGGAACAGCGGGCACGGGCCGAGGCCTTCGAGGAGCTGGCCCAGCTGCGCGCGCGGGAGTCGGCGTTCCGGCGGGCCATGATGGATTCGCTGCAGGAGGGCTTCTTCGTCACCGACCACGAGTCCGCCATCACCGACGTGAACGCCGCGTTCGCCGAGCTGACCGGCTACCCGCCCGAAGGCCTGCCCTATCGCTGGCCGCATCCGTGGATCCCCGGCGACCAGGAGAGCCGGCTCGAGCACGAGGCGGCGCGGGAGACCATTTCCCGGGACGGCGCCGGCCGGTTCACCCTGCCGATCCGCCGGCGGGACGGCCACCGCCGCTGGTTGGCCATCATGGTCAACTCACTGGTCGAGCCGAGCGACGAGCAGTCCCGGCGCATATTCGTGGGCACCATCCGGGACATCACCGCCGAACGTGCGGCGGCGGACCGCGAGCACGCCGCGGCGCAGTTCCACAGCGCGGTAGCGGCCGCGACCAGCGTGCCCGAGGTGATCGAAGGCGGGCTGACCGCCCTGCGCACGCTTGCCGGCGTTGACCGCGCGATCGCCGCGGTGTGGTCGGACCACAATCCCAGCGTCTACGCGGTGGGGCTGCCCGGCCCGGTCAGCTGGGCGAGCCTCGACGAGCAGGTGCAGGACGCTCTGATGAAGGCCCGCCAGGATCCGCTGCCGCACGTCACGCTGGTGAGGACGCTCGACGGTGCCGGCGCTGGCGGCGCGCTGGCCATGCCGATCAGCGCCGGCGGCGACGCGGCGGTGTGGCTGGAGCTCGCCCGCCCGGACCTGGTCACCGCCGAAGACCGGTCCCTGATTTCGCTGCTGGCCAGCCAGCTCGCCCAGGCGCTGCACCGGGCCCGCAGCTACGACCAGGCCCGCACGGTCTCGCTGACCCTGCAGAACGCGATGCTCAGCCACGGCGAGCTGCCGGATGGGTTCGCGGTGCGCTACGAGCCGGCGGTGCAACCCCTGGAGGTGGGCGGCGACTGGTACGACGTGCTCCCGCTGCCCAACAACCTGATCGGCATCGTGGTCGGCGACTGCGTCGGGCGTGGGCTCGCCGCCGCCGCGGTGATGGGTCAGCTACGCAGCTCGTGTCGCGCCCTGTTGCTGCGCGGCGCCAGCCCCGGCGCGGTGCTCGAGGACCTCGACGCGGTGGCCACCCGGATCCCGGACGCCAGGTGCACCACGGTGTGCTGCGCGACGATCGACCCGGAACGGGGGGTGCTGACGTACAGCAGCGCCGGGCACATGCCGGCGATCCTGTCCCGACCCGGTCGGCCCACCGAGCTGCTTACCTCGGCGAACGCGGTGCCGCTGGCCACCGTGGCGTGCGCGCCCCGCCCGGAGGCGAGCACCACGCTGACGCCCGGCGCCACGCTGCTGCTCTACACCGACGGCCTCGTCGAGCGCCGTGGTGCCTCCATCGACGTCGGCATCAGCGCGGTCGCCTCGCTACTCGCCGGCGCAGCCCAGCTCACCCCGGAACTGGTCACCGATGCGGTGGTTGACCAGCTGCGACCGCCCAGCGGCTACGACGACGACGTAGCCGTCCTGGCCTACCGCCACCCGACGGGTTAGCGGCCTCGGCGGGTGCCATGCCGGCCGCCGCCGTAGGCCGCTGCCGCTTCGTCTGTGCGAGCCGATCTCGACGCGCGCTCCGGCGGCAGGTTGGTCGGCTGATCAGTTGGGCGGTGCGGTTGGCACGGCGGCGCGTTCCATGGCGGTGCGGAGCCGCTGGTCGTAGGAGTCGGCGAGTCCGTGTAGCGCGGCGACGGTGTCACCGGAGTAGGCCGGCCCGTGCATGAGCGCCAACGTCGACGGGGGCTCGTCGGCGAGGCCTCGGATGGTCGGGGCGGTGTGCGGGGTGAGCGCCGTGAAGTGGTACTTGTCCTCGGCGGCGAGCGCCGGTCCCACCGGCTCCGATCCGGACAACGCGGGGTGCTCCCCGGAGGCAGTGAACAGGTCGCCGCAGAACAAGGTCCCGGTCTCTTCCTCGCGGAGCAGGCCGGACTCCCAGCCGTGCGGCACGTGCGAGGTGTCGATCCACCGAACCCGCTTGCCACCCAGGTCGAGGATCTCGCCGTCCGCCAGCATCCGGGGCGGCCGGTCCGCGAGGTCCTGCAGCGAGATCATCACCCCGAGTACACCGTGCACCACCTGGGCCTGTGGCGCCCTGGCCAGCCAGTCGTTCATCGACCCGCACTCGTCGGACTCCACGTGGCCGAAGCTGATCCACCGCAGCCGGTCCACCGGCATCACGCGTTCGACCGCCGCGCTGACCAGCGGAAACAGTTGACGCCCGCCGCAGTGGAACAGCAGTGGCTGTTCAGCCGTCACCAGGTACTGGTTGAACACGATGTCGGCCTGGTCGACATAGGTGGACAGTCGATAGATGTCGGGGGCGACTTCGTCGACGGTGGTCTCCATCAGACGGGTCATGTCCGTCCTCCTCGAACCGTGAGCGAGCCGAGCGCGCCAACGCGCGCCGGGCACCGGTGAGACTCCACCCGCCGCGGGGACCTCGGCAAGCCTTTAGCCGCCGGTCCACGGCACGATGAGGTATGCGCTCCTCGGGCATTCGCCCTTCCCTGGCGGTCGCGGCGGCGGCCGCGGTGATGGCCTGCGTCTCGGCGTGCGACAGCGCGGCGCCCTACCTGCGATCAGGGGCGTCGGCCGGCGACGCCCCGGCGGCCACCGCGCCGAACGGGTTGGTGCCGACCTCGGTGACGGTGCCTCCCGAGCTGGCCAGCGCGCCCTTCGACACGCCCAGGGAGGCATTGGCCCCAGCTGGCTGGACGATGTCGGTGTGGGCCCGGGTGCCGAAGGCACGGCTGGCCGCGTGGGCACCCGACGGCACGCTGTTGGTCTCCCGCCCGACCGCCGGGCAGGTGGTTCGGCTGGTGCCCGACGCCAGCGGGGCCATCGCGTCCGTGCTGCTCGACGGGTTGGACCAACCGCACGGATTGGCGTTCCAGGACAGCACGCTCTACGTGGCGGAGAGCGACAGCGTGGACGCCTACGACTACACGGCGGGCGTCGCCTCGGCCCGGCGGACCGTCGCACCCGGACTGCCCGATGCCAGGAGTCCCGAGCTGGGCGGCGCCTACGGGCACGCGCTGAAGTCCGTCGCGATCGGACCGGACCGGTCGATCTACCTCTCCATCGGCTCCACCGGCAACATCTCCGCCAATGACCGCGACGCAAATCCGCAGCGGGCGTCGATCATGCGGGTGCCGCCCGGCGGCGGGGCGATGGAGGTGTTCGCCAGGGGCGTGCGCAACGGGACCGGCCTGGCGCTCGCGCCGGACGGATCGGTGTGGACGGCGGTGAACAACCGGGACAACATCCAGTATCCGTACGACCGGGGGTACGGCGGCGAGTCCGGGTCCTCTCAAGGCGACGTCATCCCCGAGTACCTGGCCGACCATCCGCCGGAGGAGTTGGCCAGGCTCACCCCGGGCCGGGATCTGGGCTGGCCGTACTGCAACCCCGACCAGGACGTCGAGCCGGGCATGGCCGGCACCACCTACAACCACGTGCGGCCCAGGTTCGTGCCGGACGTGCAGACCAACCCGGACGGTGATCAGCTCAACTGCGCCGCGCTCCCTCCGATCGAGCGGACCTTCGATGCGCATGCCGCCCCGCTCGGGCTGAGCTTCACCACCACCTTGCCGGCCCCGTATCGGCAGGGCGCCCTGGTCGGCATCCACGGCTCGTGGAACCGCACACCGCCGCGCGCCCCCGAGGTGTCGTTCTTCCCGTGGGCGGGCGGCACGCTCGGACCACAGCAGACGCTGGTCGGCGGCTTCCAGGCCGCGAACGGCTCGCGGTGGGGGCGCCCGGTCGCGGCGGTGCAGGGTCCGGACGGCGCGGTGTACATCACCGACGACGCGGCCGACGCGGTGTACCGGTTGGCCCCGCCCGCTGCGTGATCACCGGTTGCCGAGCCGGACCGCCTGCTGAAAGGTGGACATCCGGTCGACAGTGGAGGTCGCGTCGTGGCGCTTGAGATGTCGTGTGCGTTCAACACCTCGCTGGAGAGCCACCAGCACGCCGCCGTCGCCGAGCAGCTCGGGTACCGCCGCGCCTGGTTCTATGACTCGCCGGCGCTCTACGCCGATGTCTGGACGCAGCTCTGCCGGGCGGCCGAGCGGACCGAGCGGATCGGGCTGGGCCCCGGGGTGATGGTGCCCTCGCTGCGACACCCGATGGCGAACGCCGCCGGCATCGCCACGCTGGTCTCGCTGGCCGGCGCGGACCGGGTGGCCATCGCGGTGGGCAGCGGATTCACCGGGCGGCTCACCCTCGGCCAGCGTCCACTCCCCTGGCGCCAGGTGAGCGAGTACGTCCGGGTGCTCAAGGCCCTGCTGCGCGGCGAGGACGCCGAGTGGGAGGGCGCGCTGATCCGGATGATGCACTACCCCGGCTTCGGTCCGGACCGGCCGATCGAGGTGCCGTTCCTGTTCGGGGTGCAGGGCCCGAAGGGCATCGCCGCCGCCAAGGAGCTCGCCGACGGCGTGTTCACCACGGGACGCCCGGTGGCCGGTTTCGACTGGAGCGCCCTGCTGACCTTCGGCACCGTGCTGGACGACGGCGAAGATCCCGGCTCGGCGCGGTCGGTGGCCGCCGCCGGGCACGCGGCCGGCGTGCTGTTCCACTTCGCCTTGGAGTTCAACCTGCTGGACCGGCTGCCCAACGGCACGCAGTGGGCGGCCGCCTATGACGAGGTCCCGGCGAGCGAGCGCCACCTCGCGCTGCACGACGGCCACATGGCGCTGGTCAACGAGCGCGACCGGCCGTTCGTCACCGGCGAAACCCTGGCCGGGGCCGGGGTCGCCATGGACCGGGCAGGGTGGCGGGCCAAGCTCACCGAGCTGGAGGCCGACGGGGCCACCGAGATCGCCTACCAGCCGGCCGGACCGGACGTGCCGCGCGAGCTGGAGGCGTTCGCCTCGGTGGTGCGCGGCTGAGCACGGCCTTTACCGCCGTCGCCACTCCTCGGCCAGCAGCTGGTAGGAGCGCACCCGGTCGGCGTGGTCGTGGGTGATGGTGGTGATGATCAGCTCGTCCGCCTCGGTGGCCTCGCGCAGCTGCTCGAGCTGGTCGGCCACCTGGCCGGGCGACCCGACGAACTGGGTCTCCACCCGATCGTCGACCAGCGCCCGGTCCTCCTCACTCCACCGGTGCCGCTCCGCCTGCTCGGGCGTGGGGAAGGCGATCGCCCCCTCGCCGCTGCGGATGCTGCGCACCCAGAGGCCGTAGCCGGTGGCCAGCCGGCGCGCCGTCGTCTCGTCGTCGGCCACCACCACGTCCGCGGACACGCTCACGTACGGACGCGGCACCCCCTCGGACGGCACAAACGCGGCGCGGTAGCCGGCCGCCGCCTCCAGCACGGTGGCCGGGCTGACGTGGTAGTTCGCCGCGAAGCGCAGCCCGTTGCGGCCGGCCACCGTGGCGCTCAGCCCGCCGCTGCTGCCCAGGATCCACACCTGCACGTCCGCCCCTTCGCCGGGGATCACGTGCGCCTCCACCCCCTCGGCGGTGCGGTAGCTACCCCGCAGCAGGGCCAGGATGTCGTCGATCTGCTCGCCGTAGTCCTGCGCCTGGGCGTGCGGCTGCAACAGCAGGGTCTTCTGCAGGGCAAACCGAGGCGAACGCAGCAGCCCCTCGAAGGAGAACCGGGCGGGAATGCGCAGGCCGTTGGGCGCGTGGCCGGCGCCGGCGGCGACACCGGCCGGGACCGGCGCGGGCGGGCGGGCGCCGGAACGCCCGAGGCCGAGGTCCAGCCGCCCCGGGTGCAGGGCGTCCAGCAGCCCGAACTCCTCCACCGTGGACAGCGCGGTGCGGTGGCCCAGCTGGACCGCGCCGGAGCCGATCCGGATGCTCGAGGTGGCCGAGGCGGTGAGTGCCAGCAGCATGGCTGGTGAGGTTCCGGCCACGCCCGGGTTGAGGTGATGCTCGGCGAACCAGTAGCGCGCGTAGCCGAACCGCTCGGCCGCCTTGGCGAGGTCGATGCTGTTGCGCAGCGCCTCGGCGGCCGATGACCCCGACGAGATCGGCACCAGGTCGAGCACGGCCAGCGGAGTTTCGGTCATGTCGTTCCCCCAGTCAGCGACAGCCGGCGTTGTCGTTGGGCGACCGGGTCCGGCAGCGGAACCGCGTCCACCAGGCGGCGGGTGACGCCGCTCATCGGACCGGGCCGGTGAGCAGCGGGCCGGCTGCCTCGTTCCTCGCCGTGGCCTTGAGCAGGGCGCCGAGCGGATCGGCATAAACCGGCCGCAACGCCGCGATGCACGCGGCGAGTGCCTGCACACCGGTGCCGAGCGAGCTGACCCGCAGGCTCATCGGCTCGAGCACGCTGTGCGCCGCAAAACTGGCCGACACGTGGGCCAGCCCCGGGCGGTAGCCGGTGAACGCCTGCCCGAGCAGCACCACCCGGTCCGGGTTGAACACGTCACGGGCCAACGCGACGCCGCGGCCGAGCAGTCGGGCCCGGTCGACCAGCAGCTCGTGGGCCGCCCTGCTGCCGCCGTCGGCGGCCGCGATCACTCCGGCGATCGAGGGTTCCGACACGATGCCGGCCCGGCGCGCGGCGGCCGCCACCGCGGCGTCACCGACGGAGGCCTCCAGGCAGCCGGTGGAGCCGCAGTGGCAGTCCACCGAGCCGCCCACCGGCAGGTGGCTGATCGTGCCCGGTCCAGTGGTCGGCACGTCCACCGCGCCGTCCACGGTGAGCACCGCGCCGACCGCCTCCCTGGCGTAGACGTAGAGCGTGCTGCCGGTGGCGTGATGCCGGGTGAGCAGCGTCTCCGCCCCGGCCATGGCCTCCACCTGCGGCACCACCACGACGTCGGAGTCGGCCACCCGGTCCACGATCTCCGCCACCGGAGCGGACTCCCAGCCCAGCCGGGGATGGCGCAGCCGGGTGCGGTCGGCGGAGAGCTGGCCACCGACCACTAGGCCCACGTGCAGCACCCGACGGCGCGGCCAGCGGGCGCCGAAGCGACGCAACCTCCGGGTCAGCAAGGCGACCACCTCGGCGGGATCACCGGTCGGATTCGGCACGTCGACCGCACCGATCACCCGCCCGCGCAGGTCGCCGGCGGCGAGCGTGGTCCGGCGCAGGCCGATGTGCATGCCCAGCACGCCGAACTCCTCCGCCTCCACCTCCACCGGCACCCGGGGGCGGCCCACCGCGCCGGCCGGGGCGAGGTCGGGCCGTTCGCGCAGCAGGCCCAGCTCGAGCAGCCGCGCTACCTGCCGGTTCACCGTGGCGTGGCTCAGCGCGGTGGCGCCGACCAGCTCGTCACGGAAGACCGGCCCGTCCAGCCTGGCGGCGGTCAGTACGGCGCCCGCCGCCGAGCGGGCGGAGGAGGCCGCGGCGCGGGGCCGACCGCGCGGTACCCGCGACGCTGTGGACGACCGGCCGAGTGGCGGCGCGACCGACCGCGTGGGCGATGGCGTGGCGGTGGACCGGGCCAGGGAGGGGACCGGGGATGAAACGACGGGAGAAGGTGCTGTGCTGGCAGGCACGGATGTCCTCGCAGGTCGCCGCCCAGCTCATCGCGCGCAACACGGCGCTATCGAGAACACGCGCTCACGCTCAACGGGAGTCAACGGGGCGGTCGGGTCGGATGGGGTCGGCTCGGGTGGGCGAGTCAGACCCGACAGATAGCCGTGGCGGTGCGGCAGAAGTCCACGTGACGGCGGCTGCGCAGCAGCGTGACATGCAGCGGGCGCAGGTGCTCGCCGTCACTCATGAGAGTGACGCTAACACGCCGCCGAGGAGCCGTCGACGACCAGCAGCCGAATACGGATCACATTGAGAAAATCTATCGGTTAGGTCAGCATGCGAGCCTCTGAGCGGTTTCGATCCGAGTGAGCCCAACTGTTGGCGCCGCCGGAGCGGAGTTCCTACGGTCGGAGTCACCGTCCGGTCAGCCACCGAATCGAGGATTCCGCCGATGACGCTGCAAGCCGACAACCCCACCGCGCCGGCCCCGACCAGCAGTCCGACCGTTGTCCAGGTGGGCGGCCGGATCGGCGCGGGCGTCGACGGGGTGCGGCTGGGCCCGGATCTGGCCCCGGAGGCGGTGGCCGCGATCCGCGCCGCGCTGCTCAAGCACAAGGTGATCTTCTTCAGACAGCAGCAGCACCTGGACGACGAGGGTCAGCTCGGCTTCGCCCGGCTGCTCGGCGAACCCACCGCGGCGCACCCCACCGTGCGCGGCTCCAGCACGCACATCCTGCCGATCAACTCCGAGCGGTCCAGGGCGGACAGCTGGCACACCGACGTCACCTTCGTGGACCGGGTCCCGGCCGCGAGCATCCTGCGCGCGATCCATCTCCCGCCCTACGGCGGCACCACCACCTGGGCGAACACCGTGGCCGCCTACGAGGCGCTGCCGGTGCCGCTGAAAAACCTGGCCGACCAGCTGTGGGCGGTGCACACCAACGCCTACGACTACGCCGCCGAGGCCGAGGTGGTCTCCGACGAGCTCGACGAACAGCTCGCCGCGTACCGGGAGGAGTTCCGCTCCATCACCTTCGAGACCGAACACCCGGTGGTCCGGGTGCACCCGGAGACCGGCGAGCGGGCGCTGCTGCTCGGCCAGTTCGTCCGCGACTTCGTCGGGTTGAACACCAAGGAGTCGCACGCGCTGTTCCACGTGCTGCAGGACAGGGTGATCCGGCTGGAGAACACCGTGCGGTGGAGCTGGGCGCCGGGCGACGTGGCGATCTGGGACAACCGCGCCACCCAGCACTACGCCGTCTCCGACTACGACAACCACCGCCGGCTGCTGCACCGGATCACCCTGGCCGGCGACGTGCCGGTGGGCGTCGACGGCGGCCGCAGCATCATCCGCAAGGGCGACGCCGCCCACTTCTCCACCGTCTAGCTCATCGCCTGTGAGTGGTATTGGTCGCTATAGCGACCAATACCACTCACGGCCTGTGAAGCCGAGCCGACCCAGGTTGTCAGACGGCCGATATGGACAGGGCCGGGGTGGCCAGGTCCGGCGTGCCCGGGGCCAGGGTGGCCAGAGCCGGCGTGCCCGGAGCCAGAGTGGCCAGAGCCGGCGTGGCCGAGGCCAGGGTGGACGGCGGGGCGGTGTCCAGCAGGTGCAGCACCCCTGGCGGCCCGTCGTGCCGGTACCACTCGATCCCGTACGCGCCGGCGAACTCGTCGACGGGCAGGTGCCGGGGGTCCACCTGGCTGGCATGCGCGGTGATCGCGGCGTGCTTGCTCGCCACCTGCTCCGTATTGCCTCTGACCGCGAGGGTGATCTCCGAGCTAGTCCGTCCGAAGTGGACACCGGCGGCCTCGGCGGCGCCATGGATGAGGTGCCGATCGGGCGCGCTCACGTGCAGGTGCTCCCGATCGACGGTGATCTGGTAGGTGCCCGCGCCGGTCAGCGCGGCGGCGGCATCCCCGATCCGGTGCGCGCTGAGATGGTCGGGGTGACCGTAGATCCCGTGCTCGTCGTCGTAGATGAGCGTTTCCGCTCCCTCGGCCTCGGCCACCCGGGCGACCCGGCGAGCCAGCCGACGCGGGTCGGCGCCGGCCAGCGCCCTGGGATGTGCGCCGCTGGCCCAGCCGGGCAGGCCGGAGTCTCGCCGGCCCAACAGCACCAGCCGGGACACGCCCAGCAGCGCGGCCGACCGCTCCAGCTCCGTGATGCGGCGGCGCGCGATGGTCTCGCCGCGCCTCAGCGGGAGGCGGGACTCACCCAGCTCGCCGGCCGTCGCCACCACCAGGACGGTGCGCGCACCGGCGTCGGCCAGCCGGCGCAGGGTGAGGCCGGTGAAGATCGCTTCGTCGTCCGGGTGCGCGTGCAGGGCCAGGACGGTGTGACCGCGAAGGTCTGGGGTGCTGCGCATGGGATGTGATCACAGACGTGAGGGGCCGCCGGGCGACCGGGATGTGCGAGGGCCTCAGATGCAGCGACAGCTGCGACAGCACCTCGGACAGCGACAACCCAGAACGCGGGTGCCGGCCACATCGATCACGCTGAACAGTATGCCACGGCCTCCCGGCTGATCACGATCGGGCTACCCCTACCTCGGCCCCCGGGCGGCCCCCCACCTCAGGCCGGCGCCGGGGCATTCGCGACGAAGGAAACGATGTCCTTGAGGCCGACCACCCGGCCGAACGCTCCCCAGTTCCCCTCCGGGACCTCGGTGATGTGCACCCAGGCCGCCGGCGTCTGGTAGAGCCGCTCTGGATCGTCGTCGACCTCGGACAGCACCCGGGTGACTCGTTCGACCATGTCGGCGCGCTTCGCGTCGTTCAGTGAGCCTGCGGGCACGCTGACCCGCACGACGTAGCGAGGCGGCTCCGCGGGGGCGGCCTCGCCGCCGACAAACCAGGCGTCCGGTTCCGTGACGACCAGCCAGGAGATGTCCCGGGCGGCCTGGGTGTCCGGCGCGCCCTCCGCCTTCATGACCTCGCTGACCAGGGCGCGCGTCGCGCGGCGGCCTCGCTCGGTGTCCAGGGATCCCTTGGGCGCGAACAGTTCGACGAATGGCATTCGTCAGTCCTCTCATTGAACTAACCCGACTACAGGTACGCTAAGCCGGTCAGTTCAATGAGTCAACCCATTAGGTGGCGGCCGTGCGACGCACCAGCTTCGGGCAGATGCACTGCTCGATCGCGCAGACCTTGGACGTGGTCGGCGAGTGGTGGTCGCCGCTGATCCTGCGGGACATCTACATGGGACTGCACCGGTTCGACGACATCGCGCAGAACCTGGAGATATCCCGGAACCTGCTCACCCGCCGGCTGACGGACCTGGTGGCGAACGGCATCCTGGATCGGCGCAAGTACCAGGACAGGCCGGCCCGGTACGACTACCACCTCACCGAGTCCGGCCGTGAACTGGTGCCCGCCCTGCTCCTGCTGATGGCCTGGGGCGATCGCCGAGCGACTCCCCCGGGCGGCCCGCCGGTACGGCTGATTCACCGCGACTGCGGCGAGCAGTTCACCCCGATGGCCAGCTGTTCGCACTGCGGCGGCTCGGTGGGCGCGGACGACATAACACTGCTGCCCGGCCCAGGAGCGGCCGAAGGCCCTGGCACCCGCCTCCTGCACCGCCGCGCCGCTCCCCCACCTCTCTAACCGTCCCACCGCCCCCGCGCCCCCACCGGCGCCGCCGCCCCCGCCCGCACGGACCCACCGCGGCCGGCACAAGCCCGGCACACCCTGCGCCGGCGGCACCGGGTCTGCGCGAGCTGCGGGAGCCGGCAAAATGTGAACGGGCAGCCAGGAGCGGTTGATCGACCCCTGGCCGGGTACAGCGCTTGGCGTGACCGTGCTCGAGAACCGTGTGTTGACCGTGCTCGACCCGCGCACCGGAGAGACCGTCGGGACCGTCCCGATCGCCACCGACCAGCAGTGCGACGACGCAGTCCGCCGCGCCCGGGCCGCCGCGAGGGCCTGGGCCCGGACACCCGCGGCCGAGCGCGCGGCCGCCCTGCACGCCGCCGCGGCCGCCGTCCGCGCCGCCGCCGACGAACTGGCCGAGCTCAACGAACGCGAGACCGGCAAGCTACTCGCGGACGCGCGCGGCGGCGTCGAAGCGGGCGTCGGCACACTCCGCCAGTACGCCGAGTTAGGGCCGGTACACCGTGGCCGGAGCCTGCAGGGCGGCTGGGACGCCGCCGACATGATGATCCCCGGCCCGCGCGGCGTGGTGGTCGCACTTACCCCGTGGAACGACCCGGTCGCGGTCGCCGCCGGCCTGATCGGCGCCGCGCTGGCCACTGGGAACACCGTCGTGCACAAGCCCAGCGAGCGCTGCCCGGGGACCGGTCGGCGGTTCGCCGAGCTCATCGCCGCGCACCTGCCGGACGGGGTCCTGCAGATCCTGGACGGGGACGGCACCGTGGGCGCCCGGCTGGCCGCCGCCGACGTCGACGTGGTCGCCCATGTGGGCAGCTCGGCCACCGGCCGCTCGATCGCCGCGGCGTGCGCCCGGACCGGCGCCAAGGCGCTGCTGGAGAACGGCGGCAACGACGCGCTGATCGTCGACGCCGGGGTGGACCCGAGGTGGGCGGCCGCCCAGGCGGCGCTGGGTGCGTTCGCCAACGCGGGTCAGATCTGCACGTCCGTGGAGCGGATCTACGTCACCTCGGACGTCGCGGAGGCGTTCATCCGCGCACTGGTCGACGAGGCGAGTCAGTGGGCCGCCAGGATTGGCCCGCTGGTCGACCGGCGTCATCGCGAGCACGTGCACGGCCACGTCACCGACGCGCTGGCCGAAGGGGCGCGGGCGCTCATCGGCGGCGAGGTGCCTGAGGGCCCCGGGGCGTTCTATCCGCCGACCGTCCTGGTCGACTGCACGCCGCGGATGCGGGTGATGCGCGAGGAGACGTTCGGCCCGGTGGCCCCGATCCTGCTGGTCCCCGACTTCGCCTCGGCGCTGGCCGAGGCGTGCGATGACCGGTACGGCCTGGCGGCGACCGTACTCACCTCGAGCATGGCACACGCGCAGACCGCATGGCGGGAGCTACCCGTCGGCACAGTCAAGATCAACGCGGTGTTCGGGGGGGCTCCGGGCGGCGCGGCGCAACCGCGCGGGACCAGCGGCACCGGATACGGCTACGGTCCCGAGCTGCTCGACGAGATGACCACCACGAAGGTTGTGCACCTCGCCCCACCACCCGACTGAGGCCCCGGCCCCAGTTGCTGAGGCCCCGGCCCCAGTTGCTGAGGCCCCTGCCCCAGTTGCTGCCGCCCCGGCGGCCCGGGACGCGGGCCCCGGCGATCACGTTGTTCGGGGCACAGTTGCTGTGCGCGGTCCGGGGCATGTGCCACGCTGATCGCATCAACGACCATCGCGCGCGAGACGAGATCGGCGGCGCGGCCCGCCTGGTGGCCGACGCCGTGGGGTTCATCGCGGGCCCGGGCGAGCAGACTCACCGGGCCATCTCGGACCTGGTGTTCACCGCGCTCGGCCCGGCCGCTGGGCCCGCGCGGGTGGGCCACAACGCGATCAGCTCGATCAGCTACCGGGCGGTGCGCGCGACGGCGGTGCTGGCCGGCGAGGCGGTCGCGGTCGCATCCACGCTGGCCGGGACGGAGCGGCCGCTGCTGGACCGTTCGAGTCCTGGCTCGGGTGTGGTCGCGGCGGTCAACGGGCTGCTCGGCGATCGGCTCGCGGCCCAGGGCAACGACCTCGACCTGGGGATGACGCTCCGGCACGACGGGCGTGACCTGCGGCTGAGCACCGAGGCGCTGCGGGCGGCATATCCCACGTCGAGCGGGCACCTGGTGCTGCTGATGCCCGGCTTGGGCGAGACCGAACATGCCTGGCGGTTCCGCGGGTCCCGACGCGAGCCGGCCGACCCGGACTACGGCGCGCGGCTGGCCGCCGACCTCGGCGCGACCCCGCTGTACCTGCGCTACAACACCGGCCGGCCACTGGCCACCAACGCCGAGGCGCTGAGCGAGCTGCTGGAGAGCCTGCTCGAGTGCTGGCCCGTCCCGGTGCGCCGGATTGACCTGATCGGGCATTCGATGGGCGGCCTGGTGTCCCGGCTGGCCTGCGCGAGCGGGGTGGCCCGGGACGCGCGGTGGCCCGAGCTGGTCCGGCACGTGGTGTACCTGGGTAGCCCGCACGCGGGTGCCTCGCTGGCCAAGGGCGCGGCGATGCTGGCCGGCCTGCTCTCCGCGCGGCCTTCCACCAAGGCCTGGGGCGAGTTCCTGGACCTGCGCTCCGCCGGAATCCAGGACCTCAGCGCGGGCGTTCCGCTGGCCAGCTGCACGCCGTTGGCGTCCGCGCGGCACCACACCGTGGTGGCGGAGCTGACCCATTCAGAGCGGCATCCGGTCGGCCGGCTGCTCGGCGATCTGATGGTGCGCTCTGTCAGCGCGGACGTGGGTGTGGGAGACACGCTGCGGATCGCCCCCGCGCACCACCTCGACCTGCTCAACCACCCGCGGGTCTACCCGGCGCTGCGCGACTGGCTGGACGACGGCGACCGCTCGCTCTGCTCGTAGACCTGCTCCGGAGCCCCGACGATCAGCGGGTCGGGCGTGCCGACAACGTCCTTGTCCTTGGTCGGATAGTCCAGTCTGGACAGGACCCAGCGCAACGCGGCGATCCGACCCCGCTTCTTGTCGTTGCTCTTGACCACGGTCCAGGGGGCATAGGGCACGTCGGTGCCCTTGAACATGTCCTCCTTCGCCCCGGTGTATTCGTCCCACCGCTCCAGCGCGGCAAGATCGACCGGACTGAGCTTCCACTGCCTGAGCGGATCGATCACCCGGATCATGAACCGGGTGCGCTGCTCCGCCCTGGAGACCGAGAACCAGAGCTTGATCAGGTGAATGCCGTTGTCTACCAGCGCCTGCTCCAGCCCGGGCGTCTGGCTCATGAACTCCCGATATTGCTCATCTTTGCAAAACCCCATCACCCGCTCGACGACCGCCCGGTTGTACCAGGACCGGTCGAACAGCACGATCTCTCCGGCGGCGGGCAGCTGGCTGAAGTAACGCTGGAAGTACCACTGTGTCTGTTCCCGGTCGGTCGGTTTCTCCAGCGCCACGACTCTCGCCCCGCGCGGGTTCAGATGCTCGGTGAACCGCTTGATCGTGCCACCCTTGCCAGCCGCGTCCCTGCCTTCGAACAGCACCACGACCCGCTGCCCGGTGTCCTTGACCCAGGACTGCATCTTCAGCAGCTCGATCTGCAGCGCCCGCTTGACCTTTTCGTACTCGTCGCGGGTCATCCGCTCGGCGTACGGATAATCTTCCTTCCAGGTGGTGATTTCCTGACCGCCGGCACCGAAAAGAAGCGCGTCGTCATCGTCGAGCTCGTGCACCGACCAGCCGTCCGTGCTCTCGAACAGGTCGACCGCCCGCAACGCGGCGCGCAGTTCCTCCCGTGTCCGCTCCGAATGGCCGACCGCGTGCGGGGTACGGCGGAACTCACTGACGGCCTGCTCGACTGAAGTCATCACGCTCCCTCGCCTGGGGTGGGCCCCCGTGTGGCCCTGGCGGGTCCGCTCCGGATCCGCACTCTTTCCGCGCCGTTCCCCAGCACGCAGCGCGAGGGCCATCACGGTGATCCTGACCAGAACGGCGCCGATCCGCAATGGAAAGCCAGCCACGTCATGTCCGGCGGCGGACCGCGGCGCAGCGAGGTGTCGGATAGGTGAATTTCGCCCGTCTCGCTGTGAAACGAGTGCCGCCCAGACTGCGAACTCATCCGTGATCGACAAGGCTTGTTCGGATGAGTCGCCAAGAGTACTACCACGACACCGATCGGCCGGCGGCCAACTCGATTGCCCCGGCCGCATTCGCGGCGGTCCGTGATGCAGGCGGCAGGATCTTGCTGGTGCGGCGCATCGACAGCGGCAACTGGGAGTTACCTGGTGGGCGCATCGAGGTCGGGGAGTCGGCCACCACGGCGGCCGAGCGCGAGGTGGTCGAGGAGAGCGGGATCAAGATCAGGGTGACTCGGCTGGCCGGGCTCTACAGCGACCCGGGCCACGTGATGGTCTACCCCGCTACCGGGGAGGCCCGCCAGCAGTTCGCGGTGTGCCTGCACGCCCTGCCGGTTGATGGCGAACCACACCCGGACAACCACGAGACGTCTGACGCGGCGTGGGTCGACCCCACCCACCTGGAGCAGCTGCCGATCCATCCCAGCATGCGCCAACGGATCACCGACGCGCTCACCGAGCCGGACACCCCGCACCTAGGCTGATCTGGGCCGCTACCGACAGACCACTGGGATACCGGTGCCCAATGCTTCGAGCAGAATCCATGAGTTGCCCGGCAGGTCTGGCTGGCCATTCCTGGAGGTTGGGCTTTACCGTGAGGCGGAAAAGGGGCGGTGGCGGTCATGCGAAAGTCGATCTATTCCACCCCGGAATCCGGGGTCACCGTTGTCGGTATCCCGGCGCGTAACGAGGCTGACACGATCGCCGCGGTTGCTCACGCCGCTGACCTGGGCCTGCGGCTGGCCTGCCCGGGCGGCGACAACCTGATCGTGCTGGCGGACAACGGCAGCACAGACGGGACACCGGAGCGGTTCCTGGCCGCGGCCACCAACACGCCTCGGCAGGTCGTCTCCTCGCCCGCCGCGAACACCGGCAAGGGCACCAACGTGCTGGCCCTGGTGCACAAGGCGCTCGAGGTGCGCGCCGACCGGTTGATCCTGCTGGACGCCGACCTTCGTTCCGCGCAGCCCGAGTGGATCGGGCAGCTGGCGGCCGCCGTTTCCGGGCCGGCGCCGACCATGGCGGTGCCGGTGTACCGGCGCAACCGGTACGAGGCGAACACGACCAACCACCTGGCCCGCCCCCTGGTCGCCGCGCTGTTCGGCCGGCATCTGGCGCAGCCCATCGGTGGTGAGTTCGCGCTGAACAGGGCGTTGCTCGAGCGGGTGGTCGAGTGGCCGGTGCCGGGCAGTGCGCTGTTTTACGGCATCGACATCTGGCTCACCACCAACAGTGTCCGCGAGGGTTACCAGGTAGCCGAGGTGAGCCTGGGTCGCAAGCTGCACAACTCGCCGTTCCCCAAGATCCTGCACCTCCCCCAGCAGGTGCTGGACTCGCTGTTCCACGTCGCGGTGCGCGCTGGCCAACCCGATCCGGCGTCGCTGGACACCGCGGCGGCGCAACACGCGGTGGACATCGAGGCCGTTCCCCAGGACCCGGCGCTGGTAGGGCGGGTCGGCGCCACGGTGCGCGGTTACCTCGATGCGCACCAGCCGGTGATCCGCCGCATGTTCCCCACCGTGGCCGGGCTGCCGACCGCGCCGTGGGGGGTGCGGATCAGGACGCAGGACTGGCCCGTCCTGCTCGCCAATTCCATTCAGGCGCTGGCCGGCGGCCAATTCCAGGCCGCGCGTGACCATCTCATCGCGTTGTATATCAACCGTGTACTGAGCTTCTTCGAGGAGATCGAGCAGCTCAGCGACAGCGAAACCAATGCCCTGCTGGACCGGCAAACCCGGCACACCGCCAAAGCGATATCCGAGCGGTCGGTCACCTTCGCTCCTGGTACCGCGCCACAGACATTCGATCGCGGCTACTGGACCGGTATCGGATAACGGTGACGGGCCGACCGACCGCCCGCCGTTACCTACTGACCCGCGTTGCGCCCGGGGGTGTTTCGGTTGGGAAAAGGACGTTTAACGTCCTTCGTGTCACCGAAATGGCGATCATGAAGAGGGGCGGCCGGGAGAGTTCGGCGGGGAGCTCAGAACGGGGTGCGCTCGAGCCACAGCTGCCAGGTCTTGGCGTCGCCGATCACCTCGATCGCATCGGGGTCGGCCAGCGGCCGCCGCAACACCGCCAGCAACAGGTCCGCCGCGCGGCCGCGCACCGCGGCGTCGCCCTTGCCGTGCCCGTGCTCCCAGGACACCGCGCCGTCCTCGCCCCGGATCAGCCACTCCCCCTCGGAGCCCAGGTCGCCATCGGTGGCATGCAGATGCAAGGTGACGCCGGGGTCGAGCGCCGCCGGGCGGCCCGGCACGTGCCGCCCGTGCCAAATTGCCAGCCACTCCGATACCCCGTCGGCGGCCAGCGGGGCGGACAGCTCATACCCGGCGCCGAGCGCGATGGCGGCGTCCGCACGGTGCACCGTCGCCTCGTGCAGCCGGCGCCGCACCCACCAGCCCGAGGGTCGCGGGCCCACAAACGTCCAGACTGGCGTGTCCGGACCCGTCTCGGCCACCGCCTCGACCAGCGTGCGGGCGCTCTGCAGCAGCCACTCCTTCGCGCCGTCAGGATCCTCCGGCGGCTTGCCGTCGGGCACACTGCGCAGGTCGGCCGCGGCGTCCGCCCGGTCGCGGACCATCTTCGCCGCCCACCGGTCGCCCCGGCCGACGTGGGTGATCAGCTGTTTGAGCGTCCACTCGGGACAGCTCGGCACCGGGGTGGCCGGGTCGGCGGGGTGGGTGAGCTCAGCGAGCAACTGGTTCTGCTCGAGTAGGGCGGCGGTGTAGTCCACGACCGGTGAGCCTAGTGCCCTGGTCCGACAACCTCGTGGTGCTTTCCCGGCGGCCATCGCTGGCCGCGCGCCGGGCGCCCAGCCGTTATTACGCTACCGAGCATGACCGAGCAGCCGCTGACCCCCCGGCGGCTGACCCCGCCGCCGGCGCCACTCCAGCGGCTGATCCCCGCGCGGCTGGTCGGTGAGCTGCGGCTGCTGCGCCGGGTGGGCGCGCTGCTCTGGCCGCATCGGCTGCGCATCGCCGGCCTGGCCGGATGCGTGCTGGTCCAGGCGCTGTCGGCGGCCGCCGCGCCGTTCCTGATCAGGGCGATGCTGGACGACGCGCTGCCGTACCGGAACCTGACGCTGCTGGCCGAGCTGGGGGCGACGATCGCGGGGGCGGCCGCGCTGGGCGGGGTGGCCGGTGTCGGGGCCACCCACCTGTCGCACTCTACCGGCCACCGCGTCGTGCACCGGCTGCGCACCGGGATGTTCGAGCACCTGCAGCGCATGCCGCTGACCTTCTTCACCCAGTCCCGCACCACCGAGCTGCAGACCCACCTGGTGACCGATGTGGACGGGCTGGTCCTGGTGCTTACCGGCACCACCAGCTCGGCGGTGCAGAACGGGATGCTGCTGTTGGCCACCGGCACCGCGCTGGTGCTGCTGGATTGGCGCCTCGGCGTGATCGCGGTGGTCGCCGCCGTGGTGTTGATGCTGGTCACCGGCCGGGTGGGCAAGGAACGGCGGGCGCTGACCCGGCGTCGCCAGCGCGGGTTCTCCCAGCTCGCCGGCCTGATCGAGGAGTCGCTGTCCGCCTCCGCCGTGCTGCTGGCCCGCACGCTGGGCCGTAACTCCGACCAGCGCGACCGGTTCCGCACCGAGTCCCGCCGGCTGGCCGAGGTGCAGCTGCGCGGCGCGCTGGCCGGGCGGTGGCGCACGGCGGTGCGCGGCGCCGCGCTCATCACGCTGCCCGCCGCCGTCTACACGGTGGCCGGAATCCAGATCGCCGCCGGCGCGACGCTGAGCATCGGCACCGTGGTCGCCTTCGCCACCACGCTGACCAGGGTGATCCGGCCGGTCACCGCGCTGCAGAACGCCAGCCAGGGCTTCTCCGGCTCGCTGGCCCTGTTCGAGCGCATCTTCGCGGTGTTGGATCTGCCCGCGCCAGGTGCCGCGGCGCCCGGCGCACCTCCGCTGCGGGTGAGCCGGGGCGCGGTGGAGGTGGACGATGTGACGGTCCGCTACGACAGCGCCGAGCAGCCCGCGCTGGACGGCGTGCGGCTGCGCGCCGAGCCGGGGCAGATGACCGCGATCGTGGGCGCCTCCGGCGCGGGCAAGAGCACGCTGGCCCATGTGCTGCTCGGGCTGCACCCACCCGACCGAGGCCGGCTGTTGGTGGACGGGCAAGACCTTGCCCAGGTGGCCCCGGACTCGATCGCGCACGGAATCGGGTTCGTCGCGCAGGACACCTACCTGTTCCACACCACAATTCGGGAGAACCTGCTCTTCGCCCGGCCGGACGCCACCGCCGCCGACCTGGTCGCCGCCTGCCGCGCGGCCAAGATCCACGATCTGATCGCCGGGCTGCCCAAGGGATACGAGACGGTGGTCGGCGAGCGCGGGCACCGCTTCTCCGGGGGCGAGCGGCAGCGGCTCTCGCTGGCCCGGCTACTGCTGCGGGACCCGCCGATCGCGGTGCTGGACGAGGCCACCAGCGCGCTGGACACCCGGACCGAGGCCGCTATCCGGACCTCCCTGGACCGACGCGCGGCGGGCAGCCCCGGCGGTCGCACCATGATCGTCATTGCACACCGGCTCTCCACGGTCCGGGCCGCCGACCAGATCGTGGTGCTCCATCACGGGCGGGTGGTGGAACGCGGCACCCACCATCAGCTGCTCGAGCGGGACGGCTACTACCGCCGGCTGGTCACCGCCGGCGAAACCGCCCAAGCCGGCTAGCGCGTGCACCGGGCGGAGCTGCGCCAACCGTCTCCCCCGCCGTCCGCCACTTCGCACACCTGAGCCACACCTCGCACAGGGTGTGCGGTATGCGAACCGCGGGCTGGGTATGCGAAGTGGCGGGTTGCTCGAGCGGGGCTGCTTGAGCCGCCGCCGCCCTCCGCGGCGGCAGCCGCTTGTTACCGAGCGCCACAAGAGGCAGGCTCGGCGCGCAGGAAAGCTGCCGGGTGTGGAGTTCGGTAACGACAGGCAGTCCGCGGCTGAGCTGCGGCCTGGTCGCGGGTCAACCAGCGCAACCGGACGGCAACTGATACCACCAGACACGGCAT
>DASWST010000264.1:0-8770 GCA_036402515.1 Pseudonocardia sp.
CGCTGCCGGCCGCCGAGCCGGTGCCCGTTCCGACGGACGAGCCGGCCGACTCATCGGTGTACACGTGACGCGGGTGCTGGTGGTTGACGACGACGCGCAGATCCTGCGCGCGCTGCGGATCAACCTGGCCGCGCGCGGCTATCAGGTGCTCACCGCGGTGGACGGGGCGAGCGCACTGCGGGTGGCCGCAGACGGGCACCCCGAGGTGGTGGTGCTCGACCTGGGGCTGCCGGACCTGGAGGGCACCGAGGTGATCGCCGGGCTGCGCGGCTGGACCCAGGTGCCGATCATCGTGCTGTCCGCCCGGACGGACTCCAGCGACAAGGTGGACGCGCTGGACGCCGGCGCGGACGACTACGTGACCAAGCCGTTCGGGATGGCCGAGCTGCTGGCCCGGCTGCGCGCGGCGGTGCGCAGGTCGGTGGTGGGCCAGGTGGACGGCGAGCCGGTGGTGGCCACCGCGACCTTCACCGTGGACCTGGCAGCCAAGAAGGTGGTGCGCGACGAGGCCGAGGTGCACCTGACGCCCACCGAGTGGGGCATCCTCGAGCAGCTGGTGCGCAACCCGGGCAAGCTGATCGGCCAGCGCCAGCTGCTTCAGGAGGTGTGGGGCCCGGCGTACGGCAAGGAGACCAACTACCTGCGGGTGTACCTGGCCCAGCTGCGCCGCAAACTGGAACCGGACCCGGCCCACCCGCGCCACCTGATCACCGAACCAGGCATGGGCTACCGCTTCGAACCCTGACCTCCGCGGTCAGAAGCCGAAGTCTTGGGTCCAGTAGTTGCCGGGCGGGTAGTAGCCGACGCCGATCGTCTTGAACTCGCAGTCCAGGATGTTGCGCCGGTGCGGCGGGGAGTTCATCCAGCGCTGCATCACGATGGCCGCCGTCTGCTGCCCGTACGCGATGTTCTCCCCACCGGTGCGGTCCTCCGGGAAGCCCGCCGAGATCTCCCTGGCCTGCCAGGTGGTGCCATCCGGGGTGCTGTGGCTGAAGTAGGCGCGCCTGGCCATGTCCTCGCTGTGCCGCTGGGCCGCCCTGGTCAGCCGGGGATCGAGTTTGAGCGGTTCACACCCGGCGGCCTGGCGCTGCATGTTGGTGATCGCGAGCACCTGGCCGGCCGGCCCGGACAGTGTCGGCGGGAGCGGGAGTGCGATCGGCGGCGGCGGACCGGGTGGCGGTGGGGGAGCAGGCGTGGTGGGCGGGGGGAACGGCAGCAGCAGCGGGCCCCCGGGGTTGATCGGGATGGCCGGCCCGCCGGCGTCCGGAGGCAGCACGCCGACCGCGATCGGCCCGGGCACCATGGTCACCGGATCGGGGGTTTCGGGTGCCGGCGCCAGACGCGGTCCGACCAGCACGGTGACCACCGCGATCAGGGCGCCGCAGCTCAGGCCAGCGATCGCCGGGGCTGATCGCCGCCGCCCGATGATGGTCACAATCGGTGAACGTAGCAGACTGCGCAGCGTGCACTCCGATAGCGCCATTCGGCTGACAGCCTGGGTACACGGCCAGGTGCAAGGTGTGGGTTTCCGCTGGTGGACGCGGTCCCGCGCATTAGAGTTGGGCCTGGTAGGCACCGCCTCCAACCTCCGGGACGGCCGCGTGGAGATCATCGCGGAGGGTAGCCGTGAAGCCTGTGAGACGCTGCTCGCGACTCTCCGTGGTGGCCGTGCGCCCGGACGGGTGGATCGGGTGACAGAGCGCTGGACCGACCCCACGGGCACCCTCACGGCGTTCGTCGAGCGCTAGCCGTTGGCAGCGTGGGCACCCCGCACACACAGAGCTCGTGCGGCACAGACCGCGCACAGTCTGTGCCGCTGGTGGAGGGTCTGTGCGGCCCTGAGATCGGTGGAGCTCGGCTAGCCAGCCCAGCCAGCAGCGTCGCCGGCGTGCCCGGCAGCGGCGCACAGCCCGGGCCGCTCGGGGCGCCGCCGCCGAGCTGTCGGCGACGCCGGCTGCCAAGCGTGGCGGCGGCCGCCAACCGTCGGCGACGCCGGCTGCCAACCGCCGGCCTCGTTGCTCGATAACCACGGACATGGCGGGTCCTCCGCCGGTCGTGCCGGGTCCATCGGCTGCCGGCTTGTACCCTTGCTCCGTTTGGGTCCCCATGTCCCGACGAGAGGCCAGCCACGACGTGCATCTCAAGCGCCTGACGCTGAAGGGCTTCAAGTCCTTCGCCTCGGTCACCGAGCTGCGCCTCGAGCCGGGGATCACCTGCGTGGTCGGCCCCAACGGGTCCGGCAAGTCGAATGTGGTCGACGCGATCATGTGGGTGTTCGGCGAGCAGGGCGCCAAGGCGCTGCGCGGCGGCAAGATGGAGGATGTGATCTTCGCCGGCACCGCCGGCCGGCCGCCGCTGGGGCGCGCCGAGGTCACCCTCACCATCGACAACTCCGACGGGGCGCTGCCCATCGACTACTCCGAGGTGTCCATTACCCGGCGGATGTTCCGGGACGGCGCCGGCGAGTACGAGATCAACGGCAACACCTGCCGGCTGCTGGACATCCAGGAGCTGCTCTCCGACTCGGGCATCGGCCGGGAAATGCACGTGGTGGTCGGGCAGGGTCAGCTGGCCGCCATCCTGGAGTCCAAGCCGGAGGAGCGCCGCGCCTTCATCGAAGAGGCGGCCGGCGTGCTCAAGCACCGCAAGCGCAAGGAAAAGGCGCTGCGGAAGCTGGACGCGATGCAGACCAACCTGACCCGGCTGACCGACCTCACCGGCGAGCTGCGCCGCCAGCTCAAGCCGCTGGGCAAGCAGGCCGAGATCGCCCGCCGGGCGCAGACCGTGCAGGCCGAGCTGCGCGACGCCAAGCTGCGCCTCGCCGCCGACGACCTGGTCTCGCTGCGCACCGAACTGGCCAGGGAAGAGGCCGACGAGGCGGTGGCCAGGGCGCGCCGCGGCGAGATCGAGCAGCTGCTGACCGCCGCCAAGGAGGAGCTGGCCGCCCGGGAGGCCGAGCTGGCCGCCGCCCAGCCGGCGCTGACCAGCGCCCAGGAGACGTGGTACCGGCTGTCCTCGCTGCGCGAGCGGCTGAGCGGCACGGTGCACCTGGCCGCCGAGCGGGGCCGGCACCTGTCCGAGCCGATGGAGGCCGGCGGTCCCGGGCGGGACCCGGATGAGCTGGAGGCCGAGGCGGAGACCATCGCCGACCGGGAGGACACCCTGGTCGCCGAGGTCGCGGACGCCCGCCGGGCACTCAACGCCACCCTGGAGCGGCTGACCGAGCGGGAGCGCGCACTGGCCGACGCGGAGCGGGCGCACCTGGCCGCCGTGCGCGCGGTGGCCGACCGCCGCGCCGGGCTGGCCACCCTGGCCGGGCGGGCGGAGGCGCTGCGCAGCAAGTCGGCGGCCACCGCGGAGGAGATCGAGCGGCTGTCCTCGGCGCTGGGCGAGGCGCGGGCCCGTACCGAGGCGGCCGAGGCCGAGCTGTCCGTGCTGCAGGCGGACTTCGGCGCGTTGGACGACGGCCCGGAGGGCTCGGCCGGCCTGGACCAGCGCGGTCGCGCCGCCGTGGACGCGCACGAGACCGCCAAGGAACGGGTCGCCGAGCTGGTGGCCAGCGAGCGGGAGCTGGAGCGCGACCGGGCGCACTGGAAGGCCAGGGTGGAGGCGCTGTCCCTGGGCCTCAAGCGCAAGGACGCCACCGGTGCGCTGCTGGCCGCCGGCGACCGGCTACCCGGGCTGCTCGGCTCGCTGGCCGGGCTGGTCACTGTCGAGCCGGGAGCCGAGGCCGCGCTGGCCGCCGCGCTGGGCGGTCTGGCCGAGGGTGTCGCGGTGTCCTCGGCGCCGGACGCCCAGGCCGCGCTGGAGCTGCTCAAGGCCGACGGCGCCGGGCGCGCCGGAATCGTGATCGGCTCCGCTGGGGAATCGGGCCATGGCGCTGCCCCCCGGCCGCCGCTGCCGGACGGCGCCCGCTGGGCCGATGACCTGGTCACCGTGCCGGAGCGGCTGCGCGTCTCGGTGCACGCGGCGCTGTCCGGCGTGATCGTGGTGGCCGATCTGGCGGCCGCGCGGCGCGCGGTGGACCAGCTGGCCGGCGCGCTGCCCTCGGTGCGTGCGGTGACCGCCGAGGGTGACCTGCTCGGCGCCGGCTGGGCGGTGGGTGGCTCCACCAAGGACCAGAGTGCGATCGAGGTGCAGGCCGCCGTGGAGGAGGCGGCGGAGGCCTCCGAGCGGCTGGACACCAAGCTGGAGCGGCTGCGCGCCACGCTGGACGGCGCCCGCGCCGAGGAGGCCGCGCGACTCGCCGACGTGGAGGCCGCGCAGGAAGCGCAGAGCGCGGCGGACGCCCGCCGGGCCGCGGTCGCGCAGCGACTGGGCCGGGCAGATCAGGCGGTCCGGTCGGCGTCCGCCGAGGCCGAGCGGCTGCGCCAGCAACGCGACGACGTGGAGGCCAGCCGGATCGAGGCGCTGGGCGCGCTGGACGAGGCCGAGCAGCGGCTGGAGGCGGCGCAGGGCGAACCGGTCGAGGAGGAGCCCGACGACGTCATCCGGGAGGACGCGGCCGAGGCGCTGGCCGCCGTCCGGGCCGAGGAGATGGAGGCCCGGCTGGCCCTGCGTACCGCGGAGGAGCGGGCCAGGGCCATCGCCGGGCGGGCGGAGTCGCTGCGCCGGCAGGCCCGGTCGGAGCGGGAGGCCAGGGCCAGGGCGGCCAGCGCCAGGGCGGCCAGGGAGCGCGGCGCGGCGATCGCCGAGGCCGTCCGGGCGGCCGGGGAGACCGCGCTGGAGCGCATCGAGGTGTCGCTGACCAGCGCCGAGGCACAGCGGGAGGCGGCCCGCGAGGCCCGCGACTCCGGCGAGCACGCGGTCGGTGAGGTGCGCGCCCGGGTCGGCCAGCTGAGCGGCGAGCTGGAACGGCTCACCGACACCGTGCACCGGGACGAGGTGCTGCGCGCCCAGTCCCGGCTGCGGGTCGAGCAGCTGGAGTCCCGGATCGCCTCCGACTTCGGCATGGGCCTGGAGGAGCTGACCGCCGAGTACGGACCGGACCAGGACGTCCCGCCCGGCGCCGGCGAGCTCGCCGAGTACGAGGCGGCCAAGGAGCGCGGCGAGGACGTCACCCCGCCGCCCGCGATGCGCTACGACCGGGCCACCCAACAGCGGCGGGCGCAGCGGGCCGAGCGGGACATGACCCAGCTGGGCAAGGTCAACCCGCTGGCGCTGGAGGAGTTCGCCGCGCTGGAGGAGCGCTACCGGTTCCTGTCCACCCAGCTGGAGGACCTCAAGGCGACCCGGCGCGACCTGCTCACGGTGGTCAGTGAGGTGGACGACAAGATCCTCGAGGTATTCGCCACGGCGTATGCGGACGTGGCGCGGGAGTTCGAGATCGTGTTCCGCACGCTGTTCCCCGGCGGGGACGGCCGGCTGGTGCTCACCGACCCGGACGATCTGCTCACCACCGGTGTGGACGTGGAGGCCCGGCCACCGGGCAAGAAGATCAAGCGGCTGTCCCTGCTCTCCGGCGGGGAGAAGTCGCTGACCGCGGTGGCCATGCTGGTGGCGATCTTCCGGGCCCGGCCCTCGCCGTTCTATGTGCTGGACGAGATCGAGGCGGCGCTGGACGACGCGAACCTGCGCCGGCTGATCGTGCTGCTGGAGGAGCTGCGGAGCACCTCGCAGTTGATCATCATCACCCACCAGAAGCCCACCATGGAGGTGGCCGACGCGCTCTACGGGGTGAGCATGCGCGGCGACGGGATCACCACGGTGATCTCACAGCGGCTGCGCGGTGTGCCCGCCGCCGGATAGCGTTCCCGCGGAGCCCTGATGACGCTGGTGCTGACCCGCTCGGATCTGAACGCCGTGCTCGACCTGGACCGTGCGCTGGCCGCGCTGCGCGAGGGATTCCTGCACGACGACGTGGCCGCGGTCCCCGGCCAGCGGATGCACACCGAGCTGCCCGGGCCGGGAACGGCGACGGCGTTGCTGCCCGGCCTGCTGCCCGGTGTGCCCGCCTACGCGGTGAAGGTGAACGCCAAGTTCCCGGCCGCCCAGCCGGCGCTGCGCGGGGTGGTCTGCCTGCACAGCCTGGCCGACGGCGAGCTGCTGGCCGTGCTGGACTCCTCGACGGTCACCGCCTGGCGCACCGGCCTGGCCGCGGCGCTGGCCACCGACCTGCTCGCCGACCCGGCGGCCAGCGCACTGGGCATCGTCGGCGCCGGGGCCCAGGCCGAGCTGGTGCTGCGTGGCCTGCGCCGGCTGCGTCCGCTGACCCGGATCACCGTGACCGACATCGACCCGGACCGGGCGCGCCGGTTCGCCGAGCGGCACGGCCAGCCGGGCGGCCCGCCCCCTCGGCCGTTGGACGGGGCCGCCCAGGTCTCCGCCGCCTGCGACATCGTGGTGCTGGCCACCTGGAGCCACGCGCCGCTGCTCACCCTCGCCGAGACCCGCCCCGGTCAGCACCTGACCAGCCTGGGCGCCGACGAGCCGGGCAAGCGGGAGCTGGGCGCGGATCTGCTGAACGCGGCCATCCTGGTGGTGGACGATCTGGAGCTCGCCCGGCGGAGCGGGGTGCTGTGCGACGAGGAGGTGCCGGGTCCGCTGGCCACCACGCTCGGCGCGGTGCTGCGGCGCAGCACGGCGGGGCGCACCGACCCGAGCCAGCTCACCGTCTACGCGCCGGTCGGGCTGCCCTGGCAGGACCTGGCGCTGGCCTGGACCTGCTACCTCAGCGCGAAGGAGCGCGGCGAGGCCGCGGACATCGACCTGCTCAGCTGAGCCCGGAGACCCGGCCGGGGGCGGCCGGTCGCGCGGGCGCTCCACGCGGACCGGCGCGGCGGTGTCAGGATGGCACCCGTGATGGACTCGTTCGCCGCCTCGACCGCGCTCGCCCAGGGACAGGTCGGCCAGACCGTGAGCAACATCGCGGTGGTGTGGATCGTCGTCGCGGTGGTTGTGGTGCTGCTGCTCATCGCCCTGGTCGTCGGCCTGGTGATGGCCCGGCGGCGTCGGGTGAACCTGCGCGCCGAGCCGTCGGAGCGCCCGCCGGGCGCCCCGAGGGAGGGCTACCGGGGTACCGGGGAGATCAGCTTCTCGGCCGGGCCCAGCACCCTGGAACGCCCGGCGCCGCCGGAGGTCCCCACGCCAACGCCGGAGCCAACCCCGGCGCCGAAGCCGAGCGAGCCGCCCGCCCCGCCCCCCTCGGCATCCAGGGCGCCAGCACCCGAAGCGCGGGCCCCCGAGGCCCCGACCGCGCCGGCGCCACAGCCCCCAGCGCCCGAGGCAGCGGCACCGGAGGCACCAGCTCCCGAAGCACCAGCTCCCGAAGTACCTGCTCCCGACGTACCAGGCACGCCCGCACCCGAGGCAGCCGCTCCCGAAGCACCGGCTCCCGAGGTTGAGGCGCCCGCCGCTCCTGCCACCCAGGCACCGGCACCCGTCGCACCGGCACCTGCCCCCACGGCCGCACCCAAGCCAACCCCGGCACCTGCGCCAACTCAGGCACCCGCGCCAACTCAGGCACCCGCGCCAACCCCGGCGCCGGCCGAGGCGATCGAGCCGACCGAGGGGCGGCTGGAGCGGTTGCGCGGCCGGCTGGCCGGCTCCCGGTCCACCCTGGGCCAGGGGCTGCTCGGTCTGCTCGGCGGGGGCGAGCTGGACGAGGAGTCGTGGGAGGAGGTGGAGGACACCCTGCTGATGGCCGACCTCGGCGCGGAGACCACCACCGAGCTGGTCACCAGGCTGCGCGCGGAGATCGCCTCCCGGGGCGCGCGCACGCCCGAGCAGGCCCGCCAGATGCTGCGCGAGGTGCTCACCGAGGCACTCGCCCCGGGGCTGGACCGCGCGGTACGGGCCCTGCCGCACGACGGCCGGCCGGCAATCGTGCTGATCGCCGGGGTGAACGGGACCGGCAAGACCACCACCACCGGCAAGCTGGCCAGGGTCCTGGTAGCCGGCGGACGGACCGTGGTGCTCGGCGCCGCGGACACCTTCCGGGCCGCCGCCGCCGAGCAGCTGGTCACCTGGGGCGAGCGGGCCGGCGCCGAGGTGGTGCGTGGCCCGGAGGGCGCGGACCCGGCCAGTGTGGCGTTCGAGGCGGTCAAGCGCGCGGCGGAGTGCGGCGCGGACGCGGTGCTGCTGGACACCGCGGGGCGGTTGCACACCAAGACCGGGCTGATGGACGAGCTCGGCAAGATCAAGCGGGTGGTGTCCCGGCAGGGCGATGTGGACGAGGTGCTGCTCGTGCTGGACGCCACGACCGGCCAGAACGGGGTCATTCAGGCCAGGGTGTTCGCCGAGGTGATCGATGTGACCGGGATCGTGTTGACCAAGCTGGACGGCACCGCCAAGGGCGGCATCGTGTTCCGGGTGCAGCGCGAACTGGGAGTCCCGGTCAAGCTGGTCGGCCTGGGGGAGGGGCCGGACGACCTGGCCCCGTTCGAACCCGGCGCGTTCGTGGACGCCCTGCTTAGCTGAATCTCACACACGGTTACGGATACGGCGCGGAGGGTGCTGAGGCTCGGCTGAGAGGACCATTTAACCTGGCCGTAACGACTTGCGCATGGTCGTTCACTCCAGCGCAACATGGAGCGCCTTTCAGCGAAACATCGCCCGCAGATCCTTTCGCCAACCTGGCTGACAGGAGGGCAAGAAGGTGATCAACGCAGGAGATACCGCTTGGGTGCTCGCCAGCGCGGCGCTGGTGATGCTGATGACCCCGGGCCTGGCGTTCTTCTACGGCGGCATGGTCCGAAGCAAGAGCGTGCTGAACATGCTGATGATGAACTTCATCTGCTTGGCAGTGATCGGCATCCTCTGGACGCTGTAC
>DASWST010000265.1:0-13658 GCA_036402515.1 Pseudonocardia sp.
CCGGAGAGCCGCGCGCCGGACAGGTTCGCCCCGCGCAGCGATGAGCCGCGCAGGTCGGCCCCGACCAGGTTCGCCTCGCGCATGCGCAGCCCGGCCAGATCGGTCTCCCTCAGGTCGGCACCGCCCAGGGAGGCCAGGCTGAGGTCAGTGTCGGTGATCGTGATCGGACGCAGCCGGCAATCGGTGAACTGCGAGCCGAGCAGCGAGCAGGCCACCAGGCTGGCACCGGTGAGGGTGGCGCGGTTAAACACGCACGCCCGCAGCGCGCTGCCTCGGTGGACCGACTCGCCGAGGTCGGCGCGGCTGAAGTCGCACTCGGTGAACTCGCACCGCTCGGTGACCAGGCCGCGCAAATCGGCGTCGGTGAATCGGCAGGCCACGAACCGTCGCCCGGTCCATCGCTCGCCGGAGAACACCTGGTCGGCGAAATCCTCTCCCACCACCACTGCATCCGGCTCGTCGTCGTCCCCGACCGCCCTGTCCCCGACCGCCCCGTCCCCGACCAATCCCTCCCCGACCACAGCATCCTGGGTCACCGCATCCCCGATCGCCACCTGGCCGACCACCCCGTCCTCGATCACGTCATCTTGGGTCGCCCTATCCCGCGTCACGCTGTCCGAGTCCTCCGATGCGTTCGATCCGTTGTCGCGTTCGGTCCGTTGGTCACGTTCGGTCCGTTGGTCACGTTCGGTCCGGCCCGGCGAGCTGGTCCACCCGCCATGGTGACATCCAGGTCCTTCGCCAACTCACCGCGTCCGATGCGGGCGCGAGCCCGCCCTGCCCGCACTCCAGGGGCCGCCGACCCGCTGGCCTAACCGGCCTGCCCAACTCACCGGAAGTCCCTCGACCGGACGGCGACCCGCAGCACCAATCGATCCAGCCGGTCGGCCAGCAAGTTCAGTACCTTCGGACTATCCGCGCTGCGCTCCAGCCGCCCCCGCACCACCAGCGCGGACCCGCCCATTGCCACCGAGCGGTAACGCGCCCACAGCCCCGGCGAACACACCACGTTGAGCATGCCGGTTTCGTCCTCGAGGTTGAGGAAGGTGACGCCTCCCGCGGTAGCCGGGCGCTGCCGGTGGGTCACCAACCCGCCGACTTTCACCCGCGTCCCGTCGCCGACCGTGGTCAGCTTGGCGATCGGGACCGCCGCATCGGCATCCAGCTTGTCCCGTAGGTGCTCGATGGGGTGACTCTCAGGGCTGACCCCGGTTGCCCAGACGTCCGCGACGGTCAGCTCCGCCTCGGTCATTCCCGGCAGCGGCGGGGCATCCACACCCACTGAGGTACCAGGGAGATGGGTCGGCCGTTGTCCGGCAAGCACTCCCGCTGCCCACAGCGCGGCTCGCCGGTCCACTCCGAAACACCCGAAGGCCCCCGAGGTCGCCAGCGCCTCCGCCTTGGGCACGGTCAGCCGAACCCGGCAAGCCAGCTCGGACAGGTCGGCGTAGGGGCCGTTCGCTTGCCGCTCCGCCTCGATGGTCTTCGCCACCTCATCCCCGACCGCCCGTACGGTGGACAGCCCGAGCCGGATCGCCCGACCACCGGCGCTGTCCCCTGCTGGTTCCAGCACCGCGTCGGCCCCGGACCGGTTCACATCCGGCCCGAGCACCAGCACACCGTGCCGGCGCGCGTCGGCGACCAGAGACTGTGGCGAGTAGAAGCCCATCGGCTGGGAGTTCAGCAGCGCCGCGCAGAACGCCGCCGGGTAGTACAGCTTGAACCAGGAGCTGTAGTAGACCAGCGAGGCAAAGCTGATCGAATGGCTCTCCGGGAAGCCGAAGTTGGCGAACGCCAACATCTTCTCAAAGATCGTGGTGGCGACCTCGCCGGTGATCCCGTTGGCGGCCATCCCAGCGTAGAACCGTACCCGCAGCCGCTCCATCTTCTCGGTGGAGCGTTTGGCGCCCATCGCCCGGCGCAGCTCGTCGGCGTCCGCCGCGGAGAACCCGGCCACGTCCACCGCGATCTGCATCAGCTGCTCCTGGAACAGCGGCACCCCCAACGTCTTGTGCAGTGCCTTCTCCAGCAGCGGATGGTCGTACTGGGGCTCCTCCTGGCCGTTGCGGCGACGGATGTAGGGATGCACCGAACCGCCCTGAATCGGACCGGGCCGGATCAGCGCGACCTCGATCACCAGGTCGTAGAACTTACGCGGCTTGAGCCGAGGCAGGGTGGCGATCTGCGCCCGGGACTCCACCTGGAACACCCCGACCGAATCCGCCCGGCAGAGCATCTCGTAGACAGCTGGATCGGTGGGCTGCAGCTCGTGTAACTCGATCCGCCGCCCGTGGTCCTCCGCCACCAGGTCGATCATCTTGTGCAGCGCGGTGAGCATGCCCAACCCGAGCAGGTCGAACTTGACCAGCCCGGCGGCGGCACAGTCGTCCTTGTCCCACTGCACCACTGTGCGGTTTTCCATCCGGGCCCACTCCACCGGCACAACCTCGGACACCGGTCGGTCGCAGATCACCATGCCACCGGAGTGGATTCCCAGGTGGCGAGGAAAACCGAGCAGCTGGTCGGCCAGCGCGTGGACCTTCTCCGGGATGCCATCCGGATCATGTGGCGAGCTGTCCGTGCTCGCCCCCACGCTCGGCCCCCAGCGCTCGATCCGCTTGCTCCAGGCATCTTGCTGGCCCGGGGAGAAACCCAGCGCCTTGGCCATGTCCCGGACCGCTGACCGGGGTCGATAGGAGATCACGTTTGCGACCTGGGCGGTGTGCGTGCGGCGGTACGTGCGGTAGACGTACTGGATGGCTTCCTCGCGCCGGCCGGACTCGATATCCAGGTCGATGTCCGGGTAGCCGTCCCTCGCCGGGGAGAGGAACCGCTCGAACAGCAGGCCATGCTCGACCGCGTCCACCGCGGTGATGCCCAGCGCGTAGCAGACCGCCGAGTTGGCCGCCGAGCCCCGGCCCTGGCAGAGGATGTTGTTCTCCCGGCAGAACCTGACGATGTCATGCACGATCAGGAAGTAGCCGGGGAAGTTCTTCGCCTCGATCACCTTCAGCTCGTGCTCGACCGTCTCGATCGCGCCCGGGTTCTCGGCGTGGCTCCCGTAGCGCTCGGCCACCCCCTGGTAGGTCAGCTTGCGCAGCCAGGAGGCCTCGGTGTGTCCGGCGGGCACCGGGAACGGCGGCAGGTCCGGCGCGAGTAGACGCAGCTCGAAGGACAGCTCCCGACCCAGCGCGGCCGCTCGGGCAACCGCGCCCGGATAGCGCTCGTCGAACCGGGCTGCCATTTCCGCGCCACTGCGCAGGTACGCCGAGGGGGCGGCGGGCAACCAGCCGTCCGCTTCGTCAAGGCCGCGCCGGGCCCGAACCGCCGCCAGCGCGGTGGCCAGCGGATACCGGGCCGGAACGGCGTAGTGGACAGCATTGGTGGCCACCGTGGGGAGCCGGGCGTGGTCGGCGAGTTCGGCGAGCACGTCGTTGCGCTCGGTGTCGGTAGGCAGCCCGTGATCGGTGAGCTCCACCGCCACGTGCTCGGCGCCGAACAACTCAATCAACCGGCTCAACTCGTCACCCGCCGCTGAAGGCCCGCGCTGCTCGAGCGCCTGTCGAACGGCGCCCTTGCGGCAACCGGTAAGCACCAGGACCTGCCCGGCGACATCCCGGGCCACCTCGTCCAACCGGTAAATCGGGCGCCCCTTCTCCTCCCCGCGCAGCTGGGCGGTACTGATCGTGCGGCACAGCGCGCGGTACCCCTCCGGCCCCCTGGCCAGCAGCAGCAGATGCGTCCCCTCCGGATCCGGGACTCCGTTCTGTGGCGCGGTAAGCCCGAGGCTCAGCTCAGCGCCGAATACCGTGCGCACTCCGAGCTCGGCGGCCGCCTCGGCGAACCGCACTACCCCGTACATGCCGTCGTGATCGGTGAGCGCAATGGCCTCCAGCCCCAGGCGGGCGGCCTGCTCGGCAAGCTCCTCAGGGTGACTGGCCCCGTCCAGGAAGCTGAAGTTGGAGTGACAGTGCAGCTCCGCGTAGGCAACCTTGGTCGCCGAGCTGACCTCCTTCGAAGGCTCCCCCGGAGGCTCCTCGGGAGGGCGGTAGGGCGAGCGCTTGCGTGACCAGGCCGGGCTGTCCCCACCATCCCCGGGCAGGCCCGGTGGCGTGGCGCCGACCAGACTGGCGCCGTCCCTCGGCTTGCCGGACAGCACCCGCTCGAGCTCGGACCAGCTGACATCGGGGTTGCTGAAGCCCATAGCCGCCCTTAGGCCGGCGCCGGCGCATCCGGCCAACCGCTGGGGCGGACTCGCCGCGACACCGGGGCGGGATGCCTCAGGTAATGCCGCCCGCTCGGGCTGCGCCAGATGACCATTCCGCTGGGATGCTCGGAAACGGTCCACCCCGGGCGGCGCGCGAGCAACGAGTACACCCGGCACCGAGTGCCCGCTACCCCTTGCTTCATTGGATCGAACATATGTTCGACTATAGCCGGCGAGGGGCAGCTCCGCCAGCAACCGTTCGAGTTGTGTTCCCACTAGTCGTACTCCCCGGCGACCGACCACTTGCCGTCCCGGCAGAGCAGCAGCAGCGCCGTTTCGCCCGGCTGCCCACCCTCCGCCGCGTCACTCCCCGCCCCATCGCCCTCCGCCCCTTCGAGCACTCCACCGATCAGCACCTGCAGCCGGCTGCCCCGCCACCCCGCCGCCGGATCCCACCAGCGCTGATCCACCGGCCATGGCCCAGCCCACGCACGCACCGGCGTCCGTCGCCCTCCGCTCACCGCAACCATTGCCGGCGTCGACGTCAGCGCGCATCGCTCGGTGATTCGGACGGGAGAGCCGGCGGCGTCCAGCACTTCGACCGGTATCGGGGTGGCCAGCACCCTGGTCGGCGAGGGGGCCGGCAACCGCCCCGGCCATGGCGGCACCTGCCGCGCCGCCGCTCGAACCGGGCGAACTGACCGTCTCCCTGACCGCACCGGCGATTTCCCAGCGCCGAAACCAGCCGCACCGGCGCCAGCCGTGCCAGAACCGACCGAGCCGAAGCCATGCCCTGGCTCGACCCCGGAACCAGCGACCGAACTGTCGCCCAGCTCCCTCCGCTCGTCCCCCCAGGGCACCAACCTGACCCGTTCCGCCGGATCCCGCCCACCCTCGAGCACGGCGGTATAGACCCCCTCCGGACCCAACAGTGCTTGCACCCGCACCAGAGCTCGCCCGGCCCGCTCATCGACGGCCCCGACATCCCCCCACAACCCCAGTTGCAGCGCACCGCCCGCGACGACCTCCTCGCCGGACAGCCGGAGCAACCCGATCCCCCCGGATTCAGCCGTTGCCTCGCCGACCGGGCCGCCCCGACGGATCAGCTCCCGAGTGAGCCAGGCCTCCAGCTGCCATCGCACCCGGTCCACCGTCCCGCCCGGGGTGAGCGGCTCGGCACAGCGCCACACCCTGCTCAGCTCGACGCCATCCACAGTGCGCGCCTGGATGCCGAGCCGGGTGCAGGCCAGCCCGTGCCCGGCGAGCAGCGCGTGCAGCCGCTCGGCCAGTGCCCGGGAAGCGAAAGCCGCCGCATCCACCCGGGTGACCGGCGGGTCCAACTCGACGGCCACGGCCAGCTCCTCCGAGGCGCGGCGGCGCGCCGGGGGGCGCGGATCGAGGCCTCGAGCCAACCGGTGCGCGAGCACCGCATCGGAACCGAACCGGGAGGCCACGTCGGCCACCGGCAGCCGGGCGAAGGCACCGAGACTGCGCAACCCCAACCGGTTCAGCAGGCTGATCAGCTCGGCCCGGTCCACCCCGGGCTCGCGGCCCAGCTCAGCCACGGAAAGCGGGGCAAGGAACTCCTCGGTCCACCCTGACTCCACCACGACGCCCCGGTGCGCGGCCAGCGTCGCCGCGAACAACCCGTCCGCGATGCCGATCTGACACTCTGCGCCGGTGCGACCGGCAACGTGATCGATCAGTCGCTCGGCGGCCTGCCGGGTACCCCCGAAGTAACCCACCGGCCCCTGAGCGAGCAGCGCGATCAGGCCAGGTCGGACTACCTCCACTCCCGGCGCGAGCTCCTCCACAGCCAGCGCCACCTGCTCGAACATCCGGGCATCCCGCTCCGGGTCAGCAGCCAGTACCGCCAACTCCGGACACCTAGCCTGCGCCTCTCGACGACGCAGGCCCCGCCGCACGCCCTGCGCCCTGGCCACCGCCGAGCAGGCCAGCACCCGATTCGCTACCACCACCGCCGCCGGCCGGTGTTCAGGCACACCCTCCGCGCTGGTGGCCGCCACCACCGGCCAGTCCGGACACCACAACGCAAGGACCCGGGGGCCCTGCTCGTTCACCGCTCGCCCCAGCGGGCCGACCGACGCGCCACGATGAAACGCACGCGCTCACCCCGCCTCCCGCTCAGCGGCGGACGAGAGCGCCTCCATGGACCGCTCCCCCCTGGTCGACATTTCCCTGATCGGCCAATCCGCCTCCGCGACCGCCCCGCTCGGCCCGGGCAACAGCAGCGAGGCGACCCGCTCCCGGTGCGCCGCCCCCCGCCCGCTGACTCGCACCCGAGCCCGGCGAGAGCGCAGCCGCCCCGCTCCACCACCGACCAACCCCTGCCAACGCCCGGACACCGTCACCATCTCCAGATCCGCGCCCGGCCAGCGGCCAACCGGCAACAACACCGCACCGCGTTGCCGAGCCCTGGCCGCCAGCCGCTGTCGATCACCGGGACGAAACCGCTCCACCCCGGCCACCGCCACCAGATCCAGCCCGTCCAACAACGCGGCGGTGACCGCCACCAGATCGGGCCCCGGACGAGGCACCAACGCCACCCGAGGCAGTGCCAAGCCGGCCTCAGCCGCCGCCACGAGACCCACCTCGGGCAGCCCGACCAGCGCGCACCAGGCACCCTCGGCCGACGCCTCAGACAGCAGCGCGAGCAATAACGCGGTCGATGAACGGACCGAGACCGTGCTCCCGCGCCGGAGGCCGTTACCGGGCAGCACCGACCGCAGCGGAGTGGCCACCGGCAGCATCAGCTCGCCATCCACCGGTGCGGGCATCATTGGCGCGGACAGCGCCTGCCGCCCGCCCCACGTTCTGGTGGCCTTGCCGAGCAAGTTTCTGGCCTCGTGCAACCGTGCGGCTCGCACGTCCGCCGCCGGCGCCACCCCCACCGCGCCTCACCTCCATTCCTTCACAGCGCCTGGATCCGCCGAGCCCTTGCGCCGGCCGCATCCTTGACATCGAACATTTGTTCGAACAGAATATGCCCATGACGCCATCCACAGTCAAGAGACCGGAGAGGGGAACGCGGTGCACAGCGAGGGGGATTCAGGCCATGCTCCACGTTCCGCGGCGGGCGCCTCAGCGAGGTCCATAGCTCTGAGCGCACGCTCGCCAGCGGTCCGTGGGTCACCTCGGGCGCTCGGTCGACTGACTCGCCTCGGCGCGCGTGACGGCGAGACACTAGAGGCACCCGCCGGCGTCTCGCGCCGTCGGGTGCGGTTAGGGCGCCTAGTGGGCGAAGTGCCGGGTGCGGGTCAAATACAGCGGTACGCCAGCGGCGGCAGCGGCGGCGGTCACCTCGGGGTCCCGGATCGATCCGCCAGGCTGCACGACTGCCCGCACCCCGGCACCCAGCAGCAGCTCCAGCCCGTCCGGGAACGGGAAAAACGCATCGGACGCGGCCACCGAGCCCGCCGCGCGGTCGCCGGCCCGCTGAACCGCGAGACCGGCCGCGTCCACCCGGTTCACCTGGCCCATCCCGACGCCCACCGTCGCCAGGTCGTGTGCCAGCAGGATCGCGTTGGACTTCACGGCGCGGCAGGCCCGCCAGGCAAAGGCGAGGTCAGCCAGCGTGGCGGCATCCACCGGCTCCCCCGCCGCCAGCTCCCACTTCGCCGGGTCGTCCCCTGGAGCGTCGATCAGGTCCCGGCTCTGCGCCAGCAGGCCCCCGCTCACCGCACGCAGTTCCACGCCAACGCGAGGCGCCCCGGTCACCCGCAGCACCCGGACATTGCGCTTGCGGGCCAGCACCTCCAATGCGCCGTCGGCGTACGACGGAGCCGCCACAGCCTCGGTGAACACCTCGGCGATCTGCTCCGCCATCGCCACGCTCACCTCACGGTTCGCCGCGATTACGCCGCCGTACGCGCTCACCGGGTCGCAGGCATGTGCTTTGCGATGCGCCTCGGCGATCGCCGCGCCAGGGTCGCTCGACACCCCCGCGGAGGCCACCGCGATGCCGCACGGGTTGGCGTGCTTGATGATCGCCACACACGGCTCGTCGTGGTCGTGCGCGGCGCGCCAGGCGGCATCGGCATCCACGTAGTTGTTGTACGACATCTCCTTGCCGTGCAACTGCTCGGCGCCGGCCAGTCCGTCGGATACCCCGGCCGAGCTAGCCACGTACAGCGCGGCGACCTGGTGTGGGTTCTCCCCGTAACGCAGCCCGGCCCGCCGCCGCCAGGTCCCACCCATCCAGGACGGGAAACGCTCGACACCGTCCGGCTCGCTTTCCGGCGCGAGCACGTCGCCCATCCAGGACGCCACCGCGACGTCGTACCCGGCGGTGTGCCGGTAGGCCTCGGCAGCCAGCCGCTGCCGGTCGCCCAGAGTGAAGCCGCCGGTCCCGATCTGTTCCAGCGCCCATGGATAGCGGGAAGGGTCCACCAACACGGCCACGCTGGCGTGGTTCTTAGCCGCCGCGCGCACCATGGCCGGGCCGCCGATGTCGATCTGCTCGACGCAGTCTTCCGGGCCAGCGCCGGATGCCACCGTCTCGGTGAACGGGTACAGGTTGCTGACCAGGAGGTCGAACGGGGCGACCGCGAGCTGCTCGAGCTGGGCCAGGTGCTCGGGCTTGCGGGTGTCGGCGAGCAGTCCCGCGTGGATCCGCGGGTGCAGGGTCTTGACTCGGCCGTCCAGACACTCCGGGAACGAGGTGACCTCTTCCACCCGAGTCACCGGCACACCCGCGTCGGCAATCCGCTGCGCGGTCGACCCGGTGGACACGATCTCCACCCCGGCCGCGTGCAGGCCGGTCGCCAGGTCCAGCAGGCCGGCCTTGTCATAGACGCTGATCAGCGCGCGCCGAATCGGCCGGCGCTCGCTGGGCGGGTTAGCGCTCACGGGATGCTCACCTCTCGTCCGGTCACGGTAGCTCCGTGTGTGGCCAGCGCGGCCACGGTGACCACCAGCAACCGCCGTTCTTCAATTTTGATTCGCTCGTGCAAGGTCTCTTCGGTGTCACCGGCCCACACCGGTACCGCCCGCTGGGCGAGCACGGGGCCGGTGTCCACCCCCGCGTCAACCAGGTGCAGCGTGCACCCGGTGATCTTTACGCCATGCGCCAGAGCGTCCCGCACCGCGTGTACCCCGGAGAACGCCGGCAGCAGCGCGGGGTGGGTGTTCAGCACGGGGACGCCGACGCCGGCCAGGAACGCCGGGGACAGCACCTTCATGAAACCCGCGCTCACCACCAGATCTGGCCGGTGCTCGACAACGGCTCTGGTGAGCGCGGCGTTCCACTCGTCCCGGTCCAGGTGGTCGCGTAGCGCCACGGTGAAGGTGGGCAGTCCAGCCTGCTCCGCGCGGGACAGCCCCTCGATGCCCGCCCGGTCCGCGCCAACCGCCACCACTTGCGCGGGGTATTCGCCCGAGGAGCTGGCGTCCAGCAGGGCCTGGAGCAACGTTCCGGACCCGGACACCAGGACAATCGTCCGGGTGGGTACCGGCAGCTCCAGCCGGTACGGGGTGCTCGACGTGCTCAGCTCGGACTCCTCGACTTCCCCTGATCGGCGGCACGTCCAGGGTAACCAGGTGGGCCGACGCCGCCACGACCGGCAGGCACCATGCGGCGGCTGGCCGAGGCTACCCCCGGTCGCGCCTCCACCGCCGCGCCCGGCGGCCGGGTTTCGGGGCGAGCGCGGTGGCCGACCCGGGGTGGGCCTCGGGCTCGAGATCAGGATCGGTCGCGGGGCCGGCTCCAGCGTCCGCCCTGGCCTCGGCCTCCGCCTGGATCGCGAGGGACGCGGAGTCCAGGTACTCGAGCTCGCCGTCCTCGTTGTATTCGAACTCCGCGTACTCGTCGGTGTCGATGTCGAGGTGATCGGGGTACTCGTTCTCGCTGGCGTCGTCGGTGTACTCGTTCTCGCCGGCGTCGTCGTCCTCGTAGTCCGCGCCAAGCTCGTCGTACTCGATGTCGGAGTCGCCGTACGCACCATCAGGGCCAGCGTCCCCGGGCAAGGCATCGGCGCCGTGCTCCAGGTAGTCGGCTTCACCGGTCTCAGCCTCGGGGGGCGTGCCCGCCGAGTCATCCGCACCGGCGGTCGTGGCGTCGAGAGCGCCTGGCGTGCCGATCGCGGCGCCGGCGACGGCCGCGCCGGTCCTGGTCGATCGCGATCCACTCCGGCTCCGGGACCGGCGCCGGGGCGGCCGCCGAGTGGCCGTCAGCCGCCAGGGCGGCAGAGCCCGCTCCGGCAGCAGTACGACGGCGACAGCCGGAACCCCGATCCAGCCCAGCAGCGCCGCGGTCAGCGCCAGCGCGGGCAGCTCCACGGGATCGAACGGCCCCGCCGCCAACCGGCCGCTGACCAGCGCGGCCAGCAAGCCGAACCCGAACGCGACGATTCCGGCGGCGACAGCGACCGCGCACACCCGGTGCACCGGGTCGTCATCCACCTGACGGCACCGCCGGCCGACCAGCAGGCCGGCCAGCACCGGCAGCACGAACACCAGCACGGTCCAGCCCGGTGGCCGCGCCGCCGGCATCGCCGCCATCAGCGGGATCGGTGGAACGAGACCGGGCGCGGTGTACAGCGGAGAGGCCGTCGCCGCCCCGATCGACAGTCCTGGCCCGGCCAGCCAGCTGACCGAGGCGATCAGCGCGTTCGGCAAGTAACACAGGGAGAGCAGGGTGATACCCACCGCGGCCCCGAGGGTGGGGGACGCGGACTGCAGCCGCGCGTGCACCTCGTTGACCGCCACCAGCAAGGCCGCAAACAACATCAACGAGCCGGCCGTGCACAGCGTCGACGCGCCCACCCTGGCCGCCGACACTCCGGCCCGAACCCACTCGGGCGCGACTGTCCACCAGACCGGCAGCTCGGTACGGCGCAACGCGCCGAGTCCCGCACCTGCTGCTGCCACCAGGCCACCGCCGAGCAGTGCGGCCCATGGCGTCGCCTGAACCGGGCTCTGGGGCAGCGCGGTGGCCAGCACAGCCACCGAAGCGTGCGCCCCGGCCAGCGAGGCCACTACCGCCGACGCGTCCTCCCGCAACCGTCCGCCCAGCCGCGTGGTCACCCGGGCGGCCACCACGGCAGTCAGCGTCAGCACCGCGGCGGTGGGCAGCAGGGGCAGCACCCCCAGCGGTGCTCCGGCCACCACAAGTGGGACCTGGTGGGCCGCGAGCCAGAGCGGGATCGCGGCTACCAACAGTGCCTTCGGCGCCAGCCCAGCGCCGGCGGTCAGCCCGGCGACCGCGGCAATGAGCACCGCCAACAGGTAGCTGAGCACCAGGCCGGTTACCGCGCCGCAGCCCAACAGACGCAGTCGATCAGCGGGGGTGTGTGCCGGCGGTTCCTGGGGCACCGCCGCCGCGGGCTCGCGGCTCCCGGCATGGGTCATCAGGTCACCCGGGGGATCAGCCGACGCCGACGAGCCCGGGGGGCGGGAGGGAGAGCGTGACGGAGTCATGGCGAGGCGCGGTCAGCCGGAGGAGCCGCTGGAACCGTTGCCCGGTTCCGGGTAGGGACGAGGCTGCGGCGATAGCTGTGTGGTTGGACGGTTGGCCGCCGGATCGGACCTGGGCGAGTCGGACCCGGTCGAGCCGGCGCCTGACTGTGCCGATTCCGTGGTCGGCCCAGCGGTCGATTCCGCGCTCTGGGCCGAGGAGTCGGATGACGCGACGGACGGCAGCGGCTGGCCGACGGATGGCTCCGGGTGAGTGGGTGGAGTCGGCTGGCCCTCGGACGGCTCCGAGTCGGCGGGGGGCGTCGACTGACTGGCGGACCCCGAGGACTGTCCGGGAGGAATCGGCTGGCCGGTGGACGGCTCCGGGTGGGCGTGAGGCGGCTGACCGCCGAACCCGGCATAGCCGCCAGCGGACGGCGGCTGGCCGTACGACGTGGCCGAGTAGCCGCCCTGCTGATAGTTGGGCGGCTGTGGATACCCGCCATAGCCGCCCGGCGACGGCGCATAGCCGGGCGGAGCCGCGTAGCCCGGGTGCACCGGATAGCCGGGTTGCGCCGGATAGCCGGGTTGCGCCGGATAGCCGGGCTGCGCCGGATACCCGGATGGCGGGGAGGCGATCTGTCCGCCGACGGGCTGCGCGGCAGACTGACCGGCCGCGTACTGACCGCCGGCGTATTCCTGACCACCGGCGTACTGCTGACCGCCGGGCTCTCCCCCCTGGTGCTGCCCACCCGCGTACTGCCCAACCGCATACTGCCCGGCCCCGTACGCACCAGCGCCGAACTGACCAGCGCCGTACGCACCAGCGCCATACTGACCAGCGCCGTACTGACCAGCGCCGCCCGTGTACTGGCCGGCGTACGGGCTGGCGGGGTAGGCCTCCGCCGGGTACTGCGGGTACGGACCGCCGGCGTAGTGCGCCCCGGGCTGTCCCGGCCCGGCAGCGCCGGCGCTCTGCCCGGCACGGCCCTGCCCCGCGTCGGTCTGCCCGGAACCCGGCTGGCCACCTGCCCCGAATCGGGCGAGGAAACCGGACGAACGATTGGCTCGGCTGCCCATCAGGTCCTGGTCCACCAGCAACGCGCCCGCCGCGGCCAGCATCTGGAGCACACACAGCAACACAGCGACGATGGCAGTTGCGCTCAGAGAGGAGGAGGTGGTCGCGGTTTTCTGCACCACCAACAGCGCGCCGACCACGCTGGTCACCGCCGCGGGCGCCAACAGCCAGCGTGTGCGGGGCAACACGGATACCGCGGTGAGCAGGCCGCCGCCCAGCAGCAGGGACCCGGGCACGTTGGTGATCAGGGTGGGCACCCCGGCGGTAAACCCGAGCAGATAGATGAGCAAGGCGAGGGCGGCCGTGCTGAGCGCGAACGCGCGTGCCGGTCCTACCCCGGGGCCAAGCTCGGCCCGCGACGGTCCGGTGTGCTCACCGGTGGGGCTGTTCATCACGACCTCCTGCTCGACGCGGCCCAGACCGCCCGGGCGACTGGTTCGCTTGGGTAGGAGGCGCGCTACACACCTAGCCGCCCCGGCTACCCGAAGCACACCCGCCCATCCGGCCACCCCGCACCAACCGACGGGCCTGCCCGTACCAGACGCCGCCACCAATCGGCTACCCCGGGCACGTTCCCGAATACCCAGGCGCGGGCCGGGCTATCCAGCACGTTCCGGCGATCTCCAGGCACGTACCGGCCACCTGTTCTGACAGCTGCCCGGCACCTAACCTGCCAGCCCGCACGTACCGCACAACATGCTCGTGGCGGGAGGTCACTCGACCTCCCGCCACGGACCCTAGCGAGCGAACCAGTGCGGAGAGTGTGAGACACACGCGCACACCGCGTGCCACATGAGCTACTTCATCAGTTCCTTCATCAGCGTGGCGGTTTCGCTGGGGGTTTTGCCGACCTTGACGCCGGCGGCTTCGAGGGCTTCTTTTTTGGCTTGGGCGGTGCCGGCGGAGCCGGAGACGATGGCGCCGGCGTGGCCCATGGTTTTGCCTTCTGGGGCGGTGAAT